>DATNAW010000120.1:0-7707 GCA_035572335.1 Rhodanobacteraceae bacterium
AACCCAAGAGGGAGTCTCCATGAACAAAGCTGAGTTGATCAACGCAATCGCCGATCACGCCGATCTGTCCAAGGCCGATGCAGGCCGTGCGCTCGACGCCGTCACCGACCAGATCAAGCGTGCACTGAAGAAGGGCGACGACGTGTCGCTGGTCGGCTTCGGCACCTTCGTGGTGCGCAAGCGCGCCGCGCGTACCGGCCGCAACCCGCGCACGGGCGCCACCATCAAGATCAAGGCTTCCAAGGTGCCGGCATTCAAGGCGGGCAAGGCGCTGAAGGATGCGCTGAACTGAGCTTTGAAGCATGGCCGGCTCGCGCCGGCCGTGTGCTGGATTCAGCGGCCGACGCGCTTTGCGTCGGCCGCTGCGTTTCGGGGAGTGTAATTTTCGCGCGATGTAGGTTGGGGTGAGCGGCTTCATGCGAACCCCAACAGGGATCCAAAAGTCGAGCGTTGGGGTTCGCCCGGATGAAGCTCGGGCTCACCCCAACCTACGCGCGAGTCGCGACAACATTTGAGCTTGCGAGATTTGCGGCACATGGATGTGCCGCGCGCGGAAGCCGCTTGCGGCTGACGCGGAAAACGTGGCGCGGCTCTGCCGCGACCGTTTTCGTGAGGGCCGCGGCAGGATGCCCGGTCCCGAACAACAACATGGGTGCTTAGCTCAGCGGTAGAGCGTCTCCTTTACACGGAGAGGGTCGGGGGTTCGATCCCCTCAGCACCCACCAACACGGCGCAGCGGGCGCCGCCTTGCCCTACAATACCCGGCTGACTTGGCCATCGTCACGGCGGTACCCATGCTGCAATTCATCCGCAACCTGTTCAAGAACTGGATCGTCATCACCATCTTCGGCGTGCTGGTGGTCATTGCGTTCCTGTTCTTCGGCATCGAAGGCTACTTCAGCCAGAGCAACGCGACATGGGTTGCGAGGGTCGACGGCCACGAAATCTCGCAGCAGGATTTCCAGACCGCCCTCAACAATTTCCGGCAGGCGCGGATGAATGCGCCCGGCAACACGATGGAAGCGGCGGACTTCGAGAAACCCGAGGTCAAGAAGCAAGTGCTGGATCTGGTCATCAACCGCCAGCTGCTGTTGAGCGAGAACGACAAGCTGGGCGTGCGCGTGCCTGATTCGGAAGTTCGCGACCAGATCGCCTCGTATCCCGTGTTCCAGGTCAACGGCAAGTTCGATTCCACGACCTACCTCGCGTACCTCGCCCAGGTCGGCAAGACCGCACAGGAATTCCAGGATTCGATTCGTTCGGATCTCGCGAGCCGCGAGCTTCCTCAAGCCATCGTCGGCACCGCCTTCGGCACCAAGGCCGATGCGGAAAGTTTCCTCCGCCTGCAATTGCAGCAGCGCGACTTCAGTTTCGTGGACCTGCCGCCACCGGCGCCGATCGCCGACCAGCAGAATGTCACCGACGCGCAGATCGCGGACTACTACAAGGCGCACACCTCGGCGTTCATGAGTCCCGAACAGGTTTCGGTGAACTACATCGATCTCGATGCGGCCACCATGAAGGTCACGCCGGACCTGAGCGACAAGGCCCTGCAGGCGCTTTACGACAAGGAAAAGTCGCGTTTCGTCAGCCCCGGGCAATGGCAGGTTTCGCACATCCTGATCAAGTTGCCGGCGAATCCGACCGCCGCGCAGAAGCAGGCCGCGCTGGCCCGGGCGCAGAAGATCGACGCGCTGGCGAAGGCGCCCGGCGCCGATTTCGCCAAGCTGGCCGAACAATATTCAGATGACCTGGGTTCCAAGCGTCAAGGCGGTGATCTTGGGTGGTTGCAGAAGGGCGATGCCGGTCCGGAATTCCAGGCCGCGCTCGACAAGATGCAGAAAGGCGGGATCTCCGCGCCGGTACTGACCTCCGACGGCTACCACATCATCGACTTGCGCGACGTGCGCGAGGGTCACACCGAAACGTTCGCGCAGGCGCGCGACCAGCTGGCCGCCGAAGCGACCAAGAGCGCGCGCGAGGACACATATCGCGATGTCGGCGGCAAGCTGACCGACATGATCTACAACGATCCGACCTCGCTGAAACCCGCCGCGCAGAAGCTCGGCCTGACCGTCGAGACCACGCCGCTGTTCGGGCGCGAGGGCGCCAAGAGCGGCATCGCGGCAAACCCCAAGGTGGTGAAAGCCGCGTTCTCCGACATCGTGCTGGTGCAGGGCAACACGTCCGATCCGATCGACCTCGGCGACAACCACATGGTCGTGATCCACGTCGACAAGCACATTCCGGCGGCGCCGAAGCCGCTGGCGCAGGTGACTGACCAGATCAAGCAGGCGATCATCCAGCAACGCGTCGATGCTTCTGCCAAGACCGCGGCCGAAGCGGCCTTCGCGAAACTGCAAGGCGGTGCCAAGCTGGATGCGCTCGCGCAGTCGTCGGGCCAGAAAGTCCAGCAGGAAACGGGCGTGATGCGCAATGCCGAGAACGTCGATCCCGACCTGCTGAAGGCGGTGTTCGAAATGGCGCATCCGGCCAAGGATTCGGGCACCCACGCGCTGGTGCCGCTGAAGGGCGGCCATTACGCGCTCGTGGATCTGACCGCAGTCAAACCGGGCGACATGTCCAAGGTGCCGAACGAAGCGCAAGGTTTCCTGCGCGAACAGATGGCGCGTGCGTTCGGCGAGGCCGACCTGCAAGGCTTCCTCGACGTGCTGCGCAAGCACGCCAAGATCGAAACGGCGCCGCAGCGGCTCTGATAGGTTGGCGGCGCGCGTCGCTTGATGCGACCGCGCTGCCGGAACCGCTTGTGCTACCGTTCGGCATCACGTCCATGCGTGACGCCCGTCAGACGATATCGTGAGCGATCCGGACACGGCAGGTTTCTACGACGAACTCGCGCCGTTCTACCCGTCGCTGTATTCGAGTTGGGACGACGCCATCGCGCGACAAGGCGCGGCCTTGTCGAAGCTGCTTTTGGAACTGGGCCTCGCGCGCGATGACACCGTGCTCGACGCCGCCTGCGGTGTCGGCACGCAAGCGCTTGGATTGCTCAGCCAAGGCCACCGTGTCGTCGCGTCCGATTTGTCGGCTGGAGCCGTCGCGCGATTCAAAACGGAACTTGACCGCCGCGGGCTACGGGCGGAAGCATGCATCGATGACATGCGCGAACTCGCCGGGACCGAATCGGCATCGGTCGCCGCGGTGATCGCCTGCGACAACAGCGTGCCCCACCTGCTTTCGGACGACGCGATCGCGCAAGCGTTTGCCAGTTTTCATCGCGTCCTGAAGCCGGGCGGCTGGATGGTGATCTCGGTGCGCGACTACGCATCGATCGAGCGCAAGAGCCCGGATGTGCGGCCTTACCGCTTGAGGCACGACGGAAACCGCCGCTTTCTCGCGTGCAGGTGTGGGAGTGGGATGCGGACTGGTACGACTTGCGGATGTATTTGACCACCGACTTCAACGGAACGTGCGAAACACGGGTGCTCGTGACCCGTTATTACGCCGTGACCGCCGAACGCCTCATGCAGCTCATGTCGGAGGCGGGTTTCGTCGATGTCCAGCGCAGGGACGACGTGTTGTTGCAGCCCGTGCTCGTCGGTAGGCGCTTCGCTAACGCGTGAGCATCCGCCGGAAACGGATCAGGCGCCGGTGTCCAACCCTGCCATGCCCAGCGTGCTGTAGCCGGCGTCGACGTACACGACTTCGCCGGTGATGCCGGCGGCGAGATCGGAGCAGAGGAACGCCGCGGCGTTGCCGACGTCATCGATGCTGACATTGCGGCGCAGCGGCGAAACCTGCTCGACGTGTTCCAGCATCTTGCGCAGCCCGGCGACGCCGGATGCGGCAAGCGTCTTGATCGGTCCCGCGGAAATCGCGTTGACGCGCGTGCCTTCGGGGCCGAGGTTGAGCGCGAGGTAACGCACGTTGGCCTCAAGGCTGGCCTTCGCCAGGCCCATCACGTTGTACGAGGCCAGCGCGCGTTCGGACCCGAGGTAGGTAAGCGTGAGGATCGCGCCGTGGCGATTCTTCATCAGCGGGCGCGCGGCCTTGGCCAGCGCGGCGAGGCTGTAGCTGGAAATGTCGTGGGCGATGCGGAAGTTTTCGCGCGTCAGGTTGTCGAGGAATGCGCCCTGGAGCGCTTCGCGCGGCGCGAAACCGATGGAGTGGATCAGGATGTCGAGTCCGTCCCAGCGCTTGCCAAGGCTCTCGAACAGCTTTTCGACGTCGCCGTCGCTGCCCACGTCGCACGGCAGCACGATGTCCGTGCCGAGCTGCGCGGCGGCTTCGTCGACGCGGCTGCGCAGTTTCTCGTCGACATAGGTCAGCGCGAGTTCGGCGCCTTCGCGTCGCAACGCCTGCGCAATGCCCCACGCGATCGAGCGATTGCTGAGGATGCCGGTGACGAGTGCGCGCTTGCCTTCGAGGAAACCCATGTCCGCCTGCTCCAATCGGAATCGAGCCGGAGATTGTACGCGGAATGGAAAGTCGCTCGCTTCGCGAGCCGTAAGTCGCACCTGCGGCGCTGTAAAGAGTTGATAGAAGCGGCGGGCCCGCTCTGGCGCTTTACTCTTTTACCCTTTACAGGGCGCGCAGCGCCTGACTTACCCTCTTACACGCAGTTCCTGGCCTGCACGCACGTCGCTGTCGTGCAGATGGTTCCAGCGCTTCAGGTCCTTCACGCTCACGTGGTAACGATGCGCGATCGACCACAGCGTGTCGCCCTTGCGCACGCGATGCTGCGCGGGAGCGGGCGCTGCCGCGGAATCGTCGTCCTGCGGCGGCGCGGCGGGTTCCGCCGGCAGCGGCAGGCTGTTGCTGGGGCCGGCATTCTGTTCCTTCGTGTTGACCTGCGCGACCGGTTCCGCCGCGGCGACGGTCAGCGCGGTCGCCAGCGAATCCACCGCGCCCGCCGGCAGCAACAGCGTGCGCGGGCTGTCGGCCGGCACGCTGGCGCCGATGTAGCCGGGGTTGAGCCCGCGCAATGTCGCTTCGGATATTTCCGCCATGCCGGCGGCATCCTTCAGGCGCGTGCCGGCGGGCACTTCGATTGCAGCGAGTTCGTCCGCGGACGACGGCTGCGGCAACTGGACGTGGAATTGCTGTGGCCGGCGCAGGATGCAGCTCAACGCCATCAGGCGGGCGAGGTGGGTGCGCGTGATGTGGCTGACCGGAATCGAAGGAATGGCTTCGCTGCCGGTTTCCGGATGTTCGCGCAGCGCGCCCATGACCGCGTATGGACCGGCGTTGTAGGCCATGTCGGCGAGACGCCAATCACCGAATTGCCCGTTGAGCGCCTTCAGCATCTTGATGGCGGCTTGGGTGGACGCCACCGGATCGAGGCGGCCATCGTAATGACGGTTCACGGTGACGCCGTGCAGGCGCGCGGTGCGCGGCATCAGTTGCCACATGCCGGCGGGATCGTTCCTGCGGGCAGGCTCGGCCGCGTTGTAGGAACTTTCCAGCATGGGCAGCATGGAGAATTCGCCCGGTATCCCCGCGTCCTGCAGCTGCTTGTGCACGTAGATGATCAGCGGCAGCGACTGCTTCAGGAGCTGCTCGAAACGCTCCGGCGAGCGGGTGTACATCCGCGCATTCGCGCGGATCATCGGCGAGTCCGCGCAGTCGTGCATCACGTCGCTGGCGACGATGCTCGTCCACGGATCATTCGCCGGTTCCGGCGCGGGCCCGGTGGTGGGCGCGGGAACCACGGGAATGGGGGTGACCATCGCAGGTGTCGGCGGTGCCTTCAATGGCCTGGAAGGCTGGGTTGCGCAGGCCGCGAGCACCATCGAAATCGCAAGCGTCAGACCAAGGCGGGTGCAGATCGTGGTGGTGCGCGGCGTGCTCATGCCCGGAAGTGATCCTTGGCCAGCCTGAGCGCCGCGAACCGATCCACGCGGCTTCGCGAGGGCGCCGCGCCGCTTGGCCATGGCATGCGTTCGTCGCTGATTGCATCCACGCGCAGGAAGGGGTTGGCGGCCCGTTCGTCTTCCAGTACGGCAGGCAGCGTGGGCGTGTTGCGCGCGCGCAGGGCGCGGGCGGCTTCGGTGCGTGCAGCGAGCGCATGATTGTCCGGTTCCACCGTCTGCGCGAAAGCCGCATTGGAAAGCGTGTACTCGTGCCCGCAGCAAACCCGCGTGTTGCCGGGCAACGCGGCCAGCCGATCCAGCGACGCAAGCATTTCGGCGGGCGTGCCTTCGAACAGCCGCCCGCAGCCGAGACTGAACAAGGTGTCGCCGCAGAACAGCAGGCCTTCGCCGTAATACGCGATGTGGCTGCGCGTGTGGCCGTGCACCTCGATGACCTGGAAGCGCGCGGCCGGGGAGTCGATGGTCACGATGTCGCCACCGCCCACGCGGCGTGCATCGTTGGCGATCCGATCGTCGTGCGGCGCGTAGACGACGGCATCCGGGAACTGTTCGACGAGTTCGAACGTGCCGCCGATGTGGTCGGAATGGTGGTGCGTCAGCAGGATGGTGGAGAGCGTCAGTTCGTCCACCGCCAGCGCATCGAGCACCGGTCCGGCTTCGCCCGGATCGACTACAACGGCGGTGCCGGCCGCATTGTCGGCCAGCAACCAGATGTAGTTGTCGCTCAGGGCGGGGAGCGGGCGCAGGGTCGGCATGCGGCATCCGGCCAAAAGAAACCGCGACCGTAACAGGGCAGTAACTGAAGCTCGTTAGATGACCGTTAAATGACGGCGGCCGCTTATCGTTTACTCACTATTCCGTCACAATGGGCGCGAGCACGTTCAGGCGATGGAACCGGATTGCACAGCCACCCGCCAGCAGAAAGATCGTCGCGCGACGCTGCGGTGTTCGCGGCACTCGGCGCAGACATATCAAAAGCTTGTGCGGCGCGGCTCGCGCGCGTCGTGGGCACGCACGGCCTGTTCCTGGAGGCGATCGGGATGACCGCACCCGCGGTGGCCGGCATTGCCTGCTGGACCGCACTGAGTCCATCGGGCGCTGAATCGGAATGGTGCGGCCCCCTGCGCATGCGCTTGGAAGAGTTGCCGTTCGCCGACGATTCCTTCTGTGCCGTGCTGGCGTGTTTCCCCGGTGCAACCGACGTCTCGTTCGCGCCGGAACTCGCGCGCGTGCTGGCACCGCACGGGAAACTGCTGGTCGCGGGATTGCATCCCCATTCGCTCTGGCATCGCGGTGTCGCGCCGCGGCGCTGGGAACGTGCATTGCAACGCGCGGGTCTGGACGTGTTGCCCGCCGCACGTTGCGGCGCGCCGTGGCCGCGCGTGCGCGGTGCCGACGGACTGCCCGGTTGGCTGGTGCGCAGTGCGGGCGGCGCGTGGATCGTCGAAGCGCGTCGCAGCGTGCTGGCGCTGCTGCCGCTGCGCAAAACGTCGAAGCATCGCGCGGTCGAGCACAGTCCGCTGATGCCCGGCGCGCACAGGCAGTGTGCATGAGCGATGCGGTGGAGTTGTTCACGGACGGTGCCTGCCTCGGCAACCCGGGGCCGGGCGGCTGGGCGGCGTTGCTGCGCTGGGGCGGCGTCGAGAAAATGCTGGCAGGCGGCGAAGCCGTCACCACCAACAACCGCATGGAATTGATGGCGGCGATCGCAGGACTGGAAGCGTTGAAGCGTCCGTGCAGCGTGCAGTTGACCACCGACTCGCGCTACGTGCAGCAGGGCATCGAACAGTGGCTGGCGAAGTGGCGCGCCAACGGCTGGCGCACCGCCGACAAGCAGCCCGTCAAGAACCAGGAACTTTGGGAGCGCCTGGCC
>DATNAW010000121.1:0-10193 GCA_035572335.1 Rhodanobacteraceae bacterium
CACCGCACGCACGTTGCCGACCGCGTCGACGTGCGGCTGCCAGTCCTGGTATTCGGCGGTCATGGTGCTGACCGTCTGCGGCGGGTTGGCCATGGACTTCATGAATTGGGCGATGAAATGGCCCTTGATGGTGTTCCAGGCAATCAGCAAGCCGAACAGGACCACCACCGCGACGATCACGATGATCAGGCGCTTGCGCTGCTTCGGTCGCGCGGAAGTTGCGTATGCGTTCATAGTCAGGGCTTCGATGCGTTGGCTTCGGACAATTGCGGAGCGCCTTGCCAACCGCCACCCAGCGCCGCATACAACGCGGCGGTGTCGGCGAGGCGCGAGGCGCGTGCGGAGATTTCGGCGATGCGGGCCTGCTGGTACTGGCGTTCGGCGGACAGCAGGGTCAGGTAATCGACCGCACCGACGCGGTACTGCTCGCGCGTCAGCGACAAGAGCTTTTGGGCATCCTGTTCGGACGTGCTTTGTGCTTTCAGCGACTGCGCGTCATAGTCGAGAGCCTGCAGCGAGTCGGCGACGTTCTGGAACGCGACCAGCACGGTCTGCTGCCAATCCGCCAGCGCCGCGTCCATGCCGGCTTCAGCCGCGCGCTTCTGGTGCAGCAACTGGCCGCCATGGAACAACGGCTGCAACAAGCCGAGACCGATCGACCAGCCGCCACTGCCCGCGGCGAGCAGGCCCGATTCGGTGAGCGACTGGCTGGTCAGGCTGCCGTTCAAGGTGAGCTTGGGCAGCATGTCGGCGGTCGCGACACCGACCTGCGCGGTTGCGGCGTGCAACTGCGCCGACGCCGCGCGGATGTCGGGACGCTGCGCGACCATCCTGGACGGCAGGCTGACCGGAATGTCGGTCGGCAGCGTCACTTCGGCCAGCGTCACCGGTTGCAGCTGCAATTGCGCTGGCGTGACGCCGAGATAGGTCGCGAGCTGGTTCTGCGTCGCCGAGAGCTGTTTCTCCAGCGGCGGCAGCGTCGCTTCGGTCGCGGCGAGTTGCGAGCGCACGGCCAGCGTGTCGGACAGCGACTTTGCGCCGATCGCCTGCTGCTTCTGCGCAATGTCGAGTTCCTGTTTCAGCGAACCGACGATCTCATGCGTGGCCTTGACCTGCTCGCGCAACGACGCTTCCTGCAGCGACGCGGTAATGACGTTCGCCGCCAAAGTCAGATAGGTGGCGTCGAGTTGCGCGCGGCTGACGTCGGCCTGCGCCTGCTGCGCTTCGATGCCGCGACGCACGCCGCCGAAAATGTCGAATACGTAGCCGACACTGACGCCCGCGTTGTAGACGGTGAAAGGCCCGAGCGCCTTGCCGGTTCCCGTTTGCGCGGCGGGTTCCTTGGCGCGGGTGGCGCCGACGTTCGCGTCCAGCGACGGGAACAGGCTGCCGCGCGCGGCCTTGGCGGTTTCTTCGGCCTGGCGCAACGCGGCCTGCGCGGCCGTGATCGACGGGCTGTGCTGGAACGCCTGCTGCACGCGGCGATCCAGTTCGGCGTTGCCGAACGTGGTCCACCAGCGCTGCGGCACGTTCTCGCCTTCGAGGAAGCGCTGCGCATCACCACCGGCCGTGTCGGCGGTGGCCGTGGATTGCGGCAGGGGCGCGGTCGTGTAGCGATCGGCGGCGGGCGCGGCCGGAACCCGGAAATTCGGGCCGACTGCGCACCCGGCAAGTGCCAGGGTCGCGATCGTCAGCGTGGCCCGCCTCGCGGCAGACTTGAGTGGAGTCATGGGATGCGTCTTTCAGGCGGGAATCGGTCTGAAGCGTTCTGCAAGGCGCCGGAGGGCGGACTGCTTAACTGAACTGCGCGGTATTGTATTTACGGCAACATCATTGTGCAAGGGCTGAACCCATGTCGAAAGGGCGGGATGTCATGCCTTGGCGGGTGACAGTTGTCACGGTGATGCTCTCGCTGCTGGCTTCGATGCCTCAATGACGAGCGAGGCATGCGCGATTCGACACGCGTGCGATAAAAATCATTCGGACGATGCGAGACGATGCGCTTCGCCCAGGTATTCCCGGCTCTGCATCTCGATCAGCCGGCTCTCGATGCGCGCGAACTCGCCGCGCAGGCGCGTGCCGTCGTAAAGCTCCACCACTGGCACCTGCGCGGTCACCGCGAGTTTCACGCGGCGGTCGTACAGCTCGTCGATCAGGTGCACGAAACGTTGCGCGGCGTCTTCGTTGAACGGCGTGAACTGCGGCAACCCGGAAATCAGGATCGCCGGATAGGTCCGCGCCAGTTCGATGTAGTCCGCGGAACCATACGGCCCGTCACACAATGCCGCGAAGTCGAACCATGCGGCTTGCGCGCACACGCGGCGCGCGCGGAAACCGCGGTCGTTGATCGTGAGCCCGACGTTTTCCTCGACCGTGCCTTGCGCCAGTTCCGTGAACAGCCGTGCCAGCGCCGCCTCCGCGCGCGCGTCGTCGGGCGTCAGGTACACCGGCGCACGGGTCAGCGCGCGCAGGCGCCAATCCTGCGAAGACGCGATTTCCAGCACTTCGCAATGCTGCTCCAGCAATGCGATTGCCGGCAGGAAACGTTCGCGCTGCAGGCCGTTCCGATAGAGATCGCGCGGCGGAGTGTTCGACGTCGTGACCAGCGTGACGCCGCGTTCCACCAAGGCGCGCAGCAGGCCGTAAAGGATCATCGCGTCGCCGATGTCGGCGACCATGAACTCGTCGAGGCACAAGACCCGCGAACGCGCGGCGATGCCGGCGGCAACGCGCGGAAGCGGATCGCGCACCTCGCCGAGCGCGCGCAACTGCGCGTGCACGTCGAGCATGAAACGGTGGAAATGCACACGCAGCGCGAGGCCTGCCGGCAGCGAAGCGGTGAACTGATCCATCAGCATCGTCTTTCCGCGGCCGACGGCGCCCCACAGATACAAACCCCGCAGCGTCTGCGCGTGGCCGGCGAAACGCGCGCGCAGGCGTTCGAACATGCCCGGCGACGGCGCCAGCAGCGCATCGTGCAGGCGATCGAACGCTTCGAGCGCAGCGCGTTGCGCCGGATCGTCCTGCCAACGGTTTTCCGCGACACCACGTGCATAGAGCGCGCTCGGAAGCACGCGGGAAGGAACCCCTTGCGTTTCGCTCATCGCGGCGGCGGGAGCCACGAACGAATCGCATTCTTCACCGCACCGCGCAGGTCCATCAGTCGGCGATGGAAGAAGTGGCCGGTTTCGGGCATGCGGATCAGCGTCGGCTGCGGGTCGATCGTTTCGATCCAGTCGAACACGCCCTGCGGATCGACCACCTCGTCGTCTTCGCCCTGCACGACCAGCCACGGACAGCCCGGCATCGCCAGTTCGGCGAATTCATAACGCCCGACGGGCGGCGCGACGGTGACGAGCGCATCCGCCGCCAGCGAACGTGCGGAACGCAGCGCAACGTAGCTGCCGAATGAAAATCCTGCCAGCCACAACGCGTCGCCCGGCCGTGCCTGGCGCACCCACTGCGCCACCGCGACCAGGTCGCCGCTTTCACCGTCGCCGTTGTCGAACTCGCCGGTGGAGGCGCCGACGCCGCGGAAATTGAAGCGCACCGTCGCCAATCCCGATTCGCGGAACGCACGCTCCAGCATCGTGACGACCTTGTTGCGCATCGTGCCGCCCTGCTGCGGATTGGGGTGGCAGACCACGACCGTGCCGGCACGCGCCTGGTCCGGTTCCGGCACCGCGGTCGCCACTTCCAGCGTACCGGCAGGGCCGGCGAGCGCAAACGTGGCGGGGGCGTCTGGGAAGCCGGCCGGGGCCGGCGGCAAGGCGTCGCTCATGGGGTGGATGATAATGGGAAACAGCCATGAACCACCTCGCCCATGCCCTGCTCGCCGACGCCGGTGGCGTCGAGTTCGCGCTGGGCAGCGCGCAAGGCGATTTTGTCCACGGCCACCCCGACCCCGCATGGCCCGAAGCGCGCCAGGCCGGCTTGCGTTTCCATCGCGCGATCGATCGCTTCACCGACGTGCATCCGGAAGTCGTGGCAGCCCGCAACCTGTTCGAACCGCCCTTGCGGCGCTACGCCGGCATCGTGCTGGATGTCTGGTTCGACCATCTGCTGGTGCGCGACTGGCCGCGCTGTTGCACGGAAGAACCGCTGGCGCGGTTTTCGCGACGCTGGCTCGCGCTGCTGGATGCGCGCGCGGCGGAGTTGCCGGAATCGCTGCGCGCTTTTCTGGCCTGGATGCACGCGCACGATCTGCCCGCGGCCTACGGCGACGAAGCCACTGTCGACGACGTGTTCCATGCACTGGCGCGGCGCCTGTCACGGCCATCGCCCGTCGGCGAGGCACTGCCCGCGTTGCTCAAACGCGCGGAGGTGCTGCAGTGCTGCTTCGATGCGTTCTTTCCGGAACTCGTGGTGTACGCGCACGACCTGCGCCGCACGCTTCTGGTCTAAGCCGCGTCCTTCGCCATGCGGCTGGCGACGACCGCACGCCAGCCGAACACGCCGGCCAGACCGGCCGCCGCCGCGGAAACCGCGCCGATCGTTCCCAGCGAAGCGCCGAGCGCGCGCAGGCCATCCAACCCACTCGCCACCGTGACGTCGCCGAACCGCCACACCGCGGTCTCGACGAAGTTCTTGCCCTTGTAGCGGATCTCGCGTGCGGTGCGCGTGTACAGCGCGTCCGACGCAGGTTTGGTGACGCCGTACGCGAAACTGCGCGTCACCACGAGCATCAGCGGAATCAGCGCGATGGTCATGCCGGCGAGGCCGAAGCGCGAGGCACCGAACAGCGCCACCGCCATCAGCATCGCCACGTTCACCGCTGCCGGAAGCACCAGGCCCGAGACGATGCCGAAGCGCGCCAGCATCCAGCGCGTCAGTCCGACCTGCAACGCCATCTGGAGGAGATTCACCGCGAGATCGATGTGTCCGTAGAACGCGGTGCGCGCGGCGGCATCGACGAAATGCGCCTTGGCGTAATCAGCGACCAGCGCGTACGCGAGCGTGCCCACCCCGTCCGAGCACAGCATCAGCAACGCCATCAGGCGCAGGAACGGATCGGCGAAGGTCGCGCGCAATCCCGCCAGCATCGAGCCGCCGAGCGGCGCAGATTCGGCATGCGTGCCGGTGTTCGTCGCCGACAGGTACAGCATCAGGCCGAGCGCGATCAGCAGCAGGATCGCCGACACCGCCAGCAGCGGCGCGACGCCGATGCGTTCCACCAGCAGCGAAGTCAACGCGGGACCCGCCAACGCGCCGAACGCGCCACCCAGCGCGATCAGTGGAAACACGCGCCGCGCGCATTCGCCGTCGAACAGGTCCGCCATCAGGCTCCAGAACAGCGACACCACGAACAAGTTGAAGACGCTGACCCAGATGAAGAAGCCGACACCCAGCTCGCGCGCACCGATGCGCGCCTGCTGCGCGAACAGCGGCACGAATGCAACGAGGCACACGATGAAAAAACCGTAGCTCCAGATCAACAGCCGGCGGCGTTGAAGGCGCGCGGACAACCAGCCGAACACCGGCGCAACGGCGAGCATCGCGACGAACGTGCCCGCGTAAAACCACGGCAGCGCGACCGAACCGGTCGCACCCGCGAGTTGATCACGCACCGGGCGGATCACGTAATACGCGGCGAGCAGGAAGAAAAACGCCAGCGCCGCCACGCCGATCCGGCGCGCTTCCGCTGCCCGTTCAAGCATTGCCGGCAAGCAAAGGCGGCAACGGACAGCCGAGCACCGCGCACGTTACGCGCAGCAATTCCGATTCCGCCACCGTGACCTTGCCGTCCGCGGCGATCGCACGCGCCAGTGCGCGCACGGTCAACTGCTTGCCTTCCGGCGTGAGGCGCGCGAGCGTCGCCAGCGCGCGATCCAGCGCGGCCTGCCAGTCCTCCGGCAACGCGTACAGGAGCGACGCGTTGGGCAACGCGTCGTGCATCGCGGCCTGGAAGGCACGTTGCGCGGTTTCGCCATCGTCGTTGCCGAAGTGCGCGAGCAGCGCCGCGAGGTCGCGCAGTTCGTCCTGCGCGTCGGTGAGCTTCAAGGTACCCGCCTTGAACCCGGCGGCGGGATCGAGCGCCGCGACCACTTGCGCCTGCACCAGTTTCGCGAGGCAGTATTCGTCGAGATCCACGCGGCCGTCGGCATGGATCAGTCCATCGAGTGTTTGGGTGAAACGGTCGAGCTCCGGGCGCGGCCGGCGTTTCAGCATGGGAAACGCGAGTTGCGCCAGCGGCAGGCGCAGCATCGGATGCAGATCCTGCATGCGCGAAGCCAGGCTGCGCACGGCATCGGCCAGTGCGGCATCGAAGGCCTGCGCGACCGTTTGCACTTGCTGCGCCTGCAGATCGGGATGTCCGGAAATCGCCAGCGCGAACACCGTTGCGAGTGCGCCGCGCGGATCGCGCGCGGCCGCGGCAAGCGCGGCCGGAATCTGCGCGTGCAGGTCGTTCGCGGCCCGGTAATCGTCGGTGCCAGGCGATGCGACCTGCGCGGCGACGCCGGCAGCCGTGATGGCCATTTCTGCACCGCGCATCGGCACCACCCCGCCGATCGGTCGCGCGGCATCGGCCGGCGCCGTGCGGATGTCTTCATCGCCATCCATGCGCGCGAAATCGTGGACGGCCTTTTCCCACGGATGCAGGGTTGCGTGCAGGTCGATGTTGTTCGGGTCGTTGCCAGCCGCGAGCCACTGCTTGACGTAGGCGTCGAGTTCTTCCGGTTTGAAGCCCGGCTCCAGCGCCTTGATGCGCTGCATGATGGGCGGGTGCGTCGCGAACCAGGAACTCTGCTCGGCGTCGCCGAACAGCATGTGGCGCACCTCGTCCTTGCGCGGGGCCTGCAACGCCGAGCCTTCCTCGAAAACCGCGATTTTCTTCAGCGCGCCAGCGATGCCGGAAGTCTGGCGCGTGAACTGCACCGCCGAGGCATCGGCCAGCGACTCGCGCGAACGCGACACCGCGGCCTGGATCAAACGCCCGAAGAACACGCCGATCGCACCGATTGCCAGCAACGCGATGCCGGCCAGCGCGACCTGTCCGCTGCTGCCACCGCGCCGCCGCCCGCCGCCGTTGTCGTCGCCCAGGCCGAAATAACCGCCCCACATCAGGAAGCGTCCGACCACCCAGATCGCCATGATCCCGAACAGCAGGCCCATCAGGCGGATGTTGAGGCGCATGTCGCCGTTCAAGACATGGCTGAACTCGTGCGCGATCACGCCTTGCAATTCGTCGCGGTTCAACTTGTCGAGGCAACCCTGGGTCACGCATACCGCGGCGTCGGCCGGCGTGTAGCCCGCCGCGAACGCGTTGATGCCGGCCTCGTCCTGCATCACGTAGATGCCGGGCACCGGTACGCCCGAGGCGATCGCGACCTCTTCGATCACGTTGCGCAGGCGCTGCCATTGCGGATTGGTCGTGTCGGCGGGAACCTCGACCGCATTCATCTCGCGCGCGACCGCGGCACCGCCACCGGAAAGACTGGCCACGCGATAGGCCGAGCACAAGCCGATCACAGCGATCACCGCGATCGTGATGCCGATCAGTGCGCCTGGGCGGAAGCCCACGAGGAAAAACATGCACACCAGATCGACCGCGACCACGATCGCGAGCACCGCCAGCGCGAACAACCACACCAGCGTGCGGCTGGAGCGCCGAACCTTGGCTTGTTGGGCGAAGAAATCCATGGAGTCGTCAGTCACTCGCTGCAAGTCGCGCCCGCGGCGCCGCAAAGAGTAAAGCGCAAAGAGAAACAGCCGCCATGACGTACGCCCTACCCTTTGCAGGCGGCGCAGCCGCCAACTGGCTCTTTACAGCTCGCGCGAAAGCGCAAGCGACTTACGCAAAACTCACCTTCGGCGCTTCCCGCTTCGCCGGATCGTCGATCGCAAGCTGCTCGGCCGGTGTGAATCCGAACGGTCCCGCTATCAGCGTCGAGGGAAACACCTGCGCCCTGTTGTTGTAGTTCATCACCGAATCGTTGTACGCCTGGCGCGCGAACGCGACGCGGTTTTCGGTGGAAGTGAGTTCCTCCGACAACTGCATCATGTTCTGGTTGGCCTTGAGATCCGGGTACGCTTCGCTGACCGCGAACAGGCGACCGAGCGCCTGGGTCAACTGATTCTCGCTGCCGGCCAATTGCTGCATCGCATTCGGATCGCCCGGCGCGGCCTTGGCGGCGGCCAACCCGTTCACTGCCGCAGTGCGCGCGGCCGTGACGGCTTCCAGCGTTTCGCGTTCGTGCGCAAGATATCCTTTCGCGGTCTCGACGAGGTTCGGAATTAGGTCGTGGCGGCGTGTAAGCTGCACGTCGATCTGCGCAAACGCGTTCTTGTAGGCGTTGCGCGAAGTGACCAGACCGTTGTAGATCGCAATCAAGTAAATCACAATGATGGCGATGATGATCAGGATGATGATCAGACCCGTCATTGTCGTCTCCTAATGTTTCGGCCGAAGCCGCTGTCGTGGAAGGTCGGCCATGGAACTCTTGGCCATGGATGGCGGCTTCAAGGCCATGGTGGTGTTGACCCGGCGAGAACCGTTCCGGTAACCGCCAAGCTGAACGATACGGCGATCAGGGATGATCGCACACTTGGACATAGCATGCGCGTATTGGCTTTCTGTGCAGGACTCACCTGCTTACTCGTTTCAGGTCTCGCATTGGGCGCGCCCGCCGTCCAGACCCACAGCAACCCCGTTCCACCCGAACCCACCGTGGTGCACACCGGCACGCAGGCGATGCTGCCGGCCGCGCGCGTGGATACGGCGCTGAAGGACTACGACCGCTGGCTGGACCAACTCGCCCAGGAAAACCGCACCGCCGGGCTTGCCACTGCGGTCGTGGTCAACGACAAGGTGCGCTACGAGCGCACGATCGGCTACGCGGATGCGAACACCGGCGCCAAAGTGCAGCCGGATACCGTGTTCCGGCTGGCCTCGTTGTCCAAGGCCTTCGCCACCGCGCTCACTGGCCTGCTGGTGCGGCAGGGCGCGCTGAGCTGGGACACGCGGCTTGCGAGCGTGCTGCCGTTCTTCAAGTTGCGCGACGCCAACGCCTCGCAGGAAGCCACCGTGCGTGACATCCTGAGCCAGAGCATCGGGCTGCCGCACAACGCCTACGACAACCTGCTTTCCAATGGCGTACCCTACCAGGAACTGGAACGCAAACTCGACACCGTTCCGCTGACCTGCGATCCCGGCAGCTGCTACGGCTACCAGAACATCGCCTTCTCCCTGATCAGCGATGTCATTTACGCCAAGACCGGGCAATTCTTTTCGCAGCTGGTGGACAAGTACCTGTTCCTGCCGCTGGGCATGACGACCGCAAGCTACGGCCGGGACGGACTGGAAAACAGCCGCAGCTGGGCGCGCCCGCACTATCAGCACGGCAAGCAATGGGTCGCCTACGAACCCAACGACAACTTCTACATACCGCCCGCGGCGGGCGTCAATGCCAGCATCCGCGACATGGAGCAGTGGTTGATCGCGCAGATGGGCGGCCGTCCGATGGTGCTGCCCGATTCCCTGCTGGAAGTACTGCATTCGCCGATCATCGATACCCCGACCGAGCGGATGTTTTCCAACTGGCGGCGCGCGCGCGTGAAGAAGGCATCGTACGCACTGGGTTGGCGCGTGTACGACTACGCCGGCGAAACGCTGATCTTCCACGCCGGCGCCGTGAAAGGCTATCGCTCGATGATCGGGTTCTTCCCGAAATACCACGCAGGTGTCGTGGTGCTGTGGAATTGCGAAAGCAATACGCCGGCCGGCCTGATGCCGATGCTGCTGGACGACCTGCTCGGACTGCCGCACGAGGACTGGGCCGAACTGGATCGGCCGGAGCACCCTGCACGCAAGCCGCGGCATGCGCGGCGGACGAAGCACAAGCATTGACGTCTGCTGCCATCGGCAGGCAACCGTCCCTTGGCGCAGCTACACCGGTGCGGCTTTCTTGTTCCGCATCCCGTTCCACAAGAAAAGTCCGGCCTTCGCCTTCGGCGCTCGGCGGGCCGTGGGGTGTGCTCGGCCGCTTCCGCCTCGCCCGTGCCGCGCCTGAAACAGCGCGGCCAACGATGTTGGCGTCAGGCGAGCAGCCATCCACGGTGCGGTATTCACCGGCGCGAAGCGCGATGAGGCGTCAGGCGAGCAGCCATCCATGGTGCGGTATTCACCGGCGCGACATCCATGTCGCGCCTGAAATCGCGCGAAGCGCGATTTCACCCACCAAACTTGAAGTCGA
>DATNAW010000122.1:0-7226 GCA_035572335.1 Rhodanobacteraceae bacterium
ACACAATGGCAACATCAAATCCCAAATCCCCTATCCCCAGGCCCGCCATCTGCCTCACCATCGCCGGCTCCGATTCCGGCGGCGGCGCGGGCATCCAGGCTGACCTGAAAACCTTCGCAGCGCTCGGCGTGCACGGCACCAGCGTGATCACGGCGTTGACCGCGCAGAACACGCAAAGCGTTGCTGCGGTTCATCCCGTGCCGGTGCAACACCTGCGCGCGGAACTCGATGCGGTGTTTGATGACTTCGCAATCGCTGCAGCCAAAACGGGCATGCTGGGCGATGCCCGCACGGTGCGCTGCATCGCGCGCGAACTGGAACGCCGCGAGCCGCGCTGGTTGGTCGTCGATCCCGTGATGATCGCGACTTCCGGAGCACCACTGCTCGACAAAAATGCGGTGCGCGTATTGATCGATGAATTGATCCCGCTGGCCGACGTGCTGACACCCAACCTGCCGGAAGCCGAAGCCCTGACAGGCATCCCGATCAGCAATGCACGCGACGGCGAACGTGCCGCGGAGAAGCTTCACGCGTTCGGCGCAAAAGCCGTGCTGCTGAAGGGTGGACACGGCCGCGGACGCGAGGTGGTCGATCGCTGGTTCGATGCCCGCGGCAACTTCGAAATCCGCAATCGCAAGCTGCCGTTCGATGCGCATGGCACCGGCTGCACCCTTTCCGCTGCGCTGGCCGCGGAACTGGCGAAAGGCCGCGCGCCACGCGCGGCGGTGCGCCGCGCGATCGCGTTCGTGCAACGCGCGCTGAAACACGCCTACGCGCCCGGCATGACCCCGCTCAGGGTCCTGGCGCAGCGCCCGCGCTAAAATCGCTGCAATCCCATGCCATTCCCACCATGTCCGCGCTGCTGATCCTTCGCCTCGTCCTGCTGGGCCTGATCGTGCTGTTCCTGCTCAGCGCGACCATGGTGCATTTTCGCTCGCGCGTGCGCCTGAAACTCGGCCGACAGCTGGCAAGCCACGCCACGGTGTTCGCGCCGTACAACCTGCTGATGTATGCGTTTTCCGCGGTACCGGCCGGCGCGTTCCCGGACCGCAAGCGATTCACCGCCGTCGACGCCCTGCGCGACAACTGGGAGGCGATCCGCGACGAAGCCGCCGGCCTGTTCGACCAGGGCCATATCCGCGACGCGTTGAAGGACGACGACGCCAGTTTCGCCTCGTTCCTGAAGGTCGGCTGGAAGCGCTTCTACGTGAAGTGGTACGGCGAACCGCTGCCATCGGCGCAGGCCCTGTGCCCGAAAACCGTGGAACTGGTGAACCGCATCCCCGGCGTCAAGGCCGCGATGTTCGCGCTGCTGCCTCCGGGCGTGACGCTGAACCCGCACCGCGATCCGTTCGCCGGTTCGCTGCGCTACCACCTCGGCCTGATCACGCCCAATTCGCGCGACTGCCACATTTTCGTGGACGGCCAGGAATATTTCTGGCGCGACGGCGAGGACGTGATCTTCGACGAAACCTGCGTGCACTGGGTCGAGAACAAGACCGACATGACGCGGGTGATCTTCTTCGCCGACCTCGAACGCCCGCTGCGTTCGCGCGCGATGGCGTGGATCAACCACCACGTCGGCAATTTCATGGGCGCGATCACCGCCTCGCCCAACCAGGTCAGCGAGCCGCGAGGAGCGATCAACCGCCTGTTTTCGGCGTTGCGCCAGCGCCGCGAGAAAAGCCGCGGCTTCAAGCAGCGCCACCGCAAACTGTTCAAGGCGATGAAATTCGCGGGCAGCGTGGCGCTGCTGTGGATCCTGCTGCTGGCGCCGTGGCCGCTGCTGCGCTGAGACTGTCACGCCGCGGCCGCTTCGCACGTCCTTGGATAAACCGGCCGGAGTTCAGGACGTGGATGGCCATACCGATCTGTTCCAGCAACACCGCACGCGACTGTTCGGCCTCGCCTACCGGATGCTCGGCGTGCCGGCTGATGCGGAAGACGTGCTGCACGACGCGTGGCTGCGCTGGCAGGCACAGGACATGGACGCGCTGGATGATCCCGAGGCATGGCTGGTCACCGTGACTACGCGCATCGCGCTGGACCGCCTGCGGCGCGCCAGGACGGAGCGCGAACACTATTCCGGTCCGTGGCTGCCGGAACCCATGAACGCGGCGGCCAGTTCGCCCGACGCGGAACTGGAGAGCAGCGAAACGCTGACCCTGTCGTTCCTGCTGCTGCTCGAACGCCTGAGTCCCGATGAACGCGCCGCGTTCCTGCTGCACGAGGTTTTCGACTACAGCCACGCCGAGGCGTCGGCGATCCTTGGCATCGAAGAAGACGCTTGCCGCCAGCGCGTGCACCGCGCCAAGGCGCGGCTGCGCGAAGGCCGCCCGCGCTTCCACATGGATGCGCCCGCGCAGCGCCGCCTGCTGCAGCGTTTCGTCAAGGCCATGCGCCAACCCAGCGAGGAAACGATGCGCGCACTGTTCGCCGAGGACGCGGTGCACGTCGCCGACGGCGGCGGCCTGGCGCGCGCGACCTTGCATCCGCTGCACGGCGCCGAACGGCTGGCGCGGCTGTACCTGCAGCTCGCGCGGCAGGCGCGAACCGTGGAACTGCGTTACGAACTGCGCACGCTGAACGGCGCACCCGCGCTGCTCTGCTGGCGGGATCGGCAATTGTTCTACGCGATGTGGATCGATTGCGACGGGAAGCGGATCACCTCGATCCACACGATCCGCCACCCCGGCAAGCTGGCGCGGATCGAAGCGGTCACGAAATGCGCGGGTGGCGCGTCCTTGTATTGAGTGACGGACTTCCGCCACGTCAACCCAAGGAGCCACCCATGTCCCGTTTCACCCTCAAGAAACATTTCGCTGCGCTGCAGCCGCTGTTCGCGCTGAGCAAGCAACTGCACGAAAGCACGTTGGAACCGAAACTGTGCAACCTGGTGCTGATGCGCGTCTCGCAGCTCAACGGTTGCGCCTACTGCCTCGACATGCACAGCAAGGATGCGCGCGCCGCGGGTGAGGCCGAACAACGCCTGTACGTGCTGCCGGCCTGGCGCGAAACGCCCTTCTACAGCGCGCGCGAACGCGCCGCGCTGGCGTGGTGCGAAGCGCTCACGCAACTGCCCACGCACGACCAGTCGGTGCCGGATGCCTTGTACGAGGAAGCCCGCGTGCGGTTCGACGAAAAGGAATTGGTCGATCTGACGCTGCTGGTGACGCTGATCAACAGCTGGAACCGGATCAACATCGCCGCGCAACCCGAAGTCGGCGACTACAAGCCCGGGATGTTCGGCTGAGCAAAATCCGAACGGCGCTGCGCGGCGATCAGCCGCGCACGCGCTCCGCCAACGCTTCGGCAAATGATTCCGTCGTGCCGCTGCCGCCGAGGTCCGGCGTGACGCGGTCGTGCGCTTCGAGCGTGGCGCGAATCGCGTCGCGGACGCGCGTGGCCTTGTCGACCATGCCGAGATGATCCAGCATTTCGGCCGCGGCCAGCAGCAGCGCGCAGGGGTCGGCGATGTTCTTGCCGGCGATGTCGGGAGCGGAACCATGCACGGCTTCGAAGATTGCCGCGCCGCGGCCAATGTTGGCGCCGGGCGCGAGGCCGAGACCGCCCACCAATCCCGCGCACAGATCCGAAAGGATGTCGCCAAACAGGTTGGTGGTGACGATCACGTCGAACTGCCACGGGTTCATCACCAGCTGCATGCAGGTGTTGTCGACGATCATTTCGTTGAACGCGATCTGCGGATAATCCTTTGCGATCTCGCGCGCGACGTCGAGGAACAGGCCCGACGCGGTCTTGATGATGTTGGCCTTGTGCACCGCGGTGACTTTCCTGCGGCCCTTGCGCACGGCCAGCTCGAACGCATGGCGCACGATCCGCGTGGCACCGGTACGCGTGTTGCGCACGATCGACTGCGCGACCTCGCCGTCGTCGGACAACGTCTGGCCTTCCGAGAGATATGCACCCTCGGTGTTCTCGCGCACCGTGATGATGTCGATGTTTTCGTAGCGCGCCCTGGTGCCCGGAAAGCTGATCGCCGGACGCACGTTCGCGTACAAGTCGAAGTGCTTGCGCAGCGCGACGTTGAGTGACGAGAAACCCTTGCCGATCGGCGTGGTCAACGGCCCCTTCAAGGCAACGCCGTGTTTCGCGATCACGTCCAGCGTGGCCTGCGGCAACAGCTCGCCATGTTTCTCCAGCGCGGCCATGCCGGCTTCAACGAACTCGTAATCGAGCCCGCACTCCAGCGCATCCAGCACCTTCAGGGTGGCCGCCATGATTTCCGGGCCGATGCCGTCGCCACGGATTACCGCAATCGTTTTCGTCACGTAAAGCTCCTTCAGGCATCGCCGCGCAAGCGGCGATGCGGACAAGGCAAACGCGGAATTATCGGATGTTACGGCGCGGCTTGCAAAAGTTCGGTCAACCTGCCGCTGCGCTCCGCCGCGGCGAGCTGGTCGAAGCCGCCCACGTGCACGCCGTTGATGAAAATCTGCGGCACGGTGCGGGCACCGGGCGCACGCGACAGCATCTCGCGGCGCGCGTTCGCGTCGGTGTCGATGCGCAATTCACGGTACGCCAGTCCCTTGGACTGCAGGAGGTTCTTGGCGGCGATGCAATAGGGGCAAATCGCCGTGGAGTAGATTTCGATGTCGGCCATGCGGGTCGGATTGGAAATTGCCGATTCATTTTACTGCCGCTGAACATGCCCCAGCCGAGAATGGCCGTTGGCCCGGCAGGCCGCATTCAGCCGAAACTCGAACCATTCGCGCGCTCGCCGGTCATATCCAGAACGGAGCCAGCCGACCCCAATGCCGTTCCGCCTTCGCCGCCAGACCCTGTTCGCGTTCGCCGCTGCGGTAGCCTTGTCGCTGCCTGCCGCCGCGCAGCAGGCCGATGTGCGCCTGCCCAGTCTCGGCAGTTCCGCCGACACGGTGATGTCGCCGCAGGAAGCCGAGGCGTACGGCGCGGAATTCCTGCGCGAACTGCGGGCGGCACACCTGGTGTTGGACGATCCGCAGGTGGACCAGTACCTGCACACGCTGGGTTACCGCCTCGCCTCCGTCAGCGCCGATCCGACCCAGCACTACACCTTCACCCTGATCAACGTTCCCGAGATCAACTCGTTCGCCACCTTCGGCGGCTACATCTTCATTTTCTCGGGCATGTTCACCATCACCCAGAACCAGGACCAGCTGGCGGCGGTGATGGCGCACGAGCTGGCACACATCAGCCAGCATCATTTGCAACGCGCGATCGAGGACCAGAAGAAATCCACGCCGCTCTACGTGCTCGGTGCATTCGCGGCCGCGCTGGCGGCTTCGCGCACGGATTCCGACCGCAACAACAACTACCAGAACCAGCCCTATGGCTACGGCTACGGCAACACGCCGTACTCGCAAGGTGTCGATCCGGCGATCGGCGCGTTCTATTCGGTCATGGCGATGATGGAGCAGCACATGATCGACTTCACCCGCAAGGACGAGGAAGAAGCCGACCACGTCGGCATCGAGACGCTGGCCAAGGCGGGTTTCGATCCCGAAGCCATGGCGACGGTGTTCGCGCACATGCAGGAATTGCTGCGCCCCGGCGGCGACGGCGGCATGGCGGCTGGCAACATCCCCGACTTCCTGCAGGACCACCCGGTCACCAGCGTGCGCATCGCCGACGCGCGCGCGCGTGCGCATGTGCTGGAACAGCAGATGCATGCCGTCAAGGCCTGCGTCAGCGTGCTGAGCGACGCATCGCAGTGCAAGGAACAGCCGATGGGCGCGCTCGACAGCGGGACGACCGCTCCATCCGGCTACGGCATGCTGCCGCTGCCGTTCGTCAAGAATTCCTCGGCGCTGCTCGACCATTCCGCGCGCGGTCCCAGCGAACAGCAATACGAGCTGATGCGCGAGCGCGTGCGCGTGCTGTCGTCCAGCGATCCGCGTTCGGTGCTGGACTACTACACGCGCAACATGTCCGGCAACGCCAAGTTCGCGGCATCGGCTCCCAACCGTTACGGCTATGCGCTGGCCCTGCTGCAATTGAACCAGGCGCCGAAAGCCGTGCCGATCATGCAAAAGCTGGCGGCGGCCCGTCCGGATGACCTGACCCTGGCGCTCGGCCTCGCCTACGCGGAACGCCAGGCCGGCCAGCGCAGCCAAGCCCTGCGGCGCTACGCCGCGCTCAACACCACTTGGCCCAACGATCCGGCGATCGTGCTGGATTACAGCCAGACGCTGCTCGACAGCGGCAGCAAGGCGGATGCGAAAGCCGCGCAGGGCTTGTTGAAGCCGTTGCTCAACGACGATTCCGAACCTTCGCTGTATGCGACCTACGGCCACGCCTGCCATGTCGCGGGCGACGAAGTGCATGCCGGCATCGCCTATGCCGACGCGACGTTCCTGTCCGGCCACGCCGCCGATGCGCTGGACCAGTTGCACCGCCTGCTGGATCGCAAGGACCTCGACTACTACACCCGCGCGCAGATCGACTCGCGCATCGCGCAGATCACCCCCATCGTGCTGGAAATCCGGCGCCGGCACCTGGACCAGGACCAGAACGGCGGCGACAGCAACTCGTTGCAGGGCAGCTCTCCGCCCGACCGGCAAACCGGGCTGCACTTCGGGGTTTGCGCGAGTGCGTCTTGCTCGCAGCCGTGAGAGCGCGGGCATTGCTGTGTGAGGCATGGCGCTCGCGTATCATGCGGCTTTCGCGTTGCCCGCCACCCGCGCCATGACCGTCCGACATCCGCTTCGTCCATTGTTCGCCGCATCGTTCGCGGTTTTCCTGTTTGCGTTCGCCGTTTTCGGCGCGCATGCGGAGGCGCCACCTGCTCCGGCGTCCTCGGCGGCGGCCCCGGCCGCACCCGCGCATCCACAAGTCGAGTTCAAGACTTCGCAGGGCGACTTCGTGATCGAACTGTTTCCCGACAAGGCGCCCAAGACCGTCGCCAATTTCCTGCAATACGTGAAGCAGGGTTTCTACGACGGCACCGTGTTCCACCGCGTGATCCCCGGTTACCTGGTCCAGGGCGGCCTGTACACGCGCGAACTGCGGCCCAAGCGCACGCTGCCACCGATCCCCGACGAAGCCAACAACGGCTTGTCGAACCTGCGCGGCACCGTCGCCGCGGCGCGCGGACCTGATCCCGATTCCGCCACCGCGCAGTTCTTCATCAACGTCGTCGACAACCCGCGTCTCGACTACGTCGGCAACCAGAGCGGCATGACCTGGGGTTATGCGGTGTTCGGCAAGATCGTCAAGGGCATGGA
>DATNAW010000123.1:0-2663 GCA_035572335.1 Rhodanobacteraceae bacterium
AACCTCGTCAACGAGTCCACGCTGCTCGGCACGAAACCCGTGATCTACAACGTCGCCAACTTCACCAAGCCCGCGGCCGGCCAGCCCGCGCTGCTGTCGTGGGACGACGTGATCACCATGTTCCACGAGTTCGGCCACGCGTTGAACGGCATGTTCGCCGACACCAAATACCCGAGCCTGTCCGGCGCCAACACCGCGCGCGACTTCGTGGAGTTCCCCTCGCAGTTCAACGAACACTGGGCGCTGTACCCGACCGTGTTCGCGCACTACGCGAAGAACTACAAGACCGGCGAACCGATGCCCGCGGCGCTGGTGGAGAAGATCAAGAAGTCGCAATTGTTCAACAAGGGCTACGACATGACCGAGGCCACGGCCGCGGCATTGCTCGACATGTCCTGGCACACGCTGCCGGCTTCCGCGCCGAAGGTGACGGACGTGGATGCGTTCGAGGTCAAATCGCTGAAGGACAACCACGTCGACCTGAGCTACGTGCCGCCACGCTATCGCTCCAGCTACTTCCTGCACATCTGGGGCAACGGCTACGCGGCCGGTTACTACGCCTACAACTGGACCATGATGCTGGCTGACGATGCCTACGGCTGGTTCGAGGAACACGGCGGCCTGACCCGAGCCAACGGCGACCGCTTCCGCCAGATGGTGCTGTCGCGCGGCAACACCGAAGACCTCGCGAAGATGTACGCCGACTGGCGCGGCCGCGCCCCCAACATCGACGCGATGAAGAAGGATCGCGGGCTCGAAAGCAAGTAGGAGCGCATCTGCGCACGAATGGATGGGCGCAAGGGGCCGGCGCAAGCCGGCCCCTTTTTCTTGCTCTACCGGGGGATACCCGGGCGCCGAATCAGTGCAGGGAATCGAGATTCACCGCGCTCCCGATCGGTGCCGGATCGATGCGGTGCAGATCCAGCACCAGCACGTCGTTGTTGCCTTCCCGCAACCATACACCCGGACAGAACAGGCGTTGCTGCGGGCCGATGTGCCAGTAGCGGCCGAGCAGGCGTCCGTTGACCCACAGGTAGCCCTTGTCCCATCCGGACATGTCGAGGTAGCAGTCGCCGGGGCGGGCAAGTTGCAGCGCGGCGCGGAAGAACACGCCTGGCCGCGTGGGCATGGTGCGCAGCGGGTTGAGATTGCCGAGCCACGCGTCATCCAACGGCAGGCTGAAAACCTCCCAGTCCCGCAGTGGTTCACCGTCGAGCAGCACGTCTCCCACGAGGCCCTTGCGATCAATCATCGCGTGGCCGTAACCGACGTGGCCGAAACTGTCGACAAGGATTTTGAGCGTTTCGGCTTCGCTCGCGTCGCCCGGCAAGGCGATCGCCGGATTCGAGTGCAGCAACGGATGTTCGACACGCGAAACGGAATCGACGAAGCGGCCGCCCTTGAACACCAGCGCGTAGTCCCGCACGCCGTCGAGCACGAGCATCCCGCCACCACGGATGCGGCGGCGATACAGCACCATGCCCCGCCCTTGTCCTAACAGCAACTCGTTGCCGAGCGGACGCTTCACGCGCTTCGCCTGCGGCAGGTTGTCCCACAGCAACGCGAACGGTTTGGGCGTGACGGGCGCGAAATGGATTGCCGGGGGTGGTTCGGGCACGTCGGGCAGCGGTCGCCTTGCATGCACCGCGAGCATCGCGCGGAACACGTGGTAATCCGGCGTCGCGACGCCGCGTTCGTCGATCGGCGCGCCATAGTCGTAGCTGGTGATCACCGGCTGGAAGTGCGAGCCGTCGTCGTTCGCGTTGGCACCCGCGCCGAAACCGAAGTTGGTGCCGCCGTGCACGACGTACAAATTGAATGACCGGCTTTCGTCGAGCAGCTTGCGCAGCGTCGCCGCGAAGTCGCCGCGCGCGAAGTCCTTGTCGCCCCAGTGCGTCAACCAGCCTGGATAGCCCTCGCCCATCCACACCGGCAGCTCGCCCGCGATGGCCTGCCCCGCCGCCAAATCGGTGTCGCCGTCGAGCCCCAGCGCCGCGCCCGGCAAATACGTGTGTGCCTTGCGCAGCGGGTCGAGGCCGTCGGAAATCGAGAACGGTCCATCGATGCCGTGTTGCTGCCACAGCGCGCGCAACGCTTCGAGATAGTCGAGGTCACGTCCGTACGATGCGTATTCGTTTTCGACCTGCAGCATCAGGATCGGTCCGCCGTTCGCCGCCATCAGCGGCTGCACGACCGGCGCGATGGCAGCGATGTAGCGGCGCACCGCCGCCATGTAATCGGGATCGTCCTTGTCGCGCACGCTGAGGTGCGGATGCCGCAGCAGGTACGGCGGCAGGCCGCCGAAATCCCATTCGCCGCAAATGTACGGCCCGGGCCGCAGGTACACCCACATGCCTTCGTCCTGGCAGGTGCGGATGAAGCGCGCGAAATCGCGGCGACCGGTCGTGAGGTCAAACACGCCGGGTTCGGATTCCAGCGCGTTCCACATCACGTACAGCGAGATGGTGTTGAGTCCCATCGCCTTCGCCATGCGGATGCGATGCCGCCAGTAGTCGCGCGGGATCCGGATTGGATGCATCTCGCCGCTGCGGATCGTGAACGGCGCGCCGTCCAGCATGAATTGCCGCGCGGCGAGCTTGAAGGAACGCGGCCGCCCGTCCGGCCAAATGTCGGTTTGCGCAAGCGGCACGGGCCGTGTCACC
>DATNAW010000124.1:0-10207 GCA_035572335.1 Rhodanobacteraceae bacterium
ACCGTTCGACGTCGCGAGAGGCTGTCCCATGAGCGAATCCCGCAATCCTTCCCTGTGCGCCGCTTCCCGGCCGACCTCGCCCGAAGTGACGCGCGAGCAGGCACTGGACGCGGTGCGCACGCTGCTGCGCTGGGCCGGCGACGAGCCGACCCGCGAGGGCCTGCGCGACACGCCCAAGCGCGTGGTGGACGCGTACACCGAATGGTTCTCCGGCTACCACGAAGACCCGCAGGAATACCTGCGCCGCACCTTCGAGGAAGTCGCAGGCTACGACGAGATGATCGTGCTGCGCGACATCCAGTTCGAATCGTTCTGCGAACACCATCTGGCGCCGATCATCGGTCGCGCCCACGTCGGCTACGTGCCCGACGGCAAAGTCGTCGGCATTTCCAAGCTGGCGCGCGTGGTCGATGCCTTCGCGCACCGCTTCCAGGTGCAGGAAAAACTCACCGCGCAGATCGCAACCTGCATCAGCGAAGTGCTGGCACCGCGTGGCGTCGGCGTGGTGATCGATGCCACGCACCAGTGCATGACCACGCGCGGCGTGCACAAGCGCGGCGTGTCTATGGTGACCAGCCAGATGCTCGGCAGCTTCCGCGAGGACGCGCGCACCCGCGCGGAGTTCCTGCGGTTCATCGATATCGACGGGGGAAGGTGACGCGCGGCGGAATAGTTGCGGCGCTCGTCCCGATTCAACGCCAACCCCATGACCGAACCCGAGTCATTCGACCACCCGCGCCGTCGCGCCGCGGTGATCTTCATCTTCGTCACCGTGACGATCGACATGCTGGCGTTCGGCATCGTGATCCCGGTGCTGCCGCACCTGATCGTCGAACTGATCGGCGGCAGCATCGCCAAGGCCGCGGTGTGGTCGAGCGGTTTCAGTACGCTGTTCATGCTGATGCAGTTCGTGTGTTCGCCGATCCAGGGCGCGCTGTCGGACCGTTTCGGCCGGCGCACGGTGATCCTGATTTCGAGCTTCGGCCTCGGCATCGATTTCATCGTGATGGCGCTGGCGCCGTTCCTGTGGCTGCTGTTCATCGGCCGCGCCGTGTCCGGCATGTGCGCCGCGAGTTTCTCGACCGCCAACGCCTACATTGCCGACATCACGCCGCGCGAGAAACGTGCGGCCGCGTTCGGCATGCTGGGCGGTGCGTTCGCGGTCGGCTTCATCGTGGGGCCGGCGCTGGGCGGTTTCCTGGGGCACCTGTGGATCCGCCTGCCCTTCTGGGTCGCGGCGGGATTGTGCATCGTCAACTTCTGCTACGGTTTCATCGTGCTGCCGGAATCGCTGCCGAAGGAACGGCGCGCGCCGAAGTTCGATTGGCGCCACGCGAATCCGCTGGGCTCGCTGCTGCTGCTGAAGCGCTACCCGCAGGTGCTGGCGCTGGCCGCGGTGTTTTTCCTGCTGGCGCTGGCGCAGCTCTCGATCAATTCCACCTACGTGCTGTACACCGACTACCGCTACGGCTGGGGCCCGCAGACGGTCGGCTACACGCTGGCCCTGGTCGGCGTGCTGACCGGCGTGGTGCAGGCGCTGCTGGTGCGGCGGCTGATGCCGAAACTGGGCGAGCGGCGGATGATCCTGGCCGGACTCGCGTTCGTGGCCGTTGGATATTTCGTGCTCGGTTTCGCGCCGGACGCGTGGATATTCCTTTGCGGCATTCCATTCCTGTGCCTCGGTGGGCTCGCGGGGCCACCCGCGCAGGCGCTGATCACGCACCAGGTCGATCCCGCCGAACAGGGCCGCCTGCAAGGCGCGCTCACCAGCCTGCAAAGCCTCGCAGGCATCTTCGGACCCGCGCTGTTCGCCAACCTGTTCGCGTTGTTCATCAGCAAGCACGCACCGCTTTCGGGACACTTGCCGGGCGTCGCCTACGTGCTGGCCGCGGCACTCGTGCTGATGGCGTTGGTCCTGACCGTGCGCGCCACCCGCGGCATGGCCACGGACGCGGCCGCCGTCAAAACGACATGAGCTTGGCTTTCATTGGCCACGACCCCATGTGACCCTGCACGCACTCGATCGGAGGACGCCGCGATGATGACCTTCCTGTTGTGGTTGCTGCTTTTGATCTTCTGCTGGCCGCTCGCGCTGCTGGCGTTGATCCTGTGGCCGATCGTGTGGCTGATCGCGCTGCCGTTCCGCCTGCTCGGTTTCGCGGTCGACGGCGTGTTCGAATTCCTGCGCGCGCTTTTCATGCTTCCCGCACGCATCCTGCGCGGGCCGACTTGATTTGTGCGATCGTCCCCGATCGCTGCTTCGTTCGATTCTCCTGTCCGCTGATCGCTGCTCGGCCGACAACCACTACCACGGCCATCCCTGGCCTGACTTTCCACAACAGCCGCTTCGCAACTTTCACTCCGGAGTACAAAGATGACGATTTCCATGTACCAGGCCTCCATTCCCGTTTTCGTGCGCGCGCTGACCAATCTCGCGAACGTGTTGAAGAAGGGCGAAGCGCACGCCAAGGAACGCGGCGTTGATCCCGACAACCTGCTGCAGCAACGCCTGATCTTCGACATGCTGCCGCTGATCAAGCAGATCCAGATCGCCTGCGACACCGCCGCGCGGGGTGCCGCGCGCCTGGCCGGCGTGGAACCGAAGTCGTTCGAGGACAAGGAGAAGACGCTGGCCGAGGCCTACCAGCGCATCGATGCCGCGATCGCGTACGCGAAATCCTTCGCGCCCGAGCAGATCGACGGCAGCGAAGCGCGCAAGGTGGTGATGAAGACGCGCCATGGCGAAACGGAGTTCACCGGCCTCGCGTACCTCACCGAATACTCGCTGCCCAACATCTTCTTCCACTGCGCCACCGCCTACGACATCCTGCGCGTGACCGGCACCCAGATCGGCAAAAAGGATTTCCTGGGCAACTGATTCGCCTGCAACGACGCGATCATCGTGCAAAGCCAAACGCTCCGCTTGCGAAAGCGGGGCGTTTTTTGTTCGCGGGAGCTGCGCATTGCGCCCACACCAAGTCCGCGTGCGGGAGAGCGCCGCAGGTCGGATTCCTGCAATCGGCCAGAGTGACTTTACAATCCGAACCCACTCGCACGAAGGACCCGCCACATGCCCCTCCTGATCCTCGGCCTCGTCCTGTTCCTCGGCATGCATTCGGTGCACATGCTGGCGCCGCGTTTCCGCGAACGGATGGTGGCGCGGATGCGCGTGTGGCCTTGGAAGGGGTTGCACTCCGCGGTGTCGATCGCGGGCTTCGTGCTGATCGTCATCGGCTTCGGGATGGCGCGCGCGCAGCCACACCTGTTGTACGCATCGCCCTCGTGGTTGAAGCACTTGAATGCGTTGTTCACGCTGGTGGCGTTCGTGCTGGTCACGGCGGCGTACGTGCCGCGCAATCATCTGAAGGCGAAGATCGGGCATCCGATGCTGGCGGGCGTGAAGCTGTGGGCGCTCGGACACCTGCTGGCGATCGGCTATCTCCGCGACGTGGCGTTGTTTGGGGCATTCCTGGTGTGGGCCGTCGCGGATTTCGCGGTGTCGCGTCGGCGCGATCGCGTGGCCGGCATCGTGTACCCTGCGGGCACGACGATGGGCGATGCGCTGGCGATCGTCGTTGGCGTGGTGGCATGGGCGATCTTCGCGTTCCTGCTGCATTGGCGCCTGATCGGCGTCAGTCCGTTCATTTGACGGAACCATTGGCGGCGGTGCGCATCAAAGGTTGGTGATTCCTGGTCTCGGGGGTGACGTGACTCGACGCAATTCGGCACAAGGCAAGATCATCGGCGCGATCGTGGTGATCGTGATCGTGGCGTTGGCCGCGTGGTGGTATTTCACGCGCTTCCCGGGGGTGGATTTCTCGCGGCGGGGGCCCGAGCCTTCCGCACCGGCCAAGGCCAGCACCGCGCCGCCGCCAATCGAACATCCGATATCCGAGGCGCAAACCGGCCCAGCGCCCGCGACGACATCGCCGCTGCCGCCACTCGACAACAGCGACAGCGCGGTGGCGTCGGCGCTGTCATCGATTCCCGGTGCCGATGGATTGTCCGCCCTGCTGCTTTCGCGCGGATTGATTCCGCACATCGTAGCGACCGTGGATGCGCTGCCCCGCCGCAGCATCGGCGCCAGCATCCTGCCGCTGCGTACGCCGAAAGGCACGTTCGCGGTGGATACGTCGAGCGGCAAGCCGATGCTGGACAGCAAGGATTTCGCGCGCTATGACCCTTACATGAAGATCGCCGAGGCGGTGGATCCGCGCACGCTGGTGACGTGGTACGTGCGCTGGTATCCGCTGTTCCAGCAGGCGTATCGCGATCTCGGTTATCCGCGGGGTTATTTCAACGATCGCCTGATCGCCGCGATCGACGACATGCTGGCGGCGCCGAACGCGCATCCGCCGATCGCGCTGACCGCCACCGCGGATGGCCATTACGTGTTCGCCGATCCAACCTGGGAATCGCTGTCGGTGGGCCAGAAGCTGATGATCCGCATCGGCCCGGAGCACGAGCGCACCTTGAAAGCCAGGCTGCGCAGCATCCGCGCGCTGTTGCTGGGCAAGGCGCCGGAGTTCCACGCGGCGGCGGAAGCGTCGCCGGCGCCATCGGCGTCGACCTCACACTGACGAACCGCGTCGAGAGCGCAGCCAAAAGCGTAGTGCGGTCTGTCCCTGCGCCACGCCATTCGGCCCGAAGCGATGCTCTTCGATGATGCCGCCGCCGTCGCGTGACAGCGCGATCAGCGTGGTCGCGCGCGTGCCGTAAAGCTCACCGCTCACGAACACTGGCGACAACCTGCGTTCCAGTTCGATGCCGACTCCGGTATCCGGCAACTGCGCGTCGGGCGCGGGCGCTTCGTCGGCGAAGGCTTCGAAAAGCGGCGCGAAGTCGTCCGCGCCTGCTTCGATCCAGTCACGCAGCACCGTGGTCACGCGCCGCACTTTCGGCCACGTCGCGTCAAGATCGCCATTCGATAGGCCGTGAATGCCATCGTCGATGGTTTGCGCGCGAACGCCGGGATCATTCGATACGAAGCGCGCCGACCCGGCGTCGAACAGCAGCAGGTTGAACGGACGGTAGCGCGTGGCGATCGCTTCCAGCGCAGTGGCATGAATCGCCGCCGAGTCCTCGCCTTGCAGGAAATCCGTCACCAGCCAGCCGCGCGAGGCACGATCCTTCGCGGCGCGCGGATCGCGCACGTTGGTCACCACGCAGGCGCGGCCGGGCTCGCGCACGCCCATCCAGGTGCCACCTGCTTCCAGGTCGCGGCCGGCAATGAGGCCGGGTGCGTCGCTCCAGCGTTGCAAAGCCGCCGACGGCCGCGCATGCGCTTCGTCGCGATTGCCGATCAGCAGCAGGCGCCAGCGCGGATGGACATTCCAGGCAAAAGCGATCACGCACATCCCGGCAAGGCTAGCGCATCAGCGCGCCGGGCGGCCCCGTCCGACCGCCCGGGTGCTAGACTCCGGCCGAACCTGCCGTGACTGAAGGGGGAACGGCATGAGAAGCAAGCTGGCACAAATGTCGGTGCTGGTGGTCGAGGACCACGATTTCCAGCGCCAGGTGGCGCTGCGGCTGCTGCAGCACGTGGGCGTGGGCACCGCGCTCGAAGCGGCGGACGGACGCAGCGCGCTCGCCGTGCTCGGCCGCCAGGAACATCCGGTCGACGTGGTGCTGGTCGATCTCGACCTGCCCCACATGGACGGCATCCAATTCATCGGCCACGTCGCGCAGGAGCGCCTGGCACACGCCATCGTGGTGCTGACGGCGCTCGATCCCGCGCTGCTCAACACCGTGCGCATCATGGCGCGCGCCTCGGGCATCCGCGTGCTGGGCACGGTCGAAAAACCGCTGACCGAAGCCAAGCTCGGCAGCGTGATGGATCTGTATTTCACCGCCGACCTGCTGGCCGACGAGGCGCCGCAACCCGAAATCGACGAAGGCCTGCTGGCGGAAGCGCTGGCGAGCGACGCCTTCGAAGCGTGGTTCCAGCCGCAGGTGGCGATCGGCAGCGGCTTCGCCACCGGCGCCGAGGCGCTGGCGCGCTGGAGCTTCGATGGGCACTCGATCCCGCCCGCGCGCTTCATCCCCGAACTGGAGCGCTGCAAGCTCATCGACGCGCTGACCGAACGCATCCTCACGCAGGCCTGCCGCTGGCGCGCGCGCTGGCGCGAAGCCGGGCTCGAGCTCGGCATTTCCGTCAACGTGTCGATGCACAACCTCGAAGACACCGCAGCGGCCGACCGCTACCAGGCCATCGTGCAGGCCGCCGGCGTCGACACGCGCGACGTGACGCTGGAGATCACCGAATCGTCGATGATGCACGAAGCTGCGCAGGTCCTCAACGTACTCGCGCGCCTGCGCCTGAAGGGCTTCGGCCTGTCGGTGGACGACTTTGGCACCGGCTGGTCGTCGCTGTCGCAGCTCGCGCAACTTCCTGTCACCGAACTCAAGATCGACCAGGGCTTCATCAACGGCGCGATCCGCGAACCGCGCAACCGCGCGGTCGTCGAAGCCAGCCTCGAACTCGGGCGCAAGCTCGGCCTCACCACCGTCGCCGAAGGCGTGCGCAACGTCGAGGAATGGCAGATGCTGGCCGAACTCGGTTGCACCCGCGCACAGGGCGAACTGATCGGCATGGCGGTGCCCGGCGACCAGCTTGCCACTGCGATCGAAAAGTGGCGCCGGCGCCAGCCATGACGCGTCGCTTCTGGACCGTCCGCCGCCAATTGCTGCTGCTGTTCGGCGTGATGCTGCTCGCCGCCGGACTGGTGCTCGCGCTGGATGCGCTCTACCAGCGCGGCCACGAGGCCACGCTCAATGATTTGTATGACAACGCGCTGGGCGGGCAGAGCAACGTCAAGACGCTGACCGACGCTTATGGCATCACGGTGGTCGGCGTCACCTTCAAGGTTCGCAATGGCTTGATGACGTTCGACGGAGGGCTCGCCGCGGTGGACCACGCGCGCCAGCGCAGCGACCAGGCGTTCGCAGCGCTCGCCGCCGAAAGCATGCCGCCGCGGCAACGCGACGTGTTTGCGAGCATCCAGCGCGAGCGTGAGCCCGCCGACGCCGCGCTCGCACGCCTGCGCGCGCAACTGGCGGCGCACAGCATCCCCGGCCTCGCGCATTTCGCGGACGCGGAGTTGTTCCCCGCGATCGACCCGCTGCTGAGCGACCTCAACCTGCTCGCGGACCTCAAGGTCCTCGACGCGCAAACGCAGTTGCAGGACGACCGTACGCACGCGCAGCGGCTGAATGCGTGGCGCATCGGTTTGTCGCTGGCAGCGCTGCTGATCGTGTTCGTGGCGGGCCGCGCGATCCTGCGCAACATCTATGGCGGCATCGGGGAACTGGTGCGCCTGTCGAAGGGCATGCGCGCCGGCGACTACGACACGCCCACCGGTGCGCCGGTGAAGGGCGAAGTGCGCCAGGTCGTGGAAGGCTTCCTGACGATGCGCGAAGAGGTCAAGCGCAAGGACGCCGCGCTGCGCGACAGCGAATTGCGCGCGCGTGAAGCCAACAAGGCCAAGAGCGCATTCCTTGCCGCGATGAGCCACGAAATCCGCACGCCGATGATCGGCATCACCGGCATGCTCGAATTGCTGGAGCACACGCGGCTGGATGCGGAACAGCGCCGCAGCATCGCGATCGTGCAGAGCTCGGCGCAAAGCCTGCTGCAGATCATCGGCGACATCCTGGATTTCTCCAAGATCGAAGCCGGCCGGATGGAGCTCGCGCCGGTGGACATCGATCTGCGCCGGCTGGTCGAGCACACCGTGGGCAACTACCTCGGCATCGCGTCCAGCAAGGGCCTGACGCTGGAATCCGCGATCGACACGCAACTCGCGCCGGCCTATGTCGCCGATCCGCTGCGGATACGCCAGATCCTTTCCAATTTCATGTCCAACGCGGTCAAGTTCACCCGCACCGGCGGCGTCACGGTGCGCGCCGAGCACCTCGAAACGTTGCCGGACGGACGCGACCGCATCGCGCTGCGCGTGCGCGATTCGGGCATCGGCATCAGCGAGGAACAACGCGGCGCGCTGTTCCAGCCGTTCTCGCAGGCCGACACCAGTACCACGCGCACTTTCGGCGGCACCGGACTCGGATTGGCGATCTGCCGGCAACTCGCGGAAATGATGGGCGGCACCATCGAACTCGCCAGCAAACCCGACGTGGGCAGCACCTTCAGCCTGGTCCTGCCGCTGGCGAAAGGCGATGTATCGAAAGTCGAACCCGAACGACCGGTGCTGCGCGAAGACGATTTTCCCACGCGTCCGTTGCCCGGCATCGAGGAGGCGCAGCGCGAAAACAGCCTCGTGCTCGTCGTCGATGACCACGCGACCAATCGCGAAGTACTGACACGCCAACTCGCCCGCGCCGGCTTCGCCTGCGAAACCGCGGCCGACGGCGAGGAAGGCCTGCAGCGCTGGGAAAGCGGGGCCTACGCGCTGATCCTCACCGACATCCACATGCCGAAACTCGACGGCTATCAGCTGACGGCCGCGATCCGCAAGGCCGAGCGGCGCACGCAGCGCCCGCGCACGCCGGTGATCGCGATCACCGCCAACGTCAGCAAGGGCGAACCCGAGCGCTGCATCGCGATGGGCATGGATGGGTTCCTCGGCAAGCCGCTCCGGATCGCGCAACTTTCGGAGACGCTGCGGCGCTGGCTGCCGCACGTGGTGTTCCCGGCCGGCGGCGAATCCATGGGCGACGCCGCGCAACCGATTCAGCCCGCCGACGATGCGCTGTTCACACCAGAGTCCCCGGTCAGCGCGGTGGTCCTGGGCGAAATCGCGGGTGACGACGCGAAGCTCGCCCACAACCTGCTCAACGATTTTCTCGCCGCCGCGCGAAAGGATCATGCCGCCCTCGTGGCAGCGCTGGACGCCGCCAACCTGCCCGAAGCAATCCGGCAGGCGCACCGGATCAAGGGCGCAGCCGCACTGGTCGGCGCACGCGACGTGCACGCGGCGGCGGCAGCCGCCGAAGCGGCGGGACGCGCGGGCGGTGGCGTGGCGCTCGACACAGCCACGGATTCACTGGGGGCGGCCATCGATCTGCTTGCCGTATGGGTGGAACGCTGAAAAGCAGCGCAACGCGTGCGCGATCACGGTGATAATGCTCCGCGCATGTCTGTCCCTCGTTTATCCGCTAAGACTCTTTTTCTGCTGGCATTGCTGTCGGGCACCATGGTGCTTTGCGCGGGCGTCATCGCCGCGCCACTCGCGCCGGCTCCCAGCACTTCTGCGCGCGAGGCCGCAGCCAAGGCGAAGCTTGCCGAGGTGCGCGCCGAAATCACGAAGATCGCAGATGCGCAGCACGCGACGGCCGCGAAGCGCGACGCGATCAACGCGAGGCTCGCGGCCCAGGCCACACAGCTCAACCAGGCCGCCAACGCGGTGCGCGAAAGCGACGCGGCAATTGCGGCGAAAGCTGCATTGCTGGTCGATCTAGAGCACCAACGCGCAACGCTCGAACAAAAACTTTCCGGCCAACGTGCCGCGCTCGCGGATTTGCTGCGCGCCGTGTACACGCTCAACCACGGCACCGACCTTGCCATGCTGCTGGGAGACGACGACATCGCGAAGATCGATCGCGCGCTCGCGTCGTCGCGCTACTTCCAGCGCGATCGCGTCGCGCGCATCCGCGCGCTGCTCGGCGAAGTCGCGCAACTCGACAAGGTGAAGGCCTCCATCGAAACGGAAACCACGGCGCTCAAGCAGCAGCGTGACCAACGCGCCGCGCAAGCAGTCGAACTGGAGCAGGCCCGCGACGCCCAGCAGCAACTGCTGGCCGAGGCCGACGCGCAACTCGCGCAACAGAAGGACAAGCTGGCATCGCTGCAGCACGACGCCGACGCGCTGAACCAGTTGCTGAAGCAACTGCAGAACGTGTTCGCCGACATTCCCGCGCAACTCGGCAAGAACACGCCGTTCGCCGACCTGCACGGCAAACTGCCGTGGCCGGTCGCCGGCAAGCCGCGCAACGGTTCGGGCGCGCTCGCACTCGGCGTGGTGATTGCCGCCAAGCCCGGCGCCGAGGTGCGCGCGGTGGCCTACGGCCGCGTCGCGTGGACCGACTTCATGCGCGGTTACGGCATGCTGGTGATCATCGACCATGGCGGCGGCTGGATGAGCCTGTACGGCGGCAACGAATCGGCCGCGGTCAGCGCCGGCGACTGGGTGCGGCCGGGACAACCGATCGCGACCGTCGCGCGCAACTCCGAACAAGGCGGCGCCTGGTT
>DATNAW010000125.1:0-9769 GCA_035572335.1 Rhodanobacteraceae bacterium
GCCTCGCATGCCGGCGGCTTCGGCGACCAGGATCGGCGGCGTCTGTTCGCCGCTGAAACAATCGTCCAGCAAACGCGCCATCAGATTGTCGCGCTGGGCGGCGGTGCGGCTGCCCAGCACCACGGCGAACAGGCGGTGACCATCGCGCACCGCGGTCGAGGCGAGGTTGAAACCGGAAGCGTCGGTGAAACCGGTCTTCAGCCCATCCATGCCGGGATAGCGGTACATCAGGTTGTTGTGGCCGCGCACGACGTGGCCACGGAACACGAACTCCTGGGTGGCGAAGAAGTGCACGTACTGCGGGAAGTCGCGATACAGCGCCATCGCCAGCTTCACCAGGTCGTGCGCGGTGGAGGTATTGTCAGGGTCGGGCAGGCCGGAGGCGTTGGCGAAATGCGTATCGGTCATGCCGAGCAGCGCGGCTTGCGCGTCCATCATGTCGGCGAAATGGCGCTCGCTGCCGCCGATGCCTTCGGCCATCACGGTGGCGGCGTCGTTGGCGGACTTGGTGATCATGCCGAGGATGCAGTCCTGCACCGAGATGGTCTGGCCGGCGAGCAGGCCCAGTTTGGTGGGCGCCTTGCCCGCCGCCCAGGCGGACACCGGCATCTGCTGGTCGAGGCGCAGCCTGCCGCTCTTCAAACCTTCGAAGGTGAGATAGAGCGTCATCATCTTGGTCAGCGAGGCGGGATAGTCGCGCTGGTCGGCGTTGACCTGCTGCAACACCTGGCCGGTGCTGCCGTCGACGACGATGGCAGCGTAGCCGGCGTGCGCCGCGCCGGCGAAACTGCCGAGGCCGCACAGCAGCGCCAGCAACAGGGTTGCGCGCAAACGACCCGCCATTCGCCCCAGTCTCCTGGACTCGACCACCACCTGAATTCCTCGCATTGCAACGGTGCCCGGCGTGGTCGCGACCTTAGCGCATGGCGGCGGCAAATTCCAGAGGTAAAACCTGAAACAAGTCCGTCAAGCCGATGTTCTGCAACGGATACCCGGCTTCAGTTTTGACCGCCCGGCATCTGCGACACGTCCATGCAAAACACTTCCCAGATGTGGCCGTCGACGTCTTCGAAACTGCGGCCGTACATGAAACCCAGATCCTGCTTCGGATTGACATCGGGCTTGCCACCGGCCCGACCCGCGGCGTCCGTGAGCTTATCCACCGCAGCGCGCGATTCGCACGACAGCGCCAGCATCACTTCGCTTTCGCGGTGTGCATCCACGATGGGCTTCTGCGTGAACGTTGCCCACTTCGCGCGGGTCAGCAGCATCACGAAGACGGTGTCGGAAACCACCATGCACGCGGCGGTGTCGTCGCTGAATTGCGGATTGCGCACCGCGCCGACGGCGGCGTAGAACGCGGTGGCGCGGGCCAGGTCCTGCACGGGAAGGTTGACGAAGATTTGCCGGGACATCGTTGGCTCCTGTGGGTCGATGATTTTGCCGGAATGGGTTGGGCATCTCGTCAGCGATGCCTGGTCAGACAACGAACAGCATGCGGCGAATTCGACATTCGCCTTCGAAGCGTGTCAGGTTTCCGCGACCAGCAGTTCTTCCGAGTTGTCGGGCGGGCGCAAGCCGTCGGTACGGTTCGCGAAATAGCGTTTCGCAAGCGATGCGGCCGACACGTGCCGCGCCTGCCGGAAACCGGCTTCGCGCGCCAGCGCCAGCATCTGGTTCGGCGCGAAGAAGCTCAGGAACGGCGTACCGCTGGCCTTGGCGCCGGCCGCCGCGCGCTCCACGCCCGTGCGGATCTCCGGGCCCAGCATTTCGACGGGCAGCATGAAGCTCATTGCGAACGTCGAACCCGGCGCAAGCGCCGCGACCCGGCGCAGGGTTTCCACGATCGCGTCGCGCGTCAGGTACATGCTGACGCCGGCCGATGCGACGACCGCGGGCTTCGCGGTGTCGAAACCGGCCGCAGCCAAACATTCCCACCCGTCATCGCCCGCTTCGAAATCGACCGGCACCAGTTGCAGGTGCGGAGGAATGCCGAAGCCGAGGTCGATCAACCGCTGCCGCTTCCACGCCTGCGGGCCGGGCTGGTCGATTTCGAACACGCGCATGCGGCTGCTGAGTTCGGGACGCCGCTGCGCGAAGGTGTCGAGCCCGGCGCCGAGGATCACGTATTGGTCAATGCCATGCGCGGCCTGTTCCTCGACGAGGTCTTCGATGAAACGCGCACGCGCCAGGATGGATGCGCGGAACGGCCGCGTGAACGCACTCATGTCCGGACGCTCCCGCCAGCCTTCTTGCGGTGACGCGAGCTTCAGCCCGACGGTGTCGTCGAATACGTGCGGCGGCGGGTCGGCCAGAACGTGCAGCGCGCGCCATAACGCCGTGCGGATCGCGGTGTTGTCGGGCGCGGGAGCAGTCGGATCATCGGGCACGCGTGGTGTTTCCAGCCGATCACATCGGTCTACCTTAGCGGATGTCCCTGCAGCACGTTGCCGCGCAGCAGCCACCATGCCGCGCGCCACAGCCACGCCAGCACCAGCGCGATCACCGCTTTCTCGCCCAGGCCGCGCGGGATCGGTGCCAGCGCGTAAACCCAGAAATACACGACGCACACCGATGCAATCGCGGTGGCTTCGATGAACTGTTCGCGCAAGCGCGTATCGAAGCGGAAGCGCAGCGATTGCAGCAGCGCGGCGGTGGTGATGCACAGGAACGTGGCGAACGCCGCCCACTGGTGGATCCTGCCGTGCACGGTCACCGGCCAGCGCGTCGCGTCGGCCGTGAAGGATGCGAGGATGCACAGCGCGATCGCGCCGATGATGAAAAGAATCATCGGGATCACGCTGCGCGTGCGACGATCCAGCGCGAGATACCAGCCGACGCCGAGCGCGGCGATGCCAGGCACGGGTGCGCAGAAGCTCGCGCGCACCCACGTGCCGTATGGACCGGTCACGTAAATGCTCATCGAGGTGCTGATCCAGTCGAGGTCGGTGCGCAGGAACTGCACCAGGACGCAAGTCACCGTGATGAAGGCGACACCGATCAGCGCGATCGCGCCGAGCACGCGCGTGGCCGGACGGTCGCGCGCAAGCGGCGTGGGCGACGCATGCCGGTTGGGGCTGTTCGCCGGATGGTTGTTCATCGCATGCGTTTGTTGCAGCTGCGCGCGGTGATTCCGCGCCACGAATGCTCAGTGCGGCGTGGAGACGCGATCCGCGACCTGCTGCTTCAGCGAACGCGCATCGGTCGCCTGCAGATCGGCCTGCGCGACGATGCCGCACAACTCGCCGTTCTCGTCCACGATCGGCATGCGGCGGATGCGGTGCGTGGCCATCGCCTGCGCGCAATCCTCCAGCGTGTCGCTTTCCTTGCAGGTGATCGCGGGCTCGGTCATGCAATCGCTGGCCCGTACCGTCGATGGATCGCGCCCCGCGGCAACGGTGCGCACCACGATGTCACGGTCGGTCACCACGCCGACCAGCCTCCTGCTGCCGTCCTCCTCGACGATCGGCACCTCGCCGACATCTTCGTCGCGCATGACTTCTGCGACGTTCTTCAGGGTCGCACCCGCCGGGCAGCTGATGGGGTTCAGGGTCATTACGTCCTTGATGTTCATGGGTTGCTCCTTGTGTTCATGGTCGCGTCTGCAGCGGCGACCCCTTATCCAATCACGCCGCGCGTGGCTGGCGGATGAAGATCATGCAAACCTGTTGCGTGCGCGAGGGCGCGTCGCGTGTCAGCGGCTGGGCCCGCGCAGCAGCCACCATGAAGCACGCCCCAGCCACACGAGGATCAGGGCAATCACGACTTTTTCGCCGAGGCCGCGCGGGATTGGCTTGACGAGCGCGTAAATCCACAAAGCTGCAAAGGTGATTGCCGCAAGGGTGAATGCGCCGCGGAAACGCGCGCGCCAATGCGGATCGCCGCGCAGCCGCCATGCTTGCAGCAGCATCGCCACGGTCACGCAGATGAAAGTGGCGCCGGCGGCGACGATGTGCAGGAGACCGTGCAGGGTGGGTGGTTTGTCCGGGACATCTGTAAATTCGACCGCCGTGACCACGAGCGCGATCGCGCCCAGCACGAACAGCAGCGGGGGCGCCGCGCTGCGAGCGCCGCGGTCGAGCGCGCGGTACCAGCCCACGCCGAGTGCAATCAGTCCGCAGGCGAGCGCAAAGTAACTGGCCTCGACGGCGCGTCCGTATGGCCCGAGCACGTAGAAACTCAGCGGGACGCGCAGCCAGTCGTAGTCGCTGCGCAGCCATTGCGCGGCGCCGCACGCGACGGCGAACGTGGCGACGCCGAGCAGGGCGATAAGTCCAAGAGCGCGCTCGAACGGATCGGCGCGAAGTTTCGGTGCGCTCATCGATCCTGGCTCGCGCCTTCCCGTCGTTGCGCCACGTGCCAGAGGACGCCGGACGGATCCATCACGTACGCGATGCGCAATCCCCAGGGTTGCATCGCCGGCGCGCGCGGCGCGGGAACGCCGAACGCGTCCACCAGGTCGAGCGCTTCGATGTGCGTCCACCATGCATCGAGGTCGTCGACCATCAGTTGCAGCATGCAATTGCTCGCCCAGCCTTCATCGAAGCGCCGCTGCAGGATGAAACCGCCCGAGCCGGCGTCGAAAATCGCGACGTCGCCGTCGAGGACCTTGTCGAATCCCAGCGCTTCGTAGAAACGTTTGGAGCGTTCGAAGTCCCGGCAGGGAAGGAACGGACGAATCGTTTCGGTGCCGGCGGGCACGCGATTCATGGCGTCACTTCCGAAGCCAGCCGCGCGAACGTGGCAAGGTCGATGTTGGTGCCGCACACGACCAGCGCGACGCGCTTGCCGTCAAGCCGTTCGCGCAGCGGACCGAACAGGGCGGCGGTCGCGGCGGCGCCGGCCGGTTCCACCGCAAGCTTCATGTCGGTGAACAGCAGCGCCATCGCACGCTGCATCGCGGCATCCGGGATGGTCACGATCCCGTCGACGAATTGCCGCGCCACGCCGAAGCTGTAGGGCATCGCGTACGGCGCGGCCAGACTGTCGGCGATGGTGTCGACGCGCTCGAGTTTCTGCGGCGTGCCGGCCCTGAAACTGCGCGACATGCTGTCGGCGCCTTCGGGTTCGACGCCGTACACCCTGCAGCGCGGTTGCATGTGCTTCACCGCGCAGGCGATGCCCGCGATCAGTCCACCGCCGCCGACCGGGACGATCACGGCGTCGAGGTTGGCGACATGGTTGCAGAGTTCGTAACCGACGGTGGCGGTACCGAGCACCGTGAGTTCGCCCTCGAAGGGGTGGATGAAGGTGCGGCCTTCCTCCTGCTCGATGCGTTTCACCTCGGCGAACGCCGCGAACACGTCGTCGGTCAGCACCACTTCGGCGCCATAGGTGCGGCACAGTGCGACGCGCGCCGGGTTGGCGGTTTTCGGCATCACCACTTTCGCGGTCGTGCCCACCGCGCGGGCGGCGAATGCGACCGCGATGGCATGGTTGCCCGCGCTGACCGCGGTGACGCCGCGCTGCTTGGCGTCGGCGGAAAGTGCCATCGCATGGAGCAGCGCGCCCCGCGCCTTGAAGGTGCCGGTGTATTGGAACAGTTCCAGCTTCAGGAAAACCTGCGTGGCGGCGCCCGCCGCACCGCCAATCGCGTCGCCGCGCCATTGCCACGTCGGTGTTTCGCGCACGCGATCACCCAGCCGCTCGCGCGCGGCGCGGATCGAATCCAGGGAAGGATGGGCGGTGGCTTCGGTCATGCTCATGGGACTCCAGGCTTCGGAACACGCTTGCTGCCATCGAGCTCCGCGGCTGTCTGCGCGATATTGCGCGGCGCGAAATGCTGGAACCAGCCCCAGTTGCCGTAGCTTGCCTTGAGCTTCGGCAGCACGGCGTCCACCAGCGCATCGCCCGACTTGCCGGACTGCTGCGCGCCCGCGACCGCTTTCCGCAACGCGGTGAGGTAATCGCGGAATGCGCGCACGTCCGCGGCCTTGCCGATCTCGCCGTGCCCCGGCACGAAGTTGGCGTCCGGGTAATCGTGCAGGTAGGTGTCGTTGCTGGCGATCTGCTCGCGGGTGTCGGCATCGATCAGGTTCGGCAGCGTGTGGTTCCAGAAAAGGTCGCCGGTGAACACGACTTTCGCATCCGGGACGATCACCGTCGAATCGCCACCGGTGTGGCCTTCGAGCGTGCGCACGATGACCTTGCGATCGCCGAGCCAGACGGTGATGCCATCCGTGTATGTGATGGACGGCAGGCCCAGCGTGGCGACGAATTGTTTCTGTTGCGCGGTCGGATTCGCGCCGAAGAACTTGAGGTTCTGCGTGCGTTCCCACGTGCGCACGTTCTGATGCGCCATCACCACGGCACCGGCCGCGGCGAACACGTTGTTGCCGGCGGTGTGATCGAGGTGGTAGTGCGTGTCGATGACGTAGCGGATCGGCTCGCGGGTCTTCGCGCGGATCGCATCCAGCATCGCGCTGGCCGCGGCCGGATCCTCGAATGTGTCGATCACCAGCACGCCGTCCGGCCCGATCACGAAACCGGCGTTGGCGCCTGCCTTGCTCTTCGGTGGCGAGATCGCCGCCCAGACGCCGTGACCGAGGTCGTGCAGCGTGAAGAAGGGAGCCGCGGGTTCGGCGGCCGGTGTCGCGGACCACGCCTGGCCGGCCAGCAGCGACAAGGCGAGCCACGCGGTTGCGGCGAAATGTTTTTGCGACATGCTTCGTTTCCTCCGCAGCCGTTGTCAATAACGCACGAAGTATGGCACCGCCATCAGCACGATGCCGACGATCAAGGTCAGCCACGCGCCCGACACGAACCACGGATACACCATCAGCGCGATGCCGCAGACCAGCGGCACGATCATCGCCTGCTTCTTGCCGTAGATGAAATAGCCGACGCCGATGGCGCCGAACAGCATGCCCCACAACAGCGTGGCGGGACTCGGCATGGCATCACTCCAGTTCGAAGTGGATCCTGCGCATGGTGGGGTCGGCTTCCAGCAGCTTCACCGAAACCTGCTGCCCAAGCGGAAGATCGTGCCCGGCATGCACGCGCGTTTCGATGGCGGGGTCGTGGATCATCACGGTGCCGGTGCGTGCATCGCCGTCCTCGAGGTTGGTGACGATCGCGGGAAAACTGTCTCCGACGCGCGGTGCGAGCACCACGGCCTCGAGCAGGTCGATGGTCGCATGCTCGAATTCGCCGGCGGTGCGGTCGGCCATGCGCATGGTGTCGGGCAACATGTCGAGTTTTGCCAGCGCCCAGTCCGGCGGGGTCCGGCCCGCGCACAGCGCGATGCAGATTTCACCCGAGTAGCGATCGACCAGACGCCGCAGTGGCGCGGTCGCGTGCGTGTATTCGGCGGCCAGCGCAGACTGCATCGGCTGTACCGGTGGCGCGCCGTGGAAACTGGTGTAGCCCGCGCCTCGCAGCACGCGCGTGCACGCCACCAGCATCGCGACCTGTGCGGGATCGGTGGGATCAAGCGTGTCGATGAACGCGGGGTACGCGCGTTCCGGCGGCCACGGGAGTTTGAGGTTGGCGGCAGTCTGGCGCAGGCGCGCGATGGCTTCGGGGTCGGGTTGCGGCAGCGTGCGCAGGATGCCAACTTGTCCCTTCAGCATGATGCCGGCCGCGGCCATGCCGGTGAGCAGCGAAATCTGTTCGTTCCAGTCTTCGACCGGATGGCGCGCGCGATAGGCCAGCGTCCACTGGCCGTCGACTTGCCTGGCTTCCTGTTCGGGCAACGGCAGGCTGATGGCGCCGAGCCGTTGCGCGCGCTGCTTGCGCAGTTCACCGACTTCCTTCAATAGCGCCCACAACGGATCGGCTTTGCCAGCATCAATCTCTGCCTGCACATTGTCGTAGTCGCATCGCTGGCGACTCTTCACGCGTGCGCGTTCGACTTTCGCGCCGATACTGGCGCCGTTGGCGTCGAGATCGACGGTCCACAGCAGCGCCGGCCGCAACTGGTCCGGCAGCAGCGAGGCTGCACCTTCCGACAGCAAGATCGGGTGCAGCGGAACCGTATGGCCGATGCCGTACAGGGTTTCGCCACGGTGATTGGCTTCGAGATCGATCGCGCCGCCGGGCGCGACGAACGACGCCACGTCGGCGATCGCGTAGTAGACGCGCCAGCCGTCGCCGTTGCGTTCGATGGACATGGCCTGGTCGAGATCCATCGAACCGGGCGGATCGATGGTGACGAGCGGAATGTCGGTGCGATCGAGGTCGGGCAGCTTCACGTTCGCCGCGGCGTCGGGCGCGGCGGCTTCGACCTCCGGTGGAAACGCGTCGGGCAGATGCATCTTGCGGCGGATGTCTGCCAGGCCCTGCGTCAGAACCGGGTCGGACGGTGCGTTGATCCGCAGGCGGCGGGTTATGGGCATGTCCAAGCCTTCTTTTCATTTGGTGAAAGCAATTCAGACGAGCAACCGTCCATGGCGCGTGGCGCCGGCCCGGCCATCCTTGGCCGGGCGTTCGAAGCAGCGCGTGATGCCCCCGGCATCACGCAAACGCTGCTCCTCACCCCCACCAGAACGCGGTCGCGATGATCGCGTACAACGCCAACAGCGAAACGCCTTCGCCCCAGTCTGATTCGCCATCGAAGGTGATGAACGCGGTCACCAGCACCGCGATCGCGACGCTCACCACCAGCATCGGCGGAAACACGAGCGTCAGCGGGGTAAAGCCGAACACGCGCGACAGGATCACCAGCACCGGCGCCAGTACCAGCGCGATCTGCAACGGCGAATTGATGACCACCGAAAACGCGTATTCGGAACGGTTCTTGGCGGCCAGCTGGATGCCGACCACGTTTTCGACGGCGTTGCCCGCGATCGCGACGATCACGAGGCCAGCGAACGCATCGGAAATATTCAAGGTGTGCATCGCCGGTTCCAGTGCGTGCACGAACCATTCGGACACGAAGGCGGCGGCAACGGCGGAGGTGGCCAGCAGCGCCAGCGCCAGCGGCAGCGGCCAGCGCGGCGGTTCGTGCTGCTCGGCGGCGTCGCCCGCGGGTTTGCCCTTGAGCGAAGCGGGCAGGGTGACCGCGAACAACACGAGCAGGATTACCGCGACGACCAGCGACATCGCGTCTTCATGTGGCGCCGCCGGCGTATGCACGTAGCTCGCGAGCGACGGCACCACCATCGCGGCGACGGCCAGCAGCATCAGCACGGCAGTCGCGCGGGCGCGTTGCGAGTCGATGCACTGCGGCCCGTGGCGCAAGCCGCCTACGGTGAAGGCGAGGCCCAACACAAGCAGCAGGTTGGCAAGGATGGAACCGATCAGCGCGGCCTGCACCACCATCACCAGGCCGGCTTTCAGCGCGAACAGCGCGATGAACAGTTCCGGCAGGTTGCCCAGCGCGGATTGCAGCACACCGGTGGCACCCGCGCCGAAGCGGTCGCCGAGTTGTTCCACCGATCGTCCCACCAGTGCGGCCAGCAGGGCGACCGCGAGACCGGAGCACAGGAAGGCCGGCACCGCGCCCGCGTGGGCGAAACGCGTGGCGCCCGCCGCGACGATCAGCAGGAGGCTGCCGCCGATCACGATGAGGTCGGAACGGGTGAAGGTGGGTGGACGTGGATTCATCGCGCGGCGGGTTCCGTTTCGAGGGCGCAACGTTTCAATCCGGCTTGTTCCCGGCGGGCTTTGCGCGCTCGTAGTGCAATCCCGTTTCCATCAGCGTCAATTTCGCGGGGTGGCGCAACGCATCCACGTCGAAGGTCGCGTAGTCGTCGCCGTAGAACTTGTAGCGCCAGGTCACGTGGAAAGTGTTGTCGTGCCACGGTTCGAGGTCGCCGACGAAATCCGG
>DATNAW010000126.1:0-2077 GCA_035572335.1 Rhodanobacteraceae bacterium
TTTGCAAGGCCTCGCGCTCAGCGAGCGCGCGTACCAGAACGCGTTGTCGTACGCGCGCGAACGCCTGCAGATGCGCGCGCTGTCGGGTCCGAAATTTCCCGACAAGCCCGCCGACCCGCTGATCGTGCACGGCGATATCCGCCGCATGCTCTTGACGCAAAAATCCCTGATCGAAGGCGGCCGCGCGCTGGGCCTTTACGCCGCGACGCTGGTGGACACGCAACATCGTTCGACCGACGAAAAGGAAGTGAAGCGAGCCGAAGCGCTGGTGTCGTTCCTGACGCCCATCGTCAAGGCACTGCTCACCGAGAATGCCAACGAATGCACCAGCCTCGCGCTGCAGATCTACGGCGGCCACGGTTACATCGTGGAGCAAGGCGTGGAGCAGTACGCGCGCGATGCGCGCATCACCACGATTTATGAAGGCACCACCGGCATCCAGGCGCTCGATCTGCTGGGCCGCAAGATCGTGCAGCAGCGCGGCGAAGGCCTGCGGCTGTTCCTGGAGCACCTCGCCGGGTTCTGCGCGCAGCATGCGAATAACGAGGCGCTGAAGCCCTTCATCCCCAAGCTGTCGGCACTGGCCAAGGAATGGGCCGAAGTCACGCAGGGGCTCGGCTTGCGCGCGGTCTCCAATCCGGACGAGGTCGGCGCGGCGGCGGTCGATTACCTGTTCTACTCGGGCTACGTCGCGCTGGCCTATGCATGGGCGCGCAGCGTCGCCGCGGCGGATGCGTCCCCGCACGCCGAAGATTTCAAGCAGGCCAAACGCCTGACCGCACGCTTCTATTTCGACCGCATCCTGCCTCGGACCCGCGCGCATCTCGCTGCCATGCAGGCCGGCGCCGTCAGCGTGCTGGCGATGCCGGATGCGTTGTTTGGGTAGGCTTCCTGGCCAGATCCAATTTGCTTGTCATTCCGGGGCGACCCACAGGGTCGAACCCGGAATCGGTTTTCTGGTCATCAAACCCGATTCCGGGGTTCCGCCTTTGGCAGCCCTGGAATGACAAGCGAAAAGCGGCCCCGTAACGACAAGGGAAGAAAAGGCAGCGCCGTGCCAGACCCCCGCAAGGCAGCCATCACCATCCGTGTCGCCACCACAGGCGACGCCGATTTCATCCTGTCGCTGGTCCCGCGCTTCGTCGCCTTCGAATTGCCGAAGGGCCGGCGCAAGCGCGAAACCGCGGCAGCCATCCACGCCGACATCGAACACGTCTTGCACGAGGCGCCGCCCGGCGACCATTTTTTCGTTGCCGGGAATCCTGGCGAACAACGCACCGGTTTCCTGCACCTGCAGGTGCAACGCGATTTCTTCTCCGGCGCACGCGCCTGCCACATTGCCGATCTGGCGGTCGCACCAAACCATGAGGGGCAAGGCATTGGACGCGCATTGCTGGCGCATGCGGAAGCATGGGCGCGCAAGAACCGCTGCAAGCTCCTGACGCTCTCGGTGTTTCCCGGCAATACCCGCGCCCACGCGCTTTACGAGCGCAACGGTTTCAGCGCCGACCTGCTGCGGATGGCGAAGCTGCTGAACCGCTGAGCCAGGCGCGCAAACGTGACACCGTTCACATTTGGTGCTAGTTTCCGCGACGCGGCCCATTCCTAGCGGGCCGCGGCGACCCGCCAGCGCTCCGCGCCCGACGATCGCGTCCTGCCAGGGATGGTTCGACGTAGTGACGTGGGGGTCGCATGCCGGATTCGGTTGTTGCCCGGTTCACCTATCGCGCTTTCATCAGCTACAGCCACCGCGACAAGGCGTGGGCGGACTGGCTGCACAAGGCGCTGGAAACCTATCGCGTGCCGTCGCGGCTGGTGGGAACGACGACCGCGCATGGCACGATTCCGCGCCGCCTGATTCCGGTGTTTCGCGATCGCGAGGAACTGTCCAGCTCGCCGGAACTCGGCACCCGGATCAACGAAGCGCTCGCGCAATCCGAAAACCTGGTCGTGATCTGCTCGCCCGCGTCGGCCGCGTCGCGCTGGGTCAACGAAGAGGTGCTGGCGTACAAGCGCCTCGGCCGCGCCGCGCGCATCTTCTGCATGATCGTGGACGGCGAGCCCAACGCCACGGATT
>DATNAW010000127.1:0-4003 GCA_035572335.1 Rhodanobacteraceae bacterium
CAGACGCGCGAGGCATTGCAATCGGCGCAGACGTACAGCGACGCCGCCAATGCGCAGACGCTCGCCGCCGCCAACGCCTACACGAACCAGGCATTGCAGGGCTACGTGACCACCGACGCGTTCAGCCAGTTCGAGTCGCAGGTGAATGCGCACTTCGCGGAAGTGAGCAAGCAGATCGACCAGATCGGCGCGACGGGTGCGGCGTGGGCCGGGATGGCGCAGAACACCGGCAGCGACGACAGCAACAACGTCGGCGTCGGTTTCGGCTCGCAAGGCAGCCAGCAGGCGCTGGCGATCGGCTACAAGCGCCTGCTCGGCAAGCACGCCAGTTTCTCGTTCGGCGGCGCGGCCTCCGGCGGCGAACACAGCGTGTCGGCCGGCGTGGGTTTCCACTGGTAACGCGTGCATGAAAGGCTGCCCGGCGCATGCCGGGCGGCCTCGTTCGCTGGCGCCGCACATTCGAATGCGGTCACGACGCGTGCACACTGCACGCGACATGCTTGTGCGCTCCTTCTGCTCCGAGCCCATCGCCGCACGAGATGCTACGCACGCTGAGACCCGTCGCCTCGCTGCTCGCGGGCACTGCGCTTTTATTGATCGGCGCCGGCCTGCTGAACACGCTCATCCCGCTGCGCGGCATGAATGCCGGTTATTCCAGTACGTTGCTGGGCGGGCTGACTTCCGCGTACTACGCCGGTTACTTCATCGGCACGTTCGCGATGCCGCCGCTGGTGCGGCGCGTCGGCCACATCCGCGCGTTCGCGTTCTGCGCCACGTGCACGGCATGCGTTGTCCTGCTGCACGCGTTGGGCAGCAATCCCTTCGTGTGGTTGGTGCTGCGCCTGTTGACCGGCGTCGTGCTGGTCGGCCTGTACGCGATCATCGAGAGCTGGCTCAACGCGCAAGCCGCGCCCGCGCAACGCGGCACGGTGTTCGCCGCGTACATGGTGGTGAACCTGTGCTCGCTGGCGCTGGCGCAGCAGTTGCTTCGCCTCGGCGGCCAGCCGTTCGTGCTGTTCACGGTAATCGCACTGGCGATCTGTGCAGCGACGTTGCCCGTGTTGCTGACGCGCCAGGCGCAACCGCAACCGCAGGCGACGCCGAAGCTGCAACTCGGTTTGCTGTTCGACGTCGCACCCACCGCTGGCGCGGGCGCGCTGCTGTCCGGTCTTGCAATGGGTGCGTTCTGGGGATTGTTGCCGGTGTACGCGCGCAGGATCGGCTTCGACACGGGCGAGGTCGGCACCTACATGAGCGTGGCGATCCTCGGCGGCGCGGCGCTGCAATGGCCGCTGGGCCGGCTGTCCGATCATCGCGACCGCCGCATCGTGCTCGCGTGGGTCGCGGCGGCGGCCGCGCTGCTTGCGATCGCCGCGCTCGCGGCGGGCGGACGTGAATGGCTGGCGATGGCGATGATCTTCCTGTTCGGCGGCGCGGCGTTCGCGGTGTACCCGATCGTGGTGGCGCACCTTGTCGAACACGTGCCGCCGGACAACCTGCTGGCCGCGAGCAGTAGCGTGCTGCTGGTTTACGGCGTCGGCTCCGCGCTGGGCCCGCTGGTCGCAGGCGTGTTGATGTCGGGCACGGGAACCTCGTCGTTGTTCGCGTGGTTCGCCGCGACCCACATCGCGCTTGCGGGTTACGCGGCGTACCGTTTCAGCGTGCGCCAACGCACGCCGCTGCGCGAACGCAAGTTCCAGCCCATGCTGCGCACCACGCCCGCCGCATTGCGGCTGTTGCGTGCCGCCGTGATGCGCGGCACGCGCGATGCCTGATCAATCGTTGGGCAAACTGCCGCGCCTGGAAAACCACAGCGCGCCGAGCGTGCCCGCGGCACCCGAAAGCAGGTACAGGCCGACGTAGTCCGCGCCGAGGAATTGCGCCAGCGCCAGCACCACCAGCGGTGCGAAACCGGCGCCGATCAGCCAACCCAGGTCGGACGTGATCATCGCACCGGTGTAGCGGTATTCGCTGAGGAAACCGGAATTCACCGCGCCCGCGGCCTGCGCGTGCGAAAAACCGAGCAGTGCGAACCCGATGAGGATGAACAGGTAGCTGTTCACCGTGCCGCCCGAGAGCAGCAGCGCCGTCCAGCCGCTGTAGATGGCGATCAGCACGCCGCACACGGCCAGCGTGGTGCGGCGGCCGAATCGGTCGGCGATGACGCCCGACAGCAGCATGCATGGAATCGCCACCAGTGCCCCGATGATCTGCACCAGCAGGAATTCGGTGGCAGACATGTGCGTGTACAGCAACGCCCACGAAAGTCCGAAGATCGTCACCAGGTAGAACAACGCGTAGCTCGCCAGCGGCGCGAATGCACCGAGCGCGACATTGATGCCTTGCACGCGGAACGTTTCGCGTATCGGCGACGGCTCGAGGTCGCGGTGTTGCATCTGCTCGGAATAGCGCGGCGCCACCACCATGCGCAAGCGCGCGAACAGCGCGACCACGTTCAGCGCGAACGCGACGAAGAACGGATAGCGCCAGCCCCACGCGTAGAAATCATCCGGCGACAGGCTGGACCAGATGTAGGCGAACAATCCCGCTGCGAGGATGAAGCCGATCGGTTCGCCGAGCTGCGCGAGCATCGCATACCAGCCGCGGCGCTCGCGCGGCGCCACCAGTGCGGTCAACGAGGCCAGCCCGTTCCAGCTTCCACCCAGCGAAAAACCCTGACCAAACCGCAGCAACGCGAGCGCCAGGATGGCCCATCCGCCGAGCGTCGCATAGCCGGGCATGAAGGCGATGCCCGCGGTCGCCATGCCGAGCATGAACAGCGCGATCGTCAACTTGGTCGCGAGTCCGAAGTTGCGTTGCAGGACCAGGAAGAACATCGAGCCGAGCGGCCGCGCGATGAAACCCAGCGCGAAAATCGCGAAGGCGTAGAACATGCCGTCGAGCTGGCTGGCGAACGGAAAGAACGCTTTCGGAAACGCCAGCACGCAACCCAATCCGAACACGAACACGTCGAACGATTGCGAGATGCGTCCGGCGACCACGCCGACGGCGAGGTCACCCGGCGTCACGTGTTCGTCATGCGAAGATTCCGTGCGCGAGCGTCCGGGCGCCGGGGGAGAATTCAAGGTATCGCTGGTGGACATGGGTTGGCGTGGCGATGGTGAAACGAATGACGGCGGAAGCGTCGGAGAATGACCGATGCGTCGGAATAGCGTCGTGGCACAGCCGAATCGACGCCTTGATGCAGATCAGTCTGAAAAAGCGGAATGACGGGGTATCATAGGGCGTTTTCGCATCACGCCCAAGTGCAATCATGTCCCTCAAACCCCTCCGCGGCCTGCTGCTGATTCCCTTGTTGCTGCTGGGCGGTTGCAACCTGGTGCTGCTGGATCCCTCCGGCGACGTTGCGCGCCAGCAGAGCGACATCATGATCATCACCACGATCATCACCGCGCTGATCATCGTGCCGGTGCTGGTCGCGATCGCGGTGGTCGCGTGGCGCTATCGCGCTTCCAATAAGGAGGCCAAGTACGACCCGCAATGGGATCATTCTCCGCAACTGGAATTGTGGGTGTGGTCGGGGCCGCTGCTGATCATCATCGCGGTCGGCGCGGTCAGCTGGCTCGGCACCCACCAGACCGATCCGTACCGCGCGCTCGACCGCATCGCGCCGGGCAAGCCCGTGCCGTCCGACGTCAAGCCGCTCGAAGTGGACGTGATTTCGCTGCGCTGGAAATGGCTGTTCCTGTATCCGCAGTACGGCATCGCGACGGTGAACGAGATGGCCGCGCCGGTCGATCGGCCGATCCAGTTCAAGCTGACCGGCGACACCATGATGGATTCGTTCTTCGTGCCGGCGCTGGTGGGCCAGGTCTACACGATGCCCGGCATGCAGACGATTCTGCACGGCGTCATCAACAAGCCCGGCGAGTACCGCGGTTTTTCCGCGAACTACAGCGGCGCGGGCTTCACCGACATGCGCTTCAAGTTCCATGGCCTGACCGCGCAGGATTTCGATGCGTGGGTGGGCAAGGTGCGCGCG
>DATNAW010000128.1:0-14975 GCA_035572335.1 Rhodanobacteraceae bacterium
TGGTAGATCGCGCCGCGCGGCACCCCGATCGGATAGCCGCGCTGGATGTAATCGCGCGCCATGAAGGCGAACACCGGTGTACTCAACACCAATGCCACCAGCATCGTCCAGCGGTCGATTGACGCGAACTTGATCGCGAGCGCGGTACCCGTCGACGGCTGACCCGTGAGGCCCGTCATCGAGACAAGGTATTGCCACGCATGGGTGAAGGATTCGGCGCGGAAGAAGATCCAGCCGATCAACACCACGACCATCGCGTAAAGCCAACGCAGAGCCGTCGGCAAGATCTGCAGCATCCGTCCCCAGCGTCCGCGTTCGAGCGCCAGGAAAAGCCCGTGCCAGAATCCCCAGAAAATGAACGTCCAGCCGGCGCCATGCCAGAAGCCACACAGGATGAACACCGTGAACAGGTTGAAGACAGTGCGTGCGTCGCCCTTGCGGTTGCCACCCAGCGGTATGTACAGGTAATCGCGAAACCACGCCGACAGCGACAAATGCCAGCGCCTCCAGAACTCCTGAACGGTGGTAGCAACATAGGGATAGTTGAAGTTTTCCAGGAATTCGAACCCGAACATCCGGCCAAGCCCGATGGCCATGTCCGAATAACCCGCGAAGTCGAAGTAGATTTGCAGGGAGTACGCAACGATGCCAACCCATGCATCGCCGGTATGCAACTGCGCCGTGGGCAGGCCGAAAGCCCAGTCGGCAACGGCGCCCATCGGGTTGGCGATCAGCATCTTCTTGCCGAGGCCATAACTGAAGCGCTCCACGCCGGACGCGAACCGCGGCAGCGTGTTGCTGCGTTTGAGGATCTGCTCCGCCACGTCGTGGAAACGGATGATCGGGCCCGCGATGAGCTGCGGGAACATCGTGATGTACACACCCATGTTCAACGGGTTGCGCAGCGCCCGTGCCTGGCGCCTGTAGATGTCGACCAGGTAGGACATCGCGTGGAAGGTGAAGAACGAAATCCCGATCGGCAACCGCGGGACATGGAATTCCGAGGCGACTTGGGCGAGGCTCGGGACGTGTGCGAGGATCCCCGCCACCAGGAACCCCGCGTACTTGAAATACGCCAGCACCACCAGGTCGAACACGATGCCAAGCGCGAGCACCTGCTTTTCCCGCGGGGTGTCGGCATACCTCGCCATCAGCAGTCCGACCACCCAGTTCACGGTGATCGAACCCAGCATCAGGAACACGTAGACGGGCTCGCCCCACGCGTAGAACACCAGGCTCGCCAGTAGCAACAGCCCATTGCGCAACCGCATCGGGCTGAGGTAGTACAACACCAGCACGCACGGCAGGAAGAAAAACAGGAATGTCGCCGAACTGAATACCACGCGTTATCCCCACATCATTCGGGGCGGCGCACACGTCCGGCAGCGGCGTCACCGCACCGCCGGCATGAGTGCCGCGAATACCCACTGAATTCGGCAAAACCGGAATTCCGCCATCCGGCGGCGGACATCAACGAGCCCGGCCAGCATCGGCGGAACGTACGGCCATCGCGGCCGGAGCGGAATCGCGCTGGACAATGCATTCGATGGAAGCAGTTGCACGCGGACCCGCACGCCGGCCCGCCGAGGTGCCGCCGCCACACCCGCTCACTCCGACTTGTGCCGCGCATCGGATAGCCGGGTCTCGAGCGACGCAATTTCCCGCTGGCAGTTCCGCAAGTGGGCCTCGGCGGCTTCCGCCTGCAGGCGCCGCCCCTCGCCTGCCTGCCGAAGGGTCGCCACTTCACCTTCGAAGCGGACGATCTGATCCTCGAGCTCGCGCACGCGAGCCGTCAATGGACCGGCGACTGCAGCAAGCTCGGCGATTCGTAGTGCATCCTGCTCGATCAGCTCGCGCGCCCCGGAGGTGTAAGCCATGAACGACGCCTGCGAATCCCACGCCGCCTGGACCAGCCGACGTGCGTAGACGCGCTCATCATCGGTGGCGTCGATCTCGGACAGGCAGCGATCCAGCAATTCCTCGATCATCATGCGACAGTCCGCCGGGGATTGGATGATCCGCTTTGGATAATCCACGCGTTGTTGAAAATTTCCAAGATCGACGCGAATCCCAAGCGTGCGGAACAACGCTTCCTCGGTCTCGGCCCTGCGCCCGGGGTCGCCGAGGCCCGTGACATCCACCACCAGGTCGCAGTGGCGCATCGTGATCAGCAGGAGATAAATCCGCGAAACGACGTAGCAGCAAAACACGGCATCGGAGTTTTCGTCCCGCATCCAGCTCTCGAAGCGTTCCTGCTCGCCGCCGCCAAACATCGACATCAGGTAGGAGAAGAACCTGTCCTGACGCCCGAAATTCAACTGATTGAAGACCATTCGCAGGAAATAGTCATTCCCCGAGCGCAACTGGCCGTATACCGAATTCCACTGTTCAAAGAGATTGCGCACGAGCAGGATGTGCGTGCCAGCGAAGGCCATGCGCAACCCGGCCGCACGACCCAACATGCGGGTGCATGTAATGACAGGAACGCGTCCGGACGCCGCGGCAGTTTCGATGAGGCGTGCAAGGTAGGCTTCCACGTCACGGTCAAGCGGCCCTTCAATACCCGCACGCCCAATGAAGCGGCTGCCCAATGGACTCTCGACCGGGAACCCGGAGATGCCCCGCGTCGTGCCGAGCAGCGGGACGAATTCCGTCAAGTACGGCCCGCTGTCGGGGTGGCGTGAACGCCAGTTTTCGGGTCGAACGGCCGGAATGTCCGCAAGGGACAGGTGCTCCAGTTGCTCGTTGAAGACTTCGTAATAGCAGCAGAGTTCGCGCTGTTCGCGCAAGCGCGACCAGAACCACGTACTCGCTGCGCGGAAGCAGGAATAGACGAAGACTGCCTTTTCTTCTGTCATGGGAGCGTCACCCACCATCGAGGTTCCGGAGAACGCCGCTTCGGATCCCGCCTTCGCCGAGTGCAATGGAACGCATTCAGCCGCTCCGCCGCTGCAAGACCGCCTTTTGCCCTTGTTCCCGCAGGGATGTCAGGCGTGTTGTCACCGCAGCCGCACACACGGCGCGCGAATTGCTGCGGCGAATGCTGCGCGCCGCATTGCCACCGATCCGGCACGCGAATTCGCGGTTGTCGTACAGTTGCCGCATCAATTTCGCCGCGTGGTCCACGTCGGGATCCGCCCATTGCTGCCCCTGCCAGAACGGGTACTCGTCTTGGCGGAGCGCAACCATGCGGAAGTCGACCAGAAGGCTGTTGTCGTGGTCCATGAAGTCGAGGTTGCCGGAATAGCCGGTCGCTACCACCGGCTTGCCGAGATACATGCTTTCGGCCATGCCGAGTCCGAAGCCCTCAGCGCGATGCGGAGAGATGTAGCAGTCCACCGCATTTTGCAGCCCGAACATCTCCTCGCGCGAAAGAAACCCGTCGCGCACCTCGATGCGAGGGTCATCCGCCACGCTCGCCGCAAGCGCCCGCATCCGATCCGGAAAGCGCGTGCCATTGATCGATTTCACCAGCAGCCGTGCGTCCTGCCTTCCGTCTGCGAACGCCTGCCGAAACGCGGTGATCGCGGCCTCCGGATTCTTGCGCGAGGCAAAACTGTTGAAGTCGTAGCTGTAGAGATAGGTGAATGCAGCAGCGTCCAGGCCGAAAAACGTGCGATCCATGCCTGCAGGCGCATCGAACTCGATGGCCTTGGGCATGCGCAGCACGGGCTTGCCCGTACAGGCGGCGATGGCGGTGCGCACGTATTCGGTGGGAGCCCATACTTCGTCCACCAGGTCGAACGCATCGCACCAAGCATCTGGAAACCTTTCGAGCTCCCATACCCAGAAACCGATGTTGCGGCGCGCCGCGAATGCATTCGGACCCAAGGTACCGTGCGCCAACTGCATCTGGTCGGCGTTGATGAAGAACACATTCGTCGCGTAACGCAGCTCGTCGGAGAAATGCCCCTCCATCGAGTGGTCGCCCTGGCGCGAGGCCACGCCGACGTCGAAATTCCGGATCACGAACGGATAGCGCGCCTGATCCAGCGCGCGCGCGTACGAGCGCACGTTTTCGGCTATGCCGAATTCGCCGCGCGCGTAGCCGACGAGATTGACTCCGCTGGACGAACCCGTCCCGGGACGCGAGCGCTCGCGCCGCACGCTCGGCGCATGCACGGGCAGCATCGGCGGCAATGGCGCGCCGGAATACGCATAGGCCCGGCGGCGCAACGCCATGCGCAGACCGAACGGTATGCGCGAATACCAACGTTGCAATTGCGCGTGCCGCTTGCCCCAATTCAGCAAACGCAGGGCCACCTGACCGAGTTGATAGCGCAGCCCCTTTGCAAGTGGCGGCGGCGGGCGCACCGGTTCGGCCGGAGCAGGCGTAGGTGCCGGCGCACTCTCGTCGCCTGCATGCTCGTTCCGCAGCTGCACCGTGGCGCCGTTCTCCCGCTGCGCGCCCATGAAGCTTTGCCGCATCGGTGTCACGTATCGGTCCGGAATGCCCATCTCTGTATTGGCCGCGGCCAGGAACCAGCGGATGAATCCATCACGTCCGTCGCGCGCGTGGAGATTGAACACGTCCTGCAAATCCGTGCGCATGCACCAGGCTTCGTACATGACGCGGCTGACCGGCAAGGACTCGTCAAGCGGAAGCTCCTCGCATACCTGATTGAACAGACTGCGATCCATCTTTTGCGGATCAAGCACCGGGTGTTCCGATCGCACGTCGAACAAGCGCCGATAAACCCGACGCAGCACTGGTGCGATCTTCTCGCCATCGGCGAATGTCCCATAGGCGTATGCCTTGCGCGCATGCTCGCGATGGCCATTGCTACGCAGCAGCTCCAGGTATCGGTCATACAGCGGACGCAGCCCGCCGATGTCATCCGCATCGAAGCGGTTCTGGTGTTTCGAGAAACGCTTCGGATCCGCCAACACCACGCCTGAAAAATGCGCGAAGACCAGCGGCATCCCGCCCGCGGTGAATCCGCCGTGAGGCAACTGCCGTACCGGACGCTGCGCGAGGTTCCAATAGGCGACGTTATAGCCATCGTCGCGCAGGATGGTGACATCCGGAAACATGCCCGGCACAAGGTCTATCCACTTCTGATCGGTGAACAGGCCACCCTCGAGATCCACGAAGCAGCCGAACTCGAGTTTGTCGGCCCACCAATCCATCAATGCATCCGATTCCGAATGCGCGCCGTTGATCGCTGCAAAGCCGCAGTTGTAGACACCGCTGCGCATGATCGAAAGTTCGTCGGGGAAGCGATCGTCCTCGATAGGCGCATTCAGATGCGGCGTCAGCACGGCCAGCGCGCCGCGTTCGAATGCCTGCTCGACTTTATCCAGCCTGCGCAATACCAAGATGTCGGGATCGAGATAGACGATGCCCGCGCCCGGATGCCGTTCGCGCAGCCACGCGAACATGTACGGCTTGACCGCCGTGTTCAACTCCATGATGTCGTAGCGGAACACGAACGCATTGAAATGCGGCAATGGAAGCTGGTCGATCGTGACCGTTTCGAACAGATCGGTATCCAGCGCGGGATCACCCGCGCGCGTATCTGCCAGGCACAGGTATCGCGGTGCATCCGGATACTGCTGTGCCAGCGACTGCATCAGTGTCAGCGCATACGCAAGGTAATTGCGCGAGACGATGGTGAAAAAGACGGGTTCGGTCATTCCGGTTCCTTCGGGCCATCCGGCTCCTTCGGCCACAGGAATTTGAGCCACCGGAAACGACACTGCATGCGCGCGTGCTCCGCCCGCACCAGCTCCAGCTCCCGCTTCCCGCGCGCAATGTGCGCCTCCAGCGAACTTGCGTACGCCTGCGACTTCTCCAGCGAATCACGCAACGAATCGGCATATTCCCGCGACGTGTCCAGCGACAGCTTGAGCGAGTCCGAATACCCGGTCGCGGCGCGCAGGGCCGCCTCCATCGCTTCGCGCTCCGTGCGCACGTCGGCAGCCTCGCGATCCAGCCTGGTTTCGAGCGACATTGCATACGCTCGGGACTTTTCCAGTGCACTGCTGAGCGAGCCGGCGTGTTTCAGATGTTCATTTTCGGCAACCTGGCGCGCCTGTTCCAGTTCGTGCCTGCGCGCGCGCAGGCTGTTGATCTCCGCGAGTTCGGCAGCGTACGCGCGTTCGGCCGAAGCGAGCGAGCGTTCCATTGCCTCGTCGTGCTCGCGCAGGCGCCGGAAAGCTTCGCAATGCTCCTGGATCGCAGATGACAACACTTCTTCGTCCAGTTTCAGTCCAGTGCCGGTCGCCACGGCGGGGCCGGGAATGTCGCGCAGCGAGGACTCGAGGATTCGCAATGCCTCTTCGTAATGGAATGCGGATTGCGGCGTGCCCAGCAGGTAACGCAGCAACGGCTGCCACGCAGATGGATACGCTTCCATCGGGTGCACGGAAACATAAAAAGGTTGCTCATGGCCGGTTTGGCCGCTGGCAATTTCCAACAGCACCGCGCACAGCATCAGGCGCTGCAGCGGGGAGGGTGTTTGGACGAGCGCGCCGAAATCAATCAGGCGCACCTCATCGCCATCCAGAAGCACATTCCAGCAGCGCAAGTCCGCGTGATAAAACCCGCGGGATTCGAGGTGCGCCAGCTCGCCGAGCAACCCACGCGCCACGGCATGCCGATCGATTCCGCCGGTTGCCATGCGCTCGGACAGCAGTTCGCCCGGCAAGGAGCCGCGAGCCAGCCAGATCACGTCCCCATCATCCGCCTGCGCGAACACGGCGGGATAGCGGCCGGGTTCGCCGTGCAATGCCTTCAGCGCCGCCGCCTCCGCGGCGAGTTCCGCCCGATTGAAGGCTCCATGCCGTCCGTCACCTTGGAATCGCTTGACCACGGTTTCCCTGCCAAGGAAAAACCGCCGTTGGCCCGAGAACGAATCCGGCACACCTGCATGGGAGCGATCAGCAACCCGGTCGAAAGCAAACCATCGCTCGCCGACCCATGCCAAGAGATCGCTGCACACATACAAATCCCGCGCCACGTCGCCTGGAAGCTGGAATGATGCGAGGCCCCGGGAAAATGCATGGGCAGCCAGTAATTGATCGGCGAGCGTGCGGCACGCGGCGTCCGGCGGGCGATCCTTCCATGTTTCGCAGAACGTCAGGTTCGAATGCGCCCTCAGCAAAGAAGCCGCGGCAACCGTTCCCTCTTCTCCCGCATCCGCACCGGCCATAGACTCACCGAGCACCAGCGCTGCATCCCAGCGCGGATGTTCCTGTCGATCCACGAACCCCGTGTCGAGCGCCGCGCAAACAAAGCGTGCCGATATGCCATGGTGGGCGGCGAGCGCTTCGCAGAATTCCACGTTCTCTTCGCGCCGATCCAAGCCGACGACTTCCACGGGGCAACCGCGGGCAGCCAATGCGTGCGCGACTGCCAGGGTGAAATAACCCTGCGAGCACTCGACGTCGAGGATCCGCAACGCACCTTCATGGGGCAGAGCCTCCAGCAACGGAAGGATGGCCTCGATGCGTTCGTCATGCGCACGCTTCGCCGCATCCTTTCCGACCCCGAGACCCCATGCGGGCTGGCGCGGCTCTGGCAAAGACACATGACGGGTAAGCAACGCGGCCATGTCAGTCATCGACCTTACCTCGCCTCCAGTGTGCGGACGACTTGGCAGTCGGCACCGATGTCGAATATGCCGAAGTATGGCCCACGCCGCTCGACCTTGATCAGGATCGAGTCGTAACGCCGGTCCAGCGGATCCAGGTCACCACTGTGGTCTTCGGAAACACCGATGGACAACAGATAGTCGCCGGAATCTACTTTCGGCCTGAACCTGAAACAACACACCACGACTTCCCCCGCGGACACCGCACGATACCGGGCCGGTGCATGTACGCCATGATCGCGCGAATTGCAGCCGCTCAACATCTGCCCCTGGATGTTCTTGATGGCAAAACCATACACCGGGGTTGCAACGTCGCGCATGAAACGGACACGCATGTACAGCTCGGCATCCTCGTCGGCAAAAAGGTTGGCCGTTTCCACGCGCTTCCCGCTGACAAGGAGGTAATCCAGGATCTCGGCGCCGCCATTGCCCCAACGGTATTCGGCGTCGTGGTATCCGCGGCGGCTCGAGAATCCGGCGCCGGCCGCGGCATTGATGAAGGCTGAAACTGCTGGCAGGGCGTGCACCACTGCCTGCTGCTCGGCTTCGAACCCCGCTTCCACGGTCAAGGCGTTGCGCGTGGCCTCCGCGTTGCTGGCGTTGATTTCGGCACGCTCTTTGCCGCGCTGCCCGAATAGCAGGTCGAGATAGTGATTGCAGACTTCGCGCGGATGTCCGTCTTCGATCAGCCGGCCGTGATCCAGCAGCAACGCGCGCGTGCAATGCATCGCCACCTGCTCGGTGGCGTGACTGACGAACAGGATCGTGACGCCCTGGTCCTTCAACTCGTTGATGCGACGGAAACACTTCGCCTGGAAACGTGCATCGCCCACCGCCAACGCTTCATCGACCACCAGGATGTCGGGGCTGACGTGGATCGCGGCAGAAAACGCCAGGCGCACGTACATGCCGCTGGAGTAGGTCTTGACCGGTTGGTCGATCACATCCCCGAGCTCGGAAAACGCAATCACTTCGTCCATGCGTGCCAGCGCCTGCTCCTCGGGAATGCCGATGATCGCGCTGTTGATGAGCACGTTCTCGCGGCCCGTAAACTCCGGCTTGAAGCCGGCGCCGAGTTCCAGCAACGCCGCCACCCGCCCCTGCACGTTGCACACGCCTTCGCTGGGCGGCAATGTTCCGCACAGCAATTGCAGCAACGTGGTCTTGCCCGAGCCGTTGCGGCCGAGTATGCCCACCGTCTCGCCACGCCTGATCTCGAAATCCGCGCCACGCAGCGCCCAGAACTCCCTGAAGCGCGGCGCGGCCTTTTGCCCGGCGATTCGCATCAGCCGCGGATAGACCATCTGCTTCAGGCGCTCCGCGGGACTGGAATAGATCTGGTAGCACTTGCCCAGAGAGGCAGCCTTGATGATCGCGTCAGACGACATCGGCGAATCCCTTGCGCGTGCGTTCGAACACCCAAAGGCCGATCGCCGCCACGAGCAGACCGATCACGTAGGAAATCGCAAGTTCGCGCCAAGCTGGCAATGCCCCGTTGACCACCACCTGCCGCACCTGCACGACCGGCAAGGTGAGCGGATTGATGAACAACCACTTTTGCATGGCAGCCGGGAACGAACTCAATGGATAGAAGATGGGGCTGAGGAACATCATGAACGCGGTGACGAACGCGACGATCTGGCTGGCGTCGCGCAGGAAAACGCCCAGCGAAGCGAGCACCCAGGCAATGCCCGCCGTCGCCAGCACGATAGGGATGAACACCAGCGGCAACAGCAACATGGTCCAGTGCAAACCCGTTCCGACCAATGCATTGGCCACGATCAAAATGCCGAAGCTGACCACCGCGTGGAACAAGGCGTTTCCCAGCAGCACCAGCGGCAACATCTCGAGCGGGAAAACCACCTTTTTTACGTAATTGGCGTTCTCCGCGATCACCTTGGTGCTGCTGTTGACCGTTTCGGCGAACATCGTGTTGACGATCAGACCGGCGAACAACGTGACCGCAAACAACAGCTTGTTGTCACCTTGACCCGGCCAGCGCGATTTCAACATGTAGCCGAACACGAACGTGTAGATCGACAGCATGAGCAATGGATTGACCACGGCCCAAATAGTGCCGAGAACGGATTCGCGGTACCGCGACGAGATTTCGCGCCAAGTCATGCGACGCAGCAGGACGCGCTGGCGCCACACGAGCGCAAGTGGACGCCCGAGCATCCGGACCGGTTCAGGTCGGCGCCCCAAGTTGGCGCCAATCATGCGCGGTGCCTCGGCAAGAGCGGCAATCCCGTGGCGCTGGAGAAGATGTGCAAGCTCGGCATGCCGCATCAGTCCAGAGCAGCTGCGAGTTCGGCGCGCAGGTCACGGACATCCTCGACACCCACCGAAAGGCGGATCAAGCCGTCGCTGATGCCGAGCCGCTTGCGGTTGGCCGGCGGCACGGAAGCATGGGTCATGATCGCCGGATGCTCGATCAGGCTTTCGACGCCGCCCAGCGATTCCGCCAGCGCGAACAGGTGGCAGCGCTCCAGCATCCGTCGCGCCTTCTTCAAGCCGCCCTTCACTTCGATCGTCACGATGCCGCCGCCGCCTTGCATCTGGCGGCGCGCCAGGGTGTGCTGTGGATGCGACTTCAGGCCCGGATAGATCACGCGCTCGACGGCCGGATGTTTTTCCAGCCACGTCGCCAGTTCCAGCGCGCTCGCGCAATGCGCCTGCATGCGCAGCGCCAGTGTCTTCACGCCGCGCAACGCGAGGAACGCGTCGAACGGCCCCGCGACCGCACCCACGGAGTTCTGCAGGAACGCCATGCGTTCTGCAAGTTCCTTGTTCGAGACCACGGCGATGCCGCCGACCATGTCGGAGTGGCCATTCAAGTATTTGGTCGCAGAATGCACGACGATGTCGGCACCGGATTCCAGCGGACGCTGCACCATCGGCGAGCAGAACGTGTTGTCCACCACCAGCAACAGGCCGTGCTTTTTCGCGAAGGCCGCGACCTTTTTCAGATCGACCAGCTTCAACATCGGATTGGTCGGTGTCTCGGCCCAGATCATCCGCGTATTGGGTTTCAATGCGGCCTTCAACGCGGCCGCATCGTTCAAGTCGATGAAACTGAAATCGAGTCCCGCGCTGCGCCGGCGCACGCGCTCGAACAGTCGATAGCTTCCGCCGTACAAGTCGTCCATCGCGATGACGTGGCTGCCTGAGTCGAGCAGTTCCAGCACCGTCGCGGTGGTAGCCATGCCGGAAGCGAATGCGAAACCGGCAACGCCACCCTCGAGATCCGCGACGCAGCGTTCCCACGCGAACCGCGTGGGGTTCTGCGTGCGCGAATACTCGAAGCCCTGGTGCTTGCCAGGACTGGCTTGTACGTAGGTCGAAGTCTGGTAGATCGGCGTCATGATTGCGCCGGTCGAAGGATCGGGCGACTGGCCGGCGTGGATGGCGCGGGTGGCGAGCGAAAGCGCGTGCTCGGAAGGATTTCTCGTGGTCATGGAGTTCGGGAACCGTTTGTCTGGCCTTTGGAATGCCGCGCGCTGGCGAGCGCACGCTTCAACTCCTCACGCTCGGCTTCGAGCGTTGCCGCATAGCGCGCGGCTTCCGCGAGCGCTTTTTGCCCCGCAGCGTGCTCCGCGCGCGCGGCCGCATCCATGCGCGCAATTTCCGCTTCCAGCGTAAGGGCATACGCTTTCGACTGGGAAAGCTCCAATGCGGAATTCTCGCTGTCCACCAGTTTGTGGAACAAGAATGAATTGGAACGATGATTGTCGCGATGGCCCGATAAGCCGTCCTCGAATACTTCGAGCGGGACACAGCCATGCTCGCGAAAAATACGAAATACCTCGCCCTGCGGGAACGCGTGCATTTCGATGTCGGGCTCGTGTGCGGAAAGCGACAGGTAAGAATCCACATCGAATGAATAGCCGCGCTGGTAGGTCGGCACCTGGAAGAACGCAAAACCACCGGGCCGCAGTTTCTCCGCGACGGTTTCAAGCAGCACGCCGATGATCGGTGGTGGATTGTGCTGCAGCACGATCATGCTGAAGAACAAATCGAATGCCGGCAACGCCGCAAGATCATCCCTCGAGGCGAGCTTCGTCCAGGCAATCCTTTCGGCATGCGGCGCGTCGGCGTTGAGCTGCTGCGCGAGTTCCAGGTGAGAACTCGAAACATCCACGGCAAGAATCCGGTGAAAGTGTTTGGTCAGCCAACGGGTGGTGCGGCCCAACCCACAGCCCAGTTCCAGCACCTCCCATGATGGATCGATGGCAATGCCGTTGCGCCTCAAGGTCGCAAACAACCGCTCCATGTTTTCGCGGCCGGACTCCAGGAAAGCTTCGCGAGTCTCTCCGATCCGTTCCATCAGGTACTGCGGCTCCGACAGCACCGACCAATAGGGTTCGCTGCTGCCGAACCGCGTCCAGCTGCGCGCGACGCGATCGAACAGGCGCGCAGCCGTCTCATCATCGACGCGGGTCTGGATAGCACAGGGCGGAAACACGCTGACATTGCGCCCGCGCTCACGCTCGACCACGCGATAGCGCTGGGTGAATTCGGAGCTCTCCAGGAAGCGTTCGCGCAAGTCCTTCAACGACCGGCTTTGCCGCGCGTGATCGCTCGCGATCGCGGCGCTTTCAGGTTCCCGCCCCAGGATCAGACGATAAGCCCAAACCGCTGCCTCTTCGGTCACAGGCACCTGGTCCAGGGAAGGATGAGACGTATGCATGGTTGCAATGATTCCGTATCGGGCGACGCGGTCACGCCACGCGCCGGCGCAGGTAATTCAACAGGTCGATGCGGGTGATGAGGCCGAGGAATTTCTCGCCGTCCATCACGATCGCGACGCGGCCGTGTTCGAACACCGGCAGCAGGTCTTCAATGGGCGCATTGACGCCGAGCGTCTGCAGTTCGGTGATCATCGCCGTCGAGACCGGATCGAGAAAGCGTTTCTCATCGCCGTACACGTGCAGCAGCAAATCCGACTCGTCGATGATGCCGACGATCTGCTCCCCGTCCATCACCGGCAGTTGCGAGACGTCGTACAGCTTCATGCGGTTGTACGCCGTGACCAGCAGGTCGGTCGGCGCCGCCACCACGGTGTCGCGCTGTGCGTACGGACGCAGGATCAGGTCGCGCAAATCGCCGGTCGGCTGGCGATCGAGGAAGCCGTTGTCCAGCATCCAGTAATCGTTGTAGAGCTTGGACAGGTACTTGTTGCCGGTGTCGCAGACCAGCGTGACCACGCGTTTCGGCGTCGTTTGTTCGCGGCAATATTTCAACGCGGCCGCCAGCAGCGTGCCGGTGGACGAACCGCCCAGCACGCCTTCCTGCTTCAGCAGTTCGCGCGCGGTAAGGAAGCTTTCCTTGTCGCTGATCGAGTAGGCCTTCTTCACCCGCGAGAAATCGCTGATGGTCGGCAGGAAGTCCTCGCCGATGCCTTCGACCATCCACGATGCAGTCTTGTGGGACAGCGTGCCCTCGTTGATGTACTGCGCGAGGATCGACCCGACCGGATCGGCCAGCACGAATTCCGTGTCCGGAGAATGTTTCGCGAAGTAGTGCGACAGGCCCGTCATGGTTCCGGACGATCCGCAGCCGAACACGATCGCGTCCACGCGGCCCTCCATCTGTTCCAGGATTTCCGGGCCGGTGGTGGCTTCGTGCGCGGCCGGATTGTCGGGATTGCCGAACTGGTTGATGAAATACGCACCCGGCGTCTTTTCCGCGATGCTGGCGGCGAGGTCTTGGTAATACTCGGGGTGGCCTTTGGCGACGTCCGAGCGCGTCAGCACCACTTCGGCGCCCATGGCCTTCAAGTTGAAGATCTTCTCGCGGCTCATCTTGTCGGGCACGACCAGGATCAGCTTGTAACCCTTGGCCTGCGCGACCAGCGCCAGACCCAGGCCCGTGTTGCCGGCGGTGCCTTCTACCAGCGTCACGCCGGGTTTGATTTTTCCGGCGCGCTCGGCACCCTCGATCATTGAAAGCCCGATGCGGTCCTTGATCGAGCCGCCCGGATTGGCCGATTCCAGTTTCAGGAACAGCTCGCACGGCCCGGTGTCCAGCCTGCGCACACGCAGCATTGGCGTGTGACCGATCAATTCGAGAACACTGTCGACGATCATGGGCATCCGGAAAGCTGTGCAGGGATTGCGGGGCCGCGTCTTCCCTGCGTCCCGACCGCTCATGATACCCGAGGCAGCTTGGCAGCCCGTCGGGCAAGGACGATTCAGTCGCCGCGCAACAGGTCGCGCAATGCCGAATGCCAGCCTGCGGCGTATCGCCCATACCGCCCGCTCACGGTTTCACGCAGTACGCCGCCCGCCCGCCGCCATGGGGATCCCGTCAGCGCAGCGCGCGCATCCAGATGCTGCAACTTTTGATCCACGTGAGCCAGATCCGATGCAGGGACGGGCTGCTCCAGCCAACGGAGGCGCTCGCGCAAGACACGGTCGCGCTGGATGAGCTTCCCCACTTCATCCGCGGCGGGCGTCAGCAGGCCGCGCCATCGCGCCGCGAAACTGCGCTCGGGCATTCCCAATTGATTCTCCGGATGCTGGCGATAGTCGATCAACGGCCGTTCGACGCAATCGAATCCGCCCAACGCCGCGGCAACGATCGCCAGCCATTCGTCGTGCACCCATCCGGCCGGAAAGGGCAACGCGTCCGCCAGCAGCGTTCGCCGCAGCGCGACCGTTGCACCGGTCGCGAGACTGCGGCGCAGCAGCACGCGGAAACCCTGCCCCGCGTGGATGCGTCGCAATTCGGTGCGTGACACCTTCAGGACATCGAACAGCGAGCGCCGCAGGTTTGCTCCGCCCTCGTCGATGCGGTGTGCGTCGCTGCACAGCAGCAGCAAGCCAGAGCGTCGTTCGAAGGCGTCCGTCAGCGCCGCGAGTTTTCCGGGGTGCCAGACGTCGTCCTGGTCGCAAAGGAACAACAGGTCGCCCGAGGCATCGCGCAGCGCAGCTTCGAAGTTCGCAACGTAGCCTAGATTGCGTTCGTTGCGGATCAGGCGAACGCGGATGCCCCTCTCTTCGGCACGTGCGGACAACCCTCCCAGCAGCGCCCACGTGTCGTCACTGGAGACGTCGTCGTGCACGATGATTTCATCGGGCGGGCGTTCCTGCGCGAGCAGGCTGTCCCACTGCACTTCAAGGAAGCGCGCGCCGTTGCAAGTGCACAGGACGATGGACGTGGAAAGGCGCATGACCGCGCGATTGTCGCCGCGCGGCCCGCCGCTTCATAGGCCCGCACGCAAACCGGCCCGCGTGAGCGGGCCGGCGAGAATTCTTCGGTTGCGGGCGAGGCTCAGGCGTTGCCCATTTCGCCCCACATTCGGGTCAGTCGATCTTTCAGCAGAAGTTTTTCTTTTTTCATGCCGTGCAATTCGTTCTCGTGCATCGGCAATACGCC
>DATNAW010000129.1:0-8117 GCA_035572335.1 Rhodanobacteraceae bacterium
CACGTTGTGGCCGCCGCCGCGCACCGTCATCGGCAGGTGTTCGCGCGCGACGAACTTCACCGTCGCGGCGACGTCTTCGGCATCGATGCCGCGCGCGATCGCGAGCGGATGCCGGTCGATCGCCCCGTTCCAGACGTGGCGGCGTGTTTCGTAGTCGGTGTCACCCGGCAGCAGCAAGCCGCCGCGAAGCGCGGCGGCCAGTTCATGCCACGGGGGTGTGTGCGTGCGACTGGGTCCGGCAGACATGATTGCACTCCTTCCGTCCGCAAAGTCGATGCGGGGCGCACTATAGCCGTGCGGCCCGCCGCGGTCGTGATGGAGATGGGGTGATTTCGTAGGGGACGCGGACGTCCCGAGGCAACCCGCTAAGGTATGCGCCATGTTCGTCGACGTGCCCAGCCGCCAACATGTGCATCCACGCTGGGTGACCCCGGTGCTGGTGGTCGCCTGCGTGGCCTGCTACCTGTGGCTGATGCTGGCGGCGGCGGCGACGCGCAATGTGTTGCTCGGCGACTGGGGCACGGTGCCGGGGCGGCTGTTCCAGCACGGCCAGATCCTGCAGGTCGGCTTGTGGCTGCGGCTTTTCACGTCGCTGTTCATGCACGCCGACTGGGTGCACCTGCTCGGCAACATGTTGTTCCTGGTGATCTTCGGCTTGCCCGCGGAGCGTGCGCTCGGCTCGCGGCGTTTCCTGTTCCTGTTCCTGATCGGTGGCGCGTTCGCCAACCTGGTCGGCGCGTGGACGTTGTCCGGCCAGTTGCGTCCGATCATCGGTTGCAGCGGCGCGGTGTCAGCCACGCTCGGCGCCTATCTCGCGTTGTTCCCGCGCGCGCACCTGGGCTTGGTGCTGCCGCTGGGATTGTACCTTCAATTCATCCGCGTCCCCGCGGCGCTGCTGATCGGCATGTGGGTGCTGCTGCAGTTGCTGTTCACCTGGGCGGGGCCGGGTTTCGGCGCGGTGGTGTGGTGGGCGCACCTCGCCGGTTTCGGCTTCGGGATCGTGTTCGCGCTGGTTTCGCGCGGCGCGGTGGAACGCCGCCTGCGCAGGCAGAGTTATTGAGTCAGGCCGCCACGCGTTGGCGTGTGAGCGCCGCATGCGCGAAGCGTTCCAGCAGCAGGCGCGCGGCTTCGGTGTCGCGAACGTCGGCAAGCAGGGTGTCGGGATCGAGTCCCTCCTCGCGCAAGGTCTCGACGCGCACCTCGATGTACGCGCGCATGACTTCGGGCGTGAACTCGGGATGGAATTGCGAGGACAGTGCGTTCGGCGCGTAGCGCAGCAATTGGTGAGGATCGCGTGGCGAGCGCGCCAGCACTGTGGCACCCGATGGTGGTTCCAGCACCGATTGCCGATGCGTGGTCTGCGCGGGAAACGACGGCGGCAACGCGTGCACGTCCGGCGCTTCCACAAGCTGTGTGATGGTTTCGGTCCCGATCTCGCGTCCCGCCGGCAGCCAGCCGACCGTGCCGCCCAGTGCGTGCGCCATCAATTGATGGCCGTAGCACACGCCGAACAACGGGGTTTCCGCGTCCATCGCGTCGCGAATCCACTCGGCCGTGCGCTCACTCCAGTCTGCGCGTTCGGTAACCATCGCGGCGGAGCCGGTGATGATCGCGCCCGGCACGTCGCGCGGTTCGGGCAGGGGTTCACCTGCATCGACGCGCACCACGCGCATCTGCGCGGCATCGATGCGCATCGCCACGCGAAACCAATCGGCGAAACCGCCGAATCGCGGAATCAGTGCATCCGGCGCTTCGCCGGTCTGGATCAGCAACAAGGGATGCATGGCGTCTGTGGAAATGGTGTCGCGGGAGTGGCGTTGCGCGCAGCATAGCCGCAACGCGTGCCCTCACGCAGCCGGCAGCACCGACAATACTTCCTCGACCGTGGTGATGCCGCGCCGGACCTGTGTGGCCGCGGAAATCCGCAGCGGCTGCATGCCCTCTTCCAGCGCGAAGCCGGTGAAGCCCGCAAGGTCGAGTTGCGGCGTGACCATGCCGCGCAGGCGCGGGCTGACCGTCATCATCTCGTACACGCCGGTGCGGCCGAGGTAGCCCGTGTTGCGGCATTCGAGGCAGCCGACCGGTTCGTACACTTCGGCGGGCGGCGGAATGACCCAGCCGCGCGTCAGCACCGACCAGGTTTGCGGATCCTGTCGCGCCTTGACCTTGCAGTGCGGGCACAGCGTCCGCACCAGGCGTTGCGCGACCACGCCCGACAGCGTGGACTGGATCAGGTAGTGCGGCACGCCAAGGTCGAGCAGGCGCGTGATCGCGGACGGCGCGTCGTTGGTATGCAGCGTCGAGAGTACGAGGTGCCCCGTGAGCGATGCCTGCACCGCCATCTGCGCGGTTTCGAGGTCGCGGATTTCGCCGACCATGATGATGTCGGGGTCCTGCCGCAGCAGCGTGCGCACGCCGGCCGCGAAATCGAAATCGATCGCGGGCTGCACCTGCGACTGGTTGAATTCCGGCGCCACCATTTCGATCGGATCCTCGACCGTGCACACGTTGAGTTCCGGCCGCGCGAGGTGCTTGAGCGTGGAATAGAGCGTGGTGGTCTTGCCCGAACCGGTCGGCCCCGTCACCAGCACGATGCCGTGAGGGCGTTCGACCATGCCGCGCCAGGTCTTTTCCTCTTCGTCCGAGAATCCGAGCTGCGCGAACTGCTTCACCACGATGTCGGGATCGAAGATGCGCATGACGATCTTCTCGCCGAACGCGGTCGGCATCGACGAGATGCGCAGTTCCACCTCGCGTCCGCCCGCCGAACGCGTCTTGATGCGGCCGTCCTGCGGACGGCGTTTTTCCGCGACGTCCAGGCGCGCGAGGATCTTGATGCGCGCCGTCACCGCGGTCATCACCGCGGGCGGCAATTCGAACACCTTGTGCATCACGCCGTCGATGCGGAAGCGGATCTGCGCAGCTTCGCGGCGCGGTTCCAGATGGATGTCCGACGCGCGTTGCTCGAAGGCATACTGCAACAGCCAGTCGACGATGTGGACGACGTGACGGTCATCCGCGCCGATCTCGCCGGACTTGCCGAGCTCCAGCAGCTGCTCGAAATTGAGGATGGCTGAACCATCCATCGAATCCTGCTTGGCCTCGCGCGCCTTCGCGATCGAGCGCTGCACGCCGTAGAACTCCATCAGGTAACGATGGATGTCCAGGGGATTGGCGACCACGCGCTTCACTTCACGCCGCAGCATCTGCGAAAGATCGGCGGCCCAGTGCGCATCGAAGGGCTCGGCGCTGGCAAAGGTGACCGCACCACGTTCCACATCCACCGGCAGGATACGGTGACGCTGCGCATAGGCTTGGCTCACCGCCTGCGTCACCGCGGCGACGTCGATCTTCATCGGGTCGATCTTGAGATACGGCAGCCCGGCTTTTTCGGCCAGCCACACGGTCAGGGATTCCACCGTCAGCGGCTTGCCGGGATCGGCACGGTTCTCGGGCTTCGCGCTGGCAATCACCACCAGTGGATGCAATTCGACCGCGCCCCGGCCCGCGCGGCTGGTCGTGCGGATGCGCTTGGCGTCCTCGGCGGCCAGCAGCCCGTCGGCGATCAAGGCCGCCAGCACTTCGGCCAATTCCAGTCGACCGCCGCGGCCGATCAACGTAGTCGAATTCGGGTTTGCCGCCATCGCCTGCCCCGTCGCGGAAAAACGAGGCTCGATCCGTGTGGAATGGGCCTCGCAGCTATACTAACGCGCTTTGCTTGGCGCACCGGGACCGATGGCAGGACCGACTTTCCAGGACGTGATCCAGACCCTGAACTGCTACTGGGCGGAGCAAGGTTGCGTCCTGCTGCAGCCGCTGGACCTGGAAGTCGGCGCGGGCACGTTTCATCCCGCGACCTTCTTGCGCGCGCTCGGGCCCGAGCCTTGGGCGGCGGCCTATGTGCAGCCATGTCGTCGCCCCACCGACGGCCGCTATGGCGAAAATCCGAACCGCCTGCAGCAGTACTACCAGTATCAAGTGGTGCTGAAACCGAACCCCGATGACGTGGTGGAGCGCTACTTCGGTTCGCTGCGCGCACTCGGCATCGATCCGCGGGTGCACGATTTGCGGCTGGTCGAGGACAACTGGGAATCGCCGACGCTGGGCGCGTGGGGCCTCGGCTGGGAAGTGTGGTTGAACGGGATGGAAGTCACCCAGTTCACTTATTTCCAGCAGGCCGGTGGTCTCGAGTGCAAGCCCGTGACGGCCGAAATCACCTACGGCCTCGAACGCCTCGCGATGTACCTGCAGAACGTCGAAAGCGTGTTCGATCTGGTGTGGACGACTGCGCCTCATGGCATGGTCACCTACGGCGACGTGTTCCATCGCAACGAAGTGGAACAGAGCGCCTACAACTTCGAACACGCGGATACGAAAGAGCTGTTCCACCGCTTCGACGCCTGCGAAGCCGAAGCCAACAAGCTGGTCGCGCTGAACCTGCCGTTGCCCGCGTACGAGCAGGTGATGAAGGCCAGCCACGCCTTCAACCTGCTGGATGCACGCCGCGCGATTTCGGTGACGGAACGCCAACGCTACATCCTGCGCGTCCGCGCGCTCGCGCACGCCGTCGCGAAGGCCTGGACCGCGCCGCGCGAATCGCAAGCGGAGGCCGCGCATGGCTGAGCGCTCGCTGTTGATCGAGATTGGTTGCGAGGAGTTGCCGATCCATGCCGTGGATGATCTGGCGCGCGCGTTTGCGCAAGGCGTCGGCGACGGTTTGTCGAAGCGGGGCGTTGCGGCCGATGTCGAACACGCGCTGACTTTCGCGACGCCGCGGCGCCTTGCGGTGCTGGTGCCCGCCGTCGCCTCCACGCAGCCCGAGCAGCGCAACGAAAGCTTCGGGCCTTACGTCAACATCGCGTTGGATGAGCACGGCCATCCTACGAAGGCCTTGCTCGGGTTCGCCAGCAAAGCCGGCGTCGAGTGGACGCAACTCGGACGCGTTGCGGATGCCAAAGGCGAACGTTTCGTGCATCGCAATGTTGCGCCAGGTCGCACCACGGCGGAACTGGTTCCAGAAATCGTGCGCGAAGCCGCTGCCATGTTGCCGATCCCGAAACCCATGCGCTGGGGCGATCACGACTTTGCATTCGTGCGGCCGGTGCATTGGCTGGTGATGCTGCACGGCGACCAGGTGATCGACGGCGCGTTGTTCGGGCTGAAAAGCGGGCGCCAGTCGCGCGGGCATCGCTTCATGCATCCGGCGCCGGTGCATCTGGTGGACGCCGACGGTTACGCCGAATCGTTGCGGGCGGCGAAAGTGTTGGCCGATCCGGCCGAACGCCGCCAGCGTATCCGCGATGAAGTCGCGCGCGTCGCGCCTGCGGATTGCACGCCGCGCCTCGACGATGCGTTGCTCGACGAACTCGCCAACCTCAACGAATGGCCGGTCGCGATTGCCTGTACGTTCGACCGAGAATTCCTTGCGGTACCGCACGAGGCGCTGGTCACCACCATGCGTGCCAACCAGAAGTTCGTGCCGGTGTTCGATGCCGAGGGCAAGCTGACCGAGCACTTCATCGGCATTGCCAACATCGAGTCGAAGGATCCCGCGCAAATCCGTCGTGGCTACGAACGCGTGATCCGCCCGCGCTTCGCCGACGCGAAATATTTTTTCGACGAGGACATGAAAGCGCCGCTGGTGTCGTACCAGCAAGGCCTGCGCGACGTCACGTATCAGAAGGCGTTGGGCAGCCTTTGGGACAAGACGGTGCGCGTGGCGGAATTGGCCAGTGCGATCGCCGAACGCCTGTTCGCGCAGGACATTGATGTCGATGCGGCGCAGGTCGCGCGTGCCGCGGGGCTGTCGCGCTGCGACCTGCTGACGCGCATGGTCGGCGAATTCCCGGAGTTGCAGGGCGTGATGGGCCGCCACTACGCCACGGCGCAAGGCGAACCCGCCGTGGTCGCGAACGCGCTGGATGAGTTCTACCGCCCGCGCAATGCCGGCGACGGCATTGCCGAAGGCGTGCTGGCGCAATGCGTGTCGCTGGCGGACAAGCTGGATACGCTGGCCGGCATCTTCGCGATCGGCATGAAGCCCACGGGCAACAAGGATCCTTTCGCGCTGCGTCGCGCGGCGCTGGGCCTTGCACGCACGCTGATCGAAGGCGGCCTGGATCTGGAACTGGGCGTGCTGCTGAAAGAGGCCGTGGCACAAGTTCCGGATGCAGCATTCGCGGCCAAGCCGAAGGCGGACGAATCATCTTCGGGCGGACGAACGGCGTCACAGGCGCGACGCGTGGAAGTCGTGGCCGAACTGCGCGACTTCGTCCTCGACCGCCTGCGCGGCTATTACACCGAGCAGGGCTTCACCTCGCAGCAATTCGAAGCGGTGGCGGCAGTGCAACCCGCCAGCCTGGTCGATTTCGATCGCCGCCTGCGCGCGGTCGCCGCTTTCGCCCAACAACCCGAAGCCGAAAAGCTCGCCGCCGCCAACAAGCGCGTCGCCAACATCCTGCGCAAGGAAGGCATCGATGCCGGTGCCGCCGTGCAGCGCCAGCTGGATTCCGGGTTGCTGCGCGAGCCCGCGGAGCAGGCCCTCGCGCAAGCCCTCGATGCCGCGCGCAACGACAATGCGGCGCGCCTCGATCCCGTCGCGGCCGAGCGCGATTACGCCGGCGCGCTCACGCGCCTCGCGCAACTGCAGGCGCCGATCGACGCCTTCTTCGACGACGTGATGGTGATGGCCGAAGATCCGGCCCTGCGTGCCAACCGCATCGCGCTGCTGGCGGGCATCAAGGCGCGCTTCGACGCGATCGCCGAGATCGCCCTGCTGTGATGGAAACGTCGTAATGGCGATGCAAGCCGCAAGCCGGGGCTTCGCTTCCGATCCCGTGTGGCAGCAAGCGCAGGCGCATCTCGTGCGCGGCCACATGGATGCCGCGCGGCAGATGCTGGCATCGATGCAGGCGCGACAACCGAATGGCGACGTGTACGCGCATTTGCTGGCGGCACAGATTGCATGGCGCGAGGACCGCGTGCGCGACGGCACCCGGCACGCGCTGGATGCCGCGCGCGTGGTGCCCGACGATGCCGAAGCCCTGTGCACGGTCGCCGCGGTCCTGATCGAAGCCGGCGAGACCCTCGCCGCGCGTGCGTGCCTCGACCGGCCGACGTGGGCCGATTGCAGGAATCCGCTCCTGTTGATGCGCGCGGCGGGTTTGCGCAAGCGGCTGGAGCAGCACGCCGAAACACTGGCCGCGCTGGACGAGGCGAAAGCACTCGGTCATGCCACCGCCGCATTGCGTTTCCGGCGCGGCGAGGCGTTGGTGTTCAACGGGCGGCTCGACGAAGCGGAAGCCGAACTCGCCGCCAGTCTTGCCGAGGCGCCGGCCCACGGCAGCGTCGCGGTTCCGCTGGTGCGCGTGCGCAGACAGACCGCCGAACACAATCACCTGGATTTGCTCGAACGCAGCGCGCAATGCGTCGCGCCCGGTTCGCGCGAACAGGCCGCGCTTGAATTCGCGCGTTACAAGACGCTCGAGGATATGGGGCACGATGACGAGGCTTGGCAGGCGCTCGCACGCGGCAACACGCTGATGCACGCGCGCCTGCACGATGAGGCCGCGCGGCATCGCGCCTGGCTCGATCGGTTCCTTTCGGTCTGGTCGACCGTGGACCGGCAGCCCGAACGCGACCGGTCGGCTGGACCCTTGCCGATTTTCATCATCGGCATGGCGCGCTCCGGCACCACCTTGCTGGAACGCATGCTCGGCAACCACTCGCAGGTTGCGGTGGCCGGCGAGTTGATGGATTTCGGCGCGCAACTGCACTGGATGGCGGACACGCGCAACGCGCAAAGCGACACGTTGGTGTCGCGTCTGCCACGCCTCGACTACGCGGAACTCGGCCGCCGCTACCTTGCGCAAACGCAGTGGCGCGCGCGCGGCAAGACGTTCTTCATCGACAAGCAGCCGCCGAATTGGGTGCTGGCGGGCGCGATCCATTCGGCGTTGCCGCGCGCGCCGATCCTGAACCTCGTGCGCGATCCGATGGACACATGCTTCTCCAACTGGCGTGCGTACTTCGGTGATGCCTGCGCCTACAGCTACGATTTCGAAGCGCTGGCCGCGCATTTCAACGACTACCGGCGGGTCATTGCCTATTGGCACCGC
>DATNAW010000130.1:0-4170 GCA_035572335.1 Rhodanobacteraceae bacterium
AACGGCCTCACCACCGGCTTCAAGGATCTCGATGACCTGACGTCGGGCATGCAGCGCCAGGACCTGGTGATCGTCGCCGGCCGTCCGTCGATGGGCAAGACCGCGTTCGCCCTCAACATCGCCGAAGCCGTCGCGATGCGCGCCAAGCAGCCGGTGCTGGTGTTCTCGATGGAAATGTCGGCGTCGCAGTTGGCTTTTCGCCTGATCTCGTCGCTCGGCCGCATCAACCAGAAGGATTTGCGTTCGGGCGAATTGGCCGAAGAGGAATGGCCACGCGTCAGCCAGGCCGCGTCGCTGCTGTCCGAATCGAAGATCTTCATCGACGACACGCCCGCACTCTCGCCCGGCGAACTGCGCTCGCGTGCGCGCCGCATGATGCGCGAGCACGGCCTCGGCCTCGTCGTGATCGATTACCTGCAGTTGATGCAGGTGCCTGGCAACAAAGAAAACCGCGCCACCGAGATTTCGGAAATCTCGCGCAACCTGAAGGCCATGGCCAAGGAACTGGACGTGCCGGTGATCGCGCTGTCGCAGTTGAACCGCGCGCTGGAACAGCGCAACGACAAGCGCCCGGTGATGAGCGACCTGCGTGAGTCGGGCGCGATCGAGCAGGACGCCGACCTGATCCTCTTCATCTATCGCGACGAGGTCTACAACAAGGAATCCAACCACAAGGGCATCGCCGAGATCATCATCGGCAAGCAACGCAACGGCCCCATCGACACCATCAAGCTGACCTTCCTCGGCCAGTACACCAAGTTCGAAAATTACGCGCCCGAGGCGTACATCGGAAGCATGGAGTGAGCGCTTGAGCCGCTCCGCCACCGCGACGATCCATCTCGACGCCTTGCGCAGCAATTTGGCGCGCGTGCGATCGCTGGCGGGCGACGCGAAGGTGATGGCGGTGGTGAAGGCCGACGCCTACGGGCATGGCCTCGAACGTTGTGCGCGTGCATTGGGCAATGCCGATGCGTTCGGCGTGGCGTCGATCGCCGATGGCTTGCGCCTGCGTGCGGCAGGTCATCGCCAACGCATCGTGGTGCTTTCCGGTCCGGATGCGGCAAGCGATCTTGCCGAGATGCGACGGCTGCGCCTTGAAGCGGTGATCCATCACGAGTCCCAGCTCGCGATGCTTGAAGCGGAACGCGGTGGCGATCCGCTGAAGGTCTGGCTGAAGCTCGATACCGGCATGCATCGTCTCGGGTTTGCACCGGAACGCGCGCGCGAACTGCACGCGCGTCTGGCCGCGCTGCCTGCCGTGGACAAAGCCATCGTGCTGATGACGCATTTTGCATCGTCGGAGGAATTCGACAACGACCAGACCGCACGCCAGACGCAATGCTTCCTCGATGCGACGAAGGACTTGCCCGGTGAACGCGCGCTGTCCAATTCCGCCGGCCTGCTGGGCTGGCCGAACGCGCGCGGGAATTGGGTGCGCGTGGGCGGCTTGCTGTATGGCTTGTCCGTTGCCAAGGGCAAGACGGGTGCTGACTTCGGCTTCCAACCTGCGATGACGTTGGCCACGCGTCTGGTCGCGATAAACCGAATCGCGCGCGGCGGCCACGTGGGTTACGGCGCGACCTGGGAATGCCCGGAAGACATGAATGTGGGCGTCGCCGCGATCGGCTACGGCGATGGTTATCCGCGCAGCGCCCAATCCGGCGCGCCGGTGCTGGTCAATGACGCGCCGGCCATGATCATCGGCCGCGTGTCGATGGACCTGCTGACGCTGGATTTGCGCAATGCACCGGATGCGCGGGTCGGTGATGTCGTCACGCTGTGGGGTCCGCCGCTGCCGGCCGAAATCATCGCGCGGCACGCCAACACGATTTCCTATGAACTCACCTGCGGCGTGACACGTCGCGTCCTGTTCACGGAGGATGGTCCCTGATGGCCAAGGCAAAGACCGCCTACGTGTGTTCCGACTGCGGCGCGGAATATCCGAAGTGGCAGGGCCAATGCGAAGCGTGCGGCGCGTGGGACACGCTGAGCGCCTTCGTCGTGGAACCTGCGAAGGATGCCGCACACGCGGGTCGCCGGACCGGCTACGCCGGCGCGGAAGCGGCCAAGGTGCAGCCGCTGGCGAGCGTCGCGGGCGAAGTCGAGCAACGGCACTTGGTGAGGATCGGCGAACTCGATCGCGTGCTGGGCGGTGGCCTGGTGGAAGGCTCGGTGGTGCTGGTCGGCGGCGATCCCGGCATCGGCAAGTCGACCTTGTTGTTGCAGACCTTGGCGGCGCTGGGCGAGCGCCTACCGGGGTTGTACGTCAGTGGTGAGGAATCGCTGGCGCAGATCGCCGCACGCGGACATCGTCTCGGATTGGAGCTCGCGCCGCTGCGCGCGCTGGCGGAAACCTGCGTCGAACGTATCCTCGAACACGCGGTTGTTGAAAAGCCGCGCGTGCTGGTGGTCGATTCGATCCAGACCATCTGGACCGAAACCTTGCCGGCCGCGCCCGGTTCGGTGTCGCAGGTGCGCGAATCCGCCGCGCGCCTGACGCGCTTCGCCAAGCAGACCGGCACGTCGGTGTTCCTGGTCGGCCACGTGACCAAGGAAGGCGGCATCGCCGGACCGCGCGTGCTGGAACACATGGTCGACGCGGTGCTGTATTTCGAGGGCGAAGTCGGTTCGCGCTTCCGGGTGCTGCGCGCATTCAAGAACCGCTTCGGCGCGGTCAACGAACTTGGCGTGTTTGCGATGGGCGACAAGGGCCTGCGCGAGGTGCCGAATCCGTCCGCGATTTTCCTGTCCTCGCAACAGGGTGCGACACCGGGCAGCGCGGTGATGGTGACGCGCGAAGGCACGCGTCCGTTGCTGGTGGAAGTGCAGGCGCTGGTCGATCAGTCGAACCTAGGCAACCCGCGCCGCGTCGCACTGGGACTGGAACAGAACCGGTTGGCGATGCTGCTGGCGGTGCTGCATCGCCATGGCGGCGCGGCGGTGTTCGACCAGGACGTGTTCGTCAACGTCGTCGGCGGTATCCGCGTGCAGGAAACCGCGGCCGACCTGCCGGTGTTGCTGGCGGTGCTGTCGAGCTTCCGCGACCGCGCGTTGCCGGAAAAAACCGTGGCGTTCGGCGAAGTGGGTTTGTCCGGCGAGGTGCGCCCGGTGCCAAATGGCGAGGAACGCTTGAAGGAAGCCGCACACCACGGCTTCCGCCGCGCGATCGTGCCGGTGGCGAATGCGCCAAAGAAATCCGTGCGCCTCGGTGATTTGGAAATCATTGGCGTGGAACGCCTGCGCGAGGCGATCGATGCGGCGGCCTGAAGTGCTCAGGCAGGGGCGCCGCGCACCGCCTGCTGGTATTGCAGGAGCAACCCCGGGTCGTCGATCGAGCCGTGATGGTGCGCCTGTTTCCATTGGCCGTCGATCAGGCGGAACAGCCGCGAGGTGCGGATCGCCATCGGCAGAACCACGTCGCCTGTCCGGTATTCGCCGCGTTCGCGGCCGGCCACGTAGAACAGCTCCGGTGTCTGGTGAAAGCTGTAGTCGTAGAACTCGAACCGGAACGGGGCTGGGTTGGCGAATACCCGTGCATAGACCTCGCGAATCTCGTCCCAGCCCCGTTTGATCCCTCCGACGGGGTTGTCCATCACGGCTTCGTCCGACTGCCACCAGTTCCGCGACATCAGCTGCATGTCGCGGGTGTTCAATGCGCGATAGAACTGTGACAAAGCTGCCATTTGTGGCGTGGCGTCGGCTTGGGTTTCCTGGCCGGTCACGGGTGCCTGCTCGAGTTTCACGATGCCTGCCTTTCTGCAAGGGTGGTCGAGCCTAGATGGGTGCGAGGCCCGCCAGGTCAACCGCGCCTGCGGTCACCCGCAGCACCGAACCTTGTTCGTACCAGTCGCCCAGTACGATGCGCTGCGCGGGCTTGCCGTCCAGCATGAAATCATGGATCGCCGGACGATGGGTGTGGCCGTGGATCATCCGAGTGACACCGGCTTCGCGCAGCGCGCGTTCCACCGCGGTTTGGTTCACATCCATGATCGCCATGTCGGTTTGCGACGTGTGCGCGCGGCTGGCATCACGCGCCCGTGCCGCGAATGCGCGCCGCTCGGCCAGCGGGCGGGCGAGGAACGCGGCCCGCCACGCAGGATCACGTACCTGCTTGCGGAACGCGAGGTACGCCGCGTCGTCGGTGCACAGCACGTCGCCGTGCAGGATCAG
>DATNAW010000131.1:0-6903 GCA_035572335.1 Rhodanobacteraceae bacterium
CGTGCTGCCGGTACTGGTGCAAGGTCTCGAAGCGCCCGCGCAGATCGCAGCAATGTTGCGCAAGGCAGCGCAATCGAATCGCTACGACGTGCTGCTGCTGACGCGCGGCGGCGGTTCGCTGGAAGACCTCGCCGCCTTCAACGACGAAGGCGTGGCGCGCGCGATCGTGGCCAGCCCGGTGCCGGTGGTTTCAGCGGTCGGACACGAAATCGATTTTTCGATCAGCGATTTCGCCGCCGACCTGCGCGCGCCGACGCCCTCGGTTGCTGCGGAACTGATGTTGCCCGACGGCGATGCCTTGCGTCGAACGCTCGGCCAATGCGATGCGCGCCTGCGCCACGCGTGGCTGCGCCGCACGCACAACGCCGTGCAGCGCCTCGATCACCTCGCGATCCGCCTGAACACGCAAAGCCCGCGCCAGCGTCTCGCCTCCGGCCGCGAGCGCATGGACGCCGTGCGCGAACGCCTGCTGCGCGCACGCGCGCTGGTGCACGAGCGCGCGGCTTCGCGCATGGCGCAATTGCACGTGCGCTTGCTGCACCAGCATCCGAGCGCGCGGGTGGAACAGCTCGCGCGGAACACGAGTGAACTCCATCGCCGCCTCGGCGCGGCGTGGATGCACGATGCCGAACGACGCCATCTGCGGCTCGCCGAACTCGCACGCGCCTTGAACGCCGTCAGCCCGCTGGATGTCCTCAAGCGCGGCTACGCGATCCTGTTCGACGAATCCGGACGGGTGCTGCGCTCCACGCAACACGCGCGTGCCGGAGACAGCGTTCGCGCGCGCCTCGCCGATGGCGAACTCGCGCTGAAGGTGGAAGGCACCGATACGCAACGTTGACGCGCGCGCCTGTAGCGTGGGCGGATCGCGTCCCCAGGAAAGTCCGCATGCCCGGCAAGCCCAAACTGAAAACCCGCTATCCGTACTACCTCGCCAACCGGCCGGTCGAAGCCGGCTCGGATTTGCCGGTGCTGGACAAGTATTCCGGCAAGGTCGCGACGCGCGTGGCAATGGCGGATGCGAAGGCCATCGACGCCGCGATTGGTGCCGCGGCCAAGGCGGCCGCGCCGATGGCCGCGATGAGGCCGTACCAGCGCCGCGCCGTGCTCGAGCATTGCGTCGAGGCGATGCGCAAGCGCAAGGACGAGCTCGCCTACGCGTTGTGCGTCGAAGCCGGCAAGCCGATCAGGGATTCGCAAGGCGAAGCCGAGCGCCTGATCGACACGTTCCGCATCGCCGCCGCTGAATCCACGCGCATCGATGGCGAAATCGTCAATCTCGAAATTTCCGAACGCACGAAACGCTATCGCGGCTTCGTCAAGCGCGTGCCACTGGGTCCGTGTTCCTTCATCACGCCGTTCAACTTCCCCTTGAACCTGGTGGCGCACAAGGTCGCACCCGCGATCGCGGCCGGCTGCCCGTTCGTGTTGAAACCCTCCGAGCGCACGCCGATCGGCGCGCTGATCATCGGTGAAGTGCTGGCGGAAACGGATTTGCCGAAGGGCGCGTTCTCGATCCTGCCGTGCCGCGTCGAAGACGCCGATCCGTTCATCGAGGACGAACGCCTGAAGCTGCTGTCGTTCACCGGCGGCCAGATCGGCTGGGAACTCAAGGCGCGGGCGGGCAAGAAGAAAGTGGTGCTTGAACTCGGCGGCAATGCCGCCTGCATCGTCGATGCGGACCAGAAGCCGCGGCTGGATTTCGTGGTCGGACGGCTGATCTCGGGCAGCTTCTACCAATCCGGGCAAAGCTGCATTGGCGTGCAACGCATCCTGGTGCACGCATCGCTCTACGAAGAAGTGAAGAAGCGTTTCGTCGCGGCCACGAAGAAATTGAAAGCCGGCGATCCCAAGGATCCGGAAACCTTCCTCGGGCCGATGATCGACGAAGCCGCCGCGCAACGGCTGGAGGGGTGGATCGCCGAAGCGAAGAAGACCGGCGCCAAGATCCTGTGCGGCGGCAAGCGCAAGGGCAGCATGCTGGACGCGACGGTACTGGAAGACGTGCCGCACGCTGCAAAGCTCAATCGCCTCGAGGCCTTCGGACCGGTCGCGCTGCTGGAGCCGTTCGAGGATTTCGATGCCGCGCTTGCCACGGTCAACAACTCCGACTATGGCCTGCAGGCCGGCCTGTTCACCGACAACCTCGCGCACGCGATGCGCGCGTGGGACGTGCTGGTCGAAGGCGGCGTGGTGGTCGGCGACATCCCGAGCTTCCGCGTCGACAACATGCCTTACGGCGGCGTGAAGTCCTCCGGCTTCGGCCGCGAAGGCGTCCGCTACGCGATCGAGGACATGACCGAACGACGGCTGCTGGTGATCCGGGATCCCGCGTGACGGGCAGCATTGAAGCGCTGCGCCGCGCCCCCACTTCGAAGCGATGACCGAACCCGCGGAACCGAAGCACCCGGTACGCCAACTCGCCGCGCTCGGGGCGTTGTGGCCCTACATGCGTCGGCACCGGGCGTTGGCAACGGGCTGGGTGGTGTTCCTGGCGCTGTCGTCCGCCGCGACGCTGGCGCTGCCCGTCGCCGCGCGGCGGGTGGTCAACCAGGGCTTTGCCAGCCACGACGCCGCGCTGATCAACACGACCTTCGTCGGGCTGTTCGTCCTGGCTTTGGTGCTGGCGGCAGCCACCGCTGCGCGCTACTTCTGCATCACGCTGCTGGGCGAACGCGCGATCGCCACGTTGCGCGAAATCCTGTACGCGCGATTGATCCGGCTCGACGTGGCGTTCTACGAACGAACCCGCGTCGGCGAACTGATCTCGCGGCTCGGCACCGACACCGAAGTGGTGCAGACGCTGATCGGTTCCAGCATCTCGATCGCGCTGCGCAGCGCGGTGACGGTGATCGGCGCCGCCGCGTTGATGGTGTGGACCAGCCCGCGGCTGGCGGGACTCACCGCGCTGGTGATCCCGGTGGTGATCGTGCCGATCGCGTTGTACGGCCGGCGGCTCACCAGCCTCTCGCGCAGCAACCAGGACCGCATCGCCGACACCAGCGCCATCGCCAATGAAACGCTCAACGCCGTGCACGCGGTGAAGGCCTATGCCCGCGAGGGCATTGAAAGCGCCCGCTACGGTCACGCCGTGCGGCGCGCACTGGGCGCGGCGCAGAAGCGCATTGCCGCGCGCGCGATCCTGACCGGCGGCGTGATCGTGCTGATCTTCGGCGCCATCACGCTGGTGTTGTGGGCCGGGGCACACCGGGTGCTGGCCGGCACGATGGATGGCGGCTTGTTGATCCAGTTCATGCTGTACGCCGTGATGGCCGCGGGCTCGGTGGGTGCGCTGGGCGGCGTGTGGGGCGACGTGCTGCGCGCGGCCGGTTCGATGGGGCGCATCAGCGAACTGCTGGGCGAGCGCCCGTCGATTGCCGATCCCGCACAACCGGAATCGCTGCCGCAGACCGCGCAAGGCGCGATCGCCTTCGAGCACGTCGAATTCCATTATCCGTCGCGACCCGACACGCCGGCGCTGCACGACTTTTCGCTGCGCATCCGTCCCGGCGAAACCGTTGCGCTGGTCGGACCGTCGGGCGCAGGCAAGAGCACGGTGTTCAATTTGCTTTTGCGTTTCCACGATCCACAGCGCGGCCGCATCACGCTGGATGGCGTGGACCTGCGCGCGTTGAAGCTCGACGATTTACGCGGCGCTCTGGCGCTGGTCCCGCAGGAGACCGTGATCTTCGGCGCCAGCGCCGCCGACAACATCCGCTTCGGCCGCGAGGACGCCAGCGACGAAGACGTGTTCGCCGCGGCGCGTGCCGCCGAAGCGTTCGGTTTCCTCAGCGAGCAACCAAAGGGATTCGATACGCAACTGGGGGAGCGCGGCGTGCGCCTGTCGGGTGGCCAGCGCCAGCGCATCGCGATCGCGCGCGCGATCCTGAAAGACGCGCCGGTGCTGCTGCTGGACGAGGCGACGTCGAGCCTCGATGCGCAATCGGAAGCCGCCATCCAGGCTGCGCTGGAACGCGCCGGCCGCGGCCGCACCACGCTGGTGATCGCGCACCGGCTGGCGACCGTGCAGCGCGCCGACCGCATCGTGGTGATGGACCAGGGACACATCGTCGCCGATGGCAGCCACGACGCGCTGTTGCGCGAAGGCGGCTTGTACGCGGAGTTGGCGCGGCTGCAATTCGCGGCGTAAGTGCCATCCATGGCAAACCGCTCCGAGACGGTCCCGCGAATCCCTGCAACCAATGTTCGGGACGCTTGCTGCTACGCGGCGGGCGCAGCCGAAGCCTGCGCCTCTTCGGGCATCACTTCCGAAGCCTGCATGCCCTTGGGGCCCTGCACGATCTCGAACCGGACCCGCTGGCCTTCCTTCAGGCTGCGAAACCCCTGCGCACGTATCGCCGAGAAATGCACGAAAACGTCAGCACCACCGCCATCGGGCGTGATGAATCCGAAACCCTTGGCGTCGTTGAACCACTTGACGGTACCCACTGCCATTCGGAAGACCCCTCTTCGCAACGATCGTTTTGCGGCATGGACCCGCCGCGTGGTTGAGTATCAGCCGGGTTTTTCCCACGCGCAAGCGGCATTTCGTGACGCGGTTCGCTCAAACCGCGAGAAGTGCACACACGATCTCCGGCACCCGCCCCGTCGCGGCCGCGAGATGCGCGTGGATCTCGCCGAGGCTGATCGGCGCGTCCGGATCGGGACCGCAGCCGGCCGCCCAATTCGCAACGACGGCAATGCATGCGTAATCGATGCCGCGCTCGCGCGCCAGCGCGGCTTCCGGCATGCCCGTCATGCCGACCAGATCGCAACCGTCGCGGCGCATCCGCTCGATTTCCGCACGGGTTTCCAGGCGCGGCCCCTGCGTGGCGCCGTAGCAGCCGCCGTCGACCACTTCGGCGGCTGCGCGGCGCGCGGCATCGAGCAGATCGCGTCTCAGCGATTCCGTGTAAGGCTCGCCGAATTCGGCATGCAGCACCGCTTCGCCGTCGGCATCGCAAAAACTGGAAACGCGCCCCGTGGTGTAATCGATCAACTGGTCCGGAATCGCCAGCACCCGCGGGCCCATGTCGCCGCGGATGCCGCCCACCGCGTTCACGCCGATCACGCGGCGAACGCCGAGTTCGTGCAGTGCATCGATGTTGGCGCGATAGTTGATGCGATGGGGCGCGATGGTGTGCCCTTCGCCGTGGCGTGCAATGAAGGCAACGCGCTTGCCTTCCACTTCACCGGTCACGATCGCCGAGGAAGGCTCGCCCCAGCGCGTGGACACCCGATGGGGCTGCGCGTTTTGCAACCCGGGAAACGCATACACACCCGTGCCGCCGATGATCGCCAGATCGATGGCCGCGGAATTCATGCCTCGCCCTCCGGCAATGCGTAAATGGCCGGCAGGTTGCGTCCCTGCCCGAAGTAATCGAGTCCGTAACCGAACACGTAGCGGTCGGGCAGTTCCACGCCCACGAAATCCGCCTGCAATCCCGGCACGCGGCGAGCGTGGCGCTTTTCGCACAGCACCGCGACCAGCACGCGTTTTGCGCCTTCCGCGATGCAGTAGTCGCGCAACGCCGCAAGCGTATGGCCTTCGTCCAGGATGTCGTCGGCGAGGATCACCGTGCGCCCGGCGAGCTTCACGCGCGGGTGGTGCAGCCAGCGGACATCGCGGCCCACCGTCGCGTCGCCATAGCGCGTCGCGTGCACGTAGTCGAATTCGAGATCGCAGCCGATGGCCTGCGCGAGCGGCGCCGCGAAGAACATCCCGCCGTTCATCACGGTCAGGAAGACCGCGCGCTCGCCGTCCAGTGCAGCCGTGATGTCCGCGCCGATGCGCGCGATCGCCGCTTCCAGCGCGGCATGATCATGGAGCCGCTCTGCGCGCGGCAACGCCTCCGCCAACGGATGTTCGAATGCGCTCATGCGCGGGCCGCTTCCGGTGCGGCGAGTGTCGCCAATGCGGCGACGTAACGCGCGCGTTGAGGATCGTCCTGCAGCGCATCCCAACCTTCGGCAACACTGCCGCAGAGCGTCGCGGTTTTTTCCGGCGCGCAGGGTGTGCGACCGCGCACCGATTCGATCGCCGGGTCCACCATCGACGGATGGCACACCAGCACGAGGTCGCAACCCGCATCGAGGTGCGCCGTGACGCGCTCGCCGATGCCACCTGCCGATTCCGCCGCGGCCATGCCGACGTCGTCGCTGAAGACCACGCCCCGATAGCCCAGTTCGCCGCGCAACACGCCCTCGATCCACGTTTCCGAATAACCCGCCGCGACGGGATCGACCGCGGGATAGGTGACGTGCGCGACCATCACCGCCTCGGCTCCGGCCGCGAATCCTTCGACGAACGGCACCAGGTCGGTTTCGCGGATCACTTGCAGCGGCCGCGGATCGACCGCGGCTTCGAGATGCGTATCCTCCGGAATCGATCCATGGCCCGGATAGTGCTTGATCGTCGCTGCCATGCCGGCCAGCCGCATGCCGCGCACGTACGCGGCGCCCAGATCGGCCACGACTTGCGGGTCGGCGTCGAATGCGCGATCCGCGATAACACGGTTGCCGCGCGCCAGGTCCACCACCGGTGCAAAGGAAATGTCGATGTCGCAGGCGCGCACTTCGCTGGCCATCACGATCGCATGCTGCTCGGCCATCGCGATACCGGCGGCGCGATCTCGGCGATACAGCTCGCCGATGCGCGCCAGTGGCGGCAGGCGCGTGAAGCCTTCGCGGAAGCGCTGCACCGGGCCGCCTTCGTGGTCCACGCTCAGGATGAAGCCGTCGCCGCGCAGGTCACGAATGGACGCGACCAGCCGCATGAGCTGCTCGCGGTTTTCGTAGTTGCGGGTGAAGAAGATCGCGCCGCTCACTTCGGGCGCCAGCAAACGTTCGCGTTCGTGCGCGGCGAGTTGCTTGCCTTCGATTCCAACGATCAACATGAAGGGT
>DATNAW010000132.1:0-2337 GCA_035572335.1 Rhodanobacteraceae bacterium
GCACCTCGCCAATCTTGTGATTGACGCCGGTGTAGAAGAGGATGCGCTCGGTGGTCGTGGTCTTGCCGGCATCGATGTGGGCCATGATGCCGAAGTTCCGATAGCGCTCGATGGGTGTGGTGCGTGCCATGATCGACTCAAGAATTCAAAGAACGGACTTCTGCAGCGCACCCCTCAAGGGCGCGTGCAACTTCAATTACCAGCGATAGTGCGAGAAGGCCTTGTTGGCTTCCGCCATGCGGTGGGTTTCCTCGCGCTTCTTCACTGCGCCGCCGCGGTTTTCCGAGGCGTCCAGCAGTTCGGCGGCCAGCTTGCGTGGCATCGAATTCTCGCCGCGCTTGCGCGCTGCCTCGATGGTCCAGCGCATCGCCAGCGCGGTGCGACGCGAAGCGCGCACTTCGACCGGCACCTGGTAGGTGGCGCCGCCGACGCGACGCGACTTCACTTCCACCGCGGGCGCGACGTTGTTCAGCGCCTTCTCGACCAGCGCGACCGGCTCCGGGTTCTTCTGGCCCAGATGCTCGAGTGCGCCGTAGACGATGCCTTCGGCGACCGACTTCTTGCCGCTCTGCATCACCATGTTGATGAAGCGCGCGATCAGCTCGCTGCCGTGCTTCGGATCGGGCAGGGTCACGCGGGCGGGATGGGAACCTTTACGAGACATAGTGATCAGCCCTTGGGACGCTTGGCGCCATACTTGGAACGCGACTTGCGGCGCTTGGCGATGCCGGCGCAATCGAGCGAGCCGCGCACGGTGTGGTAGCGCACGCCCGGCAGGTCCTTGACGCGGCCGCCGCGGATCAGCACCACCGAGTGTTCCTGCAGGTTGTGGCCTTCACCGCCGATGTACGAGATGACCTCGTAACCGTTGGTCAGGCGCACCTTGGCCACCTTGCGCATCGCCGAATTCGGCTTCTTCGGGGTGGTGGTGTACACGCGGGTGCACACGCCGCGACGCTGCGGGCAATTCTGCAACGCGGGCGAGTCACTCTTGTAGGTTTTCGGGCTGCGCGGTCGGCGCACCAACTGGTTGACAGTTGCCATTCCGGATGTGTCCTGGAAAACGTGTGTCCTGGGAAAAACCAAGGGCAGACCGGAAACCCGGTCTGCCCAGAAGCGGAATTTTAGCACGGAATCGCGGAACTGGACAAGCTTTCGCGCCGTCGTGGCATCCTGCTCTCGAACACGAAGCGCATCCGTTGCGCCTCATTTCGATGGGTGCCGCGCGCACGAAGCGCGCGGCGTATCACATCATCATGCCGCCGATTGCGGCTCTTCGCTGTGCGCCTCACCGGTTTCCTCAAACACGGCGGACACATTCGCGAGGGTTTCCATTTCCGCGTCGGTCAACCCAGCGGTCGCCTTGCGCTGTGCGTGGAAGGCGAGACCCGTACCAGCCGGAATCAAGCGGCCAACTATAACGTTTTCCTTCAGGCCGTGCAAGTCATCGCGCTTGCCGCGCACCGCGGCATCGGTCAGCACCCGCGTGGTCTCCTGGAACGACGCCGCGGAAATGAACGACTCGGTCGCCAGCGAGGCCTTGGTGATGCCCAGCAGCACCGGGATCGCCTGGGCCGGATGCTCGTTGCGGGCCTCGGCCTTGCGGTTGATCTCGATGAACTGGTTGTATTCCACCTGTTCGCCGCGCAGGTACGTGGTGTCGCCGGGCTCGGTGATCTCGACCTTGCGCAGCATCTGGCGAATGATCGCTTCGATGTGCTTGTCGTTGATCTTTACGCCCTGCAGCCGGTACACGTCCTGGATTTCCTTGACCAGGTAAGCCGCCAGCCGCTCGACGCCCAGCAGGCGCAGGATGTCGCGCGGATCGGACTCGCCGTCCACCACGGTCTCGCCCTTCTCGACGTGCTCGCCCTCGAACACCACGATGTGGCGCCACTTCGGGATCAGGTCCTCGTGCTCGTTGCCGTCCACGTCCTTGATGATCAGGCGCTGCTTGCCCTTGGTGTCCTTGCCGAAGCTGACCACGCCCGAGACCTCGGCGAGGATTGCCGGTTCCTTGGGCTTGCGGGCCTCGAACAGGTCCGCGACGCGCGGCAGGCCGCCGGTGATGTCGCGGGTCTTGGACGATTCCTGCGGGATACGCGCGATCACGTCGCCGACGCCGACCTCGGCGCCGTCCTGGATCGACACGATCGCGCCGGCCGGCAGGTACGACTGCGCCGGGATGTCGGTACCGGGGAGCTTCAGTTCCTGGCCTTTCTTGTCTTCCAGGCGCACCGCCGGTCGCAGGTCCTTGGCATTGCTGCCGCGGCGCTTCGGATCGGTGACCACCACGCTCTCGAGGCCGGTCAGCTCGTCGATCGACGACTGCACCGT
>DATNAW010000133.1:0-3996 GCA_035572335.1 Rhodanobacteraceae bacterium
ATGAAACCGCTGATCGCGCACGCGGTTTTCGTGGCCGGAAAAGTCATGCTTGGACTTTCGAGGCATCCTACTGGAGAAACCCGGGATCTGTGCAGTGATCGACGTCATGATTTGGCGGGCGTTTGGTTCAACGCGGCTCGACCGCGCGCCGCTACCCTGCCGGGTCGTCGGAAGTGACCTCTGCGAAAACCCGCTGTTCCCGTGGATGGGTCAGCGACAGCCCGCCGCCCACCAGCAACGTGATCGCCACGCCGATCGGCACGTACCAGGGAAACGCCAACGATTGGCCATGGATTTTCATCCCCAGCACCACCACGGCCATGCTGATTACGGTGGCGATGAAGGCGATCGCGCCATCGCGCTGGTTGGCGCGTTTGACCAGCAGTCCGAGCAGGAACGCGCCCAGCAACGCGCCGTAGGTGTAGCCGGTGATGCTCAATCCGAGCACGACGACCGGGCTGTGGGTGTCGGTGAACATCGACGCGAAACCGACCAGCGCGCCGGCCCAGAACAGCGTCGAAATCCGCGAGATGCGCAGCATGGTCTTGTCGCTGTATTCGCGATGGGCGAACAGGCGGATCAGGTCGGTGAGGGTCGAGTTGGACATCGAGTTCATGGCCGACGACAGCGAACCCATGGTCGCGCCGAGGATGCCGGCCACCATCAGGCCCGAGATGCCCGGCGGCAGCCCGCGGATGATGAATTCCGGGAACAGGTCGTCGGGGCCGCTCAAGCCGAGTTGCGCGGGCGTTTGGCCGCCGAACTTGATCCACAGCAGCGTGCCGACCAGTGAAAACAACGCGAATTGCACCATCACGAACACCGCGCTACCGATCATGGCCTTGCGGCTGTCGCGGAGGTTCCTGCAGGCGAGGATGCGCTGCACCATGAGCTGGTCGGCGCCGTGCGAGGCCATCGTGAATACGGCGCCGCCGAAAATCGCGGCCACGAACGCGAATGGACTGGTCAGGATCGGCGCATGGAAGTCGAAGACCTCAAACTTGCCGGCGGCGAATGCGTGGCCCAATTCGGCGAACGAAGTTCCGTGCAGCAAGATGCCGACGCTGAGCAGCGCACCGCCGAGATAAAGCATCATCTGGATCGCGTCGGTCCACACCACCGCGCGGATGCCGCCGATGTAGGTATAGGCGACGGTCACACCGGCCAGCACCACGATGATTTCCAGGTAACTTGCGTGCACGCCGATGGCCGCGAGCAACAGCGCGATCGGGATCGCCGACGCGAACAGCCTCACGCCTTCGGCCAGCAGGCGGGTGACCAGGAACGTCGCCGATGCCAGGCCCTGCACCTTGGGTCCGAAACGCAACCCCAGGTATTGATAGGCGCTGACCAGGTTGCCGCGCGCATACAGCGGCAACAGGACGATCGCGACAATGCTGCGCCCAAGCAGGTAGCCGAACGCCAGCTCGACGAAACCGTAGGCACCGAGGTAGGCAACGCCCGGCACACTGATCACGGTCAGTGTCGAAGTTTCCGTCGCGACGATCGAGAAACACACCGCCCACCACGACAGGTTGCGTTCGCCGACGAAGTAGTCGGTCGCGGAACGCTGTTTGCCGCTGATGCGCAGCCCGATTGCCGCGATCACGATCAGGTAAATAACGATGATGGCGAGGTCGAGCACGAGTAGTCCCTGATTTTTGCCCGTCATTCCGGACCGCCGCGGCTTCTTGCGGGGAACCCGGCTGCGTTTGCAGGATTGCAACCGCGAACGCCGAAAGCCCGTAGAGCGAGCACCAAGGACGGCGCGAGTCAATCCGGTGTCTTTTCGCGCCGGCGAGGCGCCTGCCCGACAAACCCCGTCAATCGTACCGAAGCGTACGCGCGAGTCACCAATGAAAAACCCGCGGGCTGGCATAGCTCGGAGCTATGGGCGCCGCCCCGGTGGAGGCGGGATGGCATGTTGGGCTTCTCCCGGACCTGTTCCGGGAGAAGCCCACAGGCTATCGCGGATGAACCGCGACATTGCTGGGCTTCGCTGCGCTCAGCACCAACCTGCGAGATCGCTCGGCGGCTGTTTAATTCATGCTCGGCAATCGAACGCTGCAGCGCGCGTTATCCTTGCCGCTGAAGACTTCCGTTTCGAACTTGCTGAAGGCAAACCGAGCGTGATCATCGACCTCAGCAGCGCACCGCTGCATCCGCCGACTCGTGTATTGCTCGGCCCGGGGCCTAGCGAACTCGACCCCGAGGTATTGCGCGCGATGACGCTGCCGCCGCTGGGTTACGTCGACCCGGCGATGCTGCAGATATTCGATGAACTCAAGGTGCTGCTGCGCGAAGCGTTCCAGACCACCAACGATTTCGCGATCGCGCTGTCCGGCACCGGCACCGCCGGGATGCAGGCGGCGCTATGCAACACGATCGAACCCGGCGATGCCGTGGTCATCGGCACGATGGGCTACTTCGGCGAACGTCTGGCGGGCATGGCTGAACGCCTGGATGCGAAAGTAACGCGGGTCGATGCGCAATGGGGCACGCCCCTCGATGCAGACCAAATCCGCGACACGATCCGCAGGCTGCGCCCGCGCGTAGTCGGCGTGGTGCACGGCGAAACTTCGACCGGCGTCGCACAAAACGATATCGCCGACATCGCCGCCGCGGCGCATGAAGTCGATGCGTTGTTGATCGTGGATACGGTCGCGTCGCTTGGCGGTCACCCCATCAACCTCGATGCCGCCGGTATCGACGTTTGCTACAGCGGCAGCCAGAAGGCGCTCGGCGCGCCATCGGGCATGGCGCCGCTGACGTTGAACGAACGCGCGATGGAGCGGGTGCGCACGCGCAAGACACCTGTGTCGAGTTTTTATCTCGATGTGCCGGCGCTCGAAAAATATTGGTACGAGGGTCAGTACCACCACACGATCTCAGCGCCGCTGGTGTACGCGTTGCGCGCGGCGTTGCTCGGTTTGCACGACGAAGGTTGCGAACACCGCTGGACACGTCATCAGGACAACTTCGCCGCATTCCGCGCCGGCATCGAAGCGCTGGGACTAAAGATCCTTGCTGCGCCCGAACATAGTCTGCACACCGTGGCCGGCGTGCTGCTGCCGGACGGCATGGATGCCGGCAACGTGCGAAAAGCCCTACTGGACGACTTCGGCATCGAAGTCGCGACCGGGCTCGGTCCGTTCAAGCCGCGCATGCTGCGCGTCGGCTTGATGGGTTATGGCTCGCAACCGCATTTTGTGTTGCGCTTGCTGGCTGCGCTCGAACACGTGCTGCGCGCACACCAGCATGCATTCGAGGCCGGCGCCGGATTGGCCGCCGCGCAACGCCATTGGCAATCGCTTTGAGCTTCATGTCCTCGGGAGCCCGTAGCCCGTAGGGCGGGAGCAGCGCAGCGCATCCCGCCGCACGACTCGAAAGCGGCGGGTTATCACCCGCCCTACAACACGAGCGGACTGATGGGACCGCCACAACTTTGAGGGCAAGCAGGCAACGAGAAATGACGGATTCCGGTAAACCAGCACCCGACAAGCGTGAGCTGATCGCCGCGCTGCGCCGGTTTTTGCCGGACGATTCGATCCGGCATGCCACCGAGGACTTGCGGCCGTACGAGTGCGATGGCCTGTCCGCGTATCGCCAGACGCCGATGGTCGCCGTACTGCCGCGCACCATCGGGCAGGTGCAGCAAATCATGCGTGTCTGCCATGAACGCGGCGTGCCGGTGGTGGCGCGCGGCGCCGGCACCGGTTTGTCCGGCGGGGCACTGCCCCTCGGCGACGGATTGCTGCTGAGCCTCGCGCGGTTCATGTCGATCCTCGACATCGATCCGGTCAACCGCACGATGCGGGTGCAACCCGGCGTGCGCAATCTCGCCATTTCCGAAGCCGCGGCGCCGTACGGTCTGTACTACGCGCCGGATCCGTCGTCGCAGATCGCCTGCACCATCGGCGGCAACGTGGCCGAGAACGCCGGCGGCGTGCACTGCCTCAAGTACGGCCTGACCGTGCACAACATCCTCAAGCTGAA
>DATNAW010000134.1:0-18191 GCA_035572335.1 Rhodanobacteraceae bacterium
TGCACCAGGCACACCGGCGGATGCCCGGCGATCTTGCCGTACCACGCCGACAAGCCGTCCTTGTCTGCATGCGCCGACAAACCACCGACCGTGTGCACGTGCGCGCGCACCGGAATGTCGTCACCGAACAGGCGCACGTGTTTGGCGCCCTGCATGATGATGCGCCCCAGCGTGCCCGTTGCCTGGTAACCGACGAACACGATGTGCGCGGAGGGATTGGCGAGGTTGTGGCGCAGGTGGTGGCGGATGCGTCCACCCGTGCACATGCCGGAGCCTGCGATGATCACGGCATGGTCGTGGATGTCGTTGATCCTGCGCGATGCCTCGCCATCGGCGGTAAGCGTGAGGTTGGGCAGCTTCAATGGATTCGGACGCGAGGCCCACAGCTTCTTCGCGTCGGCATCGAACAAATCCTCGTGGCGGTCGTAGGCTTGGGTCACGCGGATCGCCATCGGGCTGTCGAGGAACAGCTTGAACGCGCCAAGGTTCCACGCATCGAAATGTTCGGCGAAGAAATACAACAGTTCCTGCGTGCGCCCGACCGCGAACGCGGGAATCACCACGTTGCCGCCGTCCTTGTGCGCGGCGGCGAAGATCGACGCGAGTTCCGCGATGGTGTCCTCGCGCGACTTGTGCAGGCGATCGCCGTAGGTCGATTCCATCACCACCAGGTCGGCCGCGGGCACCGGCGCGGGATCGCACAGGATCGGCGTGCCGTTCGGGCCGAGGTCGCCGGTGAATACCAGCTTGCGTGCCGCACCCGGTTGATCAACATGTTCATCGACATCGATTTCGACCGTCGCCGAACCGAGGATGTGTCCCGCATCGCGCAACGTCACGCGCACGCCCGGCAGGATTTCCGTGGGCGCACCGTATTCGACCGGCCGCATTGATTTCGTCGCCGCATCCACGTCGTCCTGCGTGTACAGCGGCACCGAAGGTTTCTGTCCGGGCTGCAAATGGCGGTTGTCGTGCTCGGCGTCGATCATCGCGATGTTCGCGCAATCGGCCAGCATGATCGTGGCGAGATCGATGGTTGCGGGATGCGTGTAGATCGGCCCCGAGAAGCCGCGCTTCACCAGCAGCGGCACGCGCCCGGAGTGGTCGATATGCGCGTGGCTCAACACCAGCACGTCGATGGATTCCGGATCGAACGGGAAATCCGCGGCGTTGCGCTCGTCGGCCTTGCGGTCCCCCTGGATCATCCCGCAGTCCAGCAGCATGCGCCTGCCGGCGACTTCAACCAGGTGACACGAACCCGTCACCTCCCCCGCCGCGCCGTGAAACACGATATCCATGCGATCTCCTGAGTACGAAGTCGCCGCAGTATGCAGGCATTTGCCCGCAGCACAATGCACCGCGCATGACTTTCGGCAGGGTGTTGCGCCACGCCAGGCCGGTGCTGGCACAATCGGGGACTCCGTCGCGCACGCGCGCGGTGCCCGCTCTCCGACTCGCAACGTAAGGACGTATCCATGCACAAGCATCTTCTGACACCGATCGCGCTGGCTATTGGCGCGGCGCTCGCCATTTCCGGCTGCAGCAACAACGCGTCGAACCAGGCGTCATCGGCGCCCGCGGCATCGGCGTCGGCGCCCGCACCCGCGCACACCGCCGCGGCACCGGCGCCGGCTTCGACGGTGGCAATCCCGGCCGACCAGCCGATCGCCTTCACGCTGGACGACCAGTACAACCCCTGCAACGACTTCGACCAGTATGTCAACTCGAAATGGAACACGGCCAACCCGATCCCGGCCGACCAGACGCGCTGGGGCGCGTTCGGCATCCTGCACGAGAAGAGCCTGTTGCAGCAGAAAGCGTTGCTGGAAACCGCTGCGTACGATGCCAGGAACCACACCGGCAGCGAGGTGGAACAGAAGCTCGGCAATCTCTACGACGCCGGCATGGACACCGCCGCGATCGACAAGCTTGGCTACGATCCGATCAAGCCGCAGCTGGCCGCGATCGATGGCCTGAAGACACCGTCCGACATCGCCGACTTCATCAACACCAGCTTCAACAACGGCGACAGCTACGTCTTCAACTTCGGCTCGGGCGCGGATTTCAAGGACGCGACCAAGCAGATCGGTTACGTGTTCCAGGACGGCCTGGGCCTGCCGACGCGCGACTACTACCTGTCGCCGAAGTACAAGGACATCCGCGACGCCTACGTGAAGTACATCGCCAAGTCGCTGGCGCTGGCCGGCACGCCGGACGCCGATGCGCAGAAGCAGGCCGATGAGGTGATGAAGTTCGAAACCGAGCTGGCCAAGGCCTCGCTGTCGCCGGTCGATCTGCGCAACCTCGACAATGAATACCACTTCGTCACCGTCGCCGAAGCCGACAAGATCACGCCGCACTTCAACTGGGAAAACTTCTTCAAGGCCCAGGGCGTGGACGTGGGCAAGGGCTTCTCGCTGTCGCAGCCGAAGTTCATGGCCGAGTTCGACAAGCTGCTCGCGACCGCGCCGGCTTCGCAATGGCAGGCCTACCTGAAGTTCCACCTGATCAACGATGCTTCGCCGGCGCTGAGCCAGGCGTTCCAGGACAACCAGTTCGACTTCTACGGCAAGACGCTCGGCGGCCAGCCGCAGCAGAAGGACCGCTGGAAGCGCGTGGTCGGTTCCGTCAACCACGCGATGGGCATGGGCCTCGGCGAACTGTACGTCGCCAAGTACTTCCCGCCGGAAGCCAAACAGCGCGCCGAAGAACTGGTTACCAACGTGCGCGCGGCGCTCAAGGAACACATCGAGAACCTCGACTGGATGAGCGCGGAAACCAAGAAGAAGGCGCTCGAAAAGTGGTCGTTGTTCTTGCCCAAGATCGGTTATCCCGACAAAGGCGAGTGGCGCGACTGGTCGGGCCTCAATATCCAGACCGGCAACTGGTACGCCAACCTCGAAGCGGCGTCGAAGTACAACTACCACTACGACATCAGCAAGATCGGCAAGCCCACGGACCGCAAGGAATGGGGCATGACGCCGCAGACGATCAACGCGTACTACGACCCGTCCACCAACACCATCAACTTCCCGGCCGCGATCCTGCAGCCGCCGTTCTTCTATGCCAAGGGCGACGACGCGGTGAACTACGGCGGCATCGGTTTCGTGATCGGCCACGAATCCAGCCATGGCTTCGACGACCAGGGCAGCCAGTTCGACGGCCACGGCAACCGCGAGAACTGGTGGACGCCGCAGGACAAGAAGGCGTTCGACGCGCGCGCCGATGCGCTGGTCAAGCAATACGACAGCTACGCACCGATCCCGGGCAAGCCCGACCTGCGCGTCAACGGCCGGCTGACGCTTGGCGAGGACATCGGTGATCTCGGCGGACTCAACGTCGCCTACACCGCGCTGCAGACCGCGCTGAAGGCCAACCCGCAGGAAGCCGACGCGAAGATCGACGGCATGACCGAAGACCAGCGCTTCTTCCTCAGCTCGGCCCGCGTGTGGGAAGGCACGTCGCGCGACAAGACCGCGGAGTTGTATCTCAACATCGATCCGCACGCGCCGGCGAAGATCCGCGCCTTCGCCACGGCCGCCAACATGCCGCAGTTCGCGCAGACGTTCCAGTGCAAGCCCGGCGACAAGATGGATCGCCCGAATCCGGTCAAGATCTGGTAAGCACCCGCAACACGTTCCACCTTTCGAGCGCCGCACTTCGTGCGGCGCTTTTTTTGTGCCGTCATGCCGTCGCGCCTGCCATCGAATGCGCGGATGCCAACCCTATTTGAGACAGTTATTGCGAATCGTTCGCATTTGTCTTAGTATCGCCTGCGCATCCGGCCCGCGAACGCACGTCCGCGTGGGCCCACGACAACAAACAGGCAATGTGCGCATCGATGGGGAGCGCATTCCGCCAGGCCATTGGCCCGCGCGGGCGGTTGCCGCAACAACAAGGTCCGCACGTCCATGCAAGGCATCAAGTGTCGCAAGCACCGTTCCTTCCGCAACGGCTCCCGCCCTCTCGCCTTGTCCACGCTGATGACCGGCATCGCGCTTGGCCTGCCCGCACTTGCATCCGGCGCGCCGTCTTCGCCAGAGGCTTCGGGCGCGCCGACGCAACTGCCCACCATCACCGTCACCGGCAAGCGCGTCGCCTACAAGATCGACGCGGTGCAATCCTCCAAATTCACCCAGCCGTTGCTCGACACGCCGCAGACCATCAACGTCATCGGCAAGCAGATCATCCAGCAGCAGGGCGCGACCACGCTCACCGAGGCGCTGCGCAACAGCCCCGGCGTCGGCACCTTCTTCGTCGGCGAGAACGGCAGCACTTCGACGGGCGACGCCGTCTACATGCGCGGCTTCGATGCGTCGGGCAGCATCTTCGTCGACGGCGTGCGCGACCTCGGTTCGATCTCGCGCGACGTGTTCGACACCGAACAGGTGGAGGTGATCAAGGGCCCGGACGGCACCGTATACGGCCGCACCACGCCGACCGGCGCGATCAACATGGTCAGCAAGCAGCCGCTGCTGGACAACCACGCGTTGGCGACGCTCGGCTACGGCAGCTGGAACCAGAAGCGCGGCGCGGCCGACATGAACCAGGTGATCGGCGGGCACGCGGCGTTCCGCCTCAACCTGATGGACCAGGACAGCGGCATGCCCGGTCGCGACGACGTGAAGAACGACCGCTGGGGCGTCGCCCCATCGCTGGCGTTCGGACTCGGCACGCCGACTACCGTGTATCTCGATTTCCTGCACATCACCCAAGACAACGTGCCCGACGGCGGCGTGCCGACGATCGGCCTGCCGGGTTATTCGTCGCCCGATCCGACGCGCCCGTTCCTTTCCGACGCACCGAAGGTCGACCCATCCAATTTCTACGGCACCGTCGCCGACCATGACCACGTCAAGTCCGACATGGCAACGCTGATCGTGCACCACGACTTTTCCGACGACCTGGCGCTGTGCGACACGCTGCGCTGGGGCCGCACTTACGAGAACTACCTGCTGACCTCGTTCATGGGCAGCGCGGCCAACGTTCTGACGCCCGATCCGCTTGCTCCCTCGACCTGGACGATCGCGCGCAGCAATCCGAACTTCAAGGACCAGACCAATCGCATCCTCACCAACCAGCTTAACTTCACCGTCAACTTCAACACCGGCGACGTCGCGCACAACCTCAGCACCGGCATCGAATTGACGCGCGAGCAACTCGCCACCGGAGGCTACGCCGCGCTGGACGGCAGTGCATGGTCGCCCGCAAACCTGTACGACCCGGACCCCGATACCGCGACCGGACTCGTCGCCGGCGACAACGGCGCCTGGAGCCGCGCCCGCACCGACACCGCCGGCGTTTACGCCTTCGACGCCATGAAGGTCGGCGAACGCTGGATGCTCGTGGCCGGCGGCCGGCTCGATCACTACAGCACCGACTTCGACAGCGTGGTCGCGTGCGGCGGGCGCGGCACGCCCGCCTGCGGCACCCTGCCGAACGGCACGCCGGTGCCGGGCCTCGATGCCGACAGGGGCGGCCGTCTCGCGAGCTACAAAATCGGCCTCGTTTACAAGCCTGCCGCCAATGGCACCGTGTATGCCAACTTCGCGACCGGCGCCGAACCGCCCGGTGGCAACAGCCTCGCGTTCAATGCGTCGGCGAGCAGCGCCGACAACCCGATCTTCGATCCCGAGAGGGCACGCACGGTGGAAGTCGGCACCAAGTGGAACGTGTCCGGCGACCAGTTGCGGCTGACCGCGGCATTGTTCCGCACTGTCGTCAGCAATCTCGTCGCACAGGACCCCGTCGACCTGCAGTACTACCAGATCGGCCACGAACGCGTGCAAGGCCTCGAGCTCGGCGCGGTCGGGCAGATCACCGCGCACTGGGCGGTCAGCGCCGGCTACACCTTCATGGACACGCGCGCGGATTGCTGCATCGTCAGCAGCGCGACCACGTCTTCCGCGCCCGCGACCAATGGCTCCGGCATGCTGGCGTACACGCCGCGCAGCTCGTTCACGACGTGGAGCACCTGGCGCCTGCCTCACCGCCTCACGCTCGGCGCCGGCGCGCGCTATTCGGGCGAGATGCAGCGCGGCCACGACGGCGCCGTTGGGACGCCGGCCTTCACCGAGGCCTACTGGGTGTTGGACGCGATGGCCAGCTACGGCATCAACCGCCACGCGTCGCTGCAACTCAACGTCTACAATCTGTTCGACAAGGATTACGTCGCCGCGATCAACAAGAGCGGCTACCGCTACACGCCTGGCGCGCCGCGCTCGGCCATGCTGACGCTGAACATCCATTACTGATCGCGAAAACCCTGCGGGCCGCAAACGATGCTGCAATATGCAATCAACGTGCTCGTCACGGTTGTCCTTGTCGTAGCCGTTTCCGAGTTGGGAAGACGCAGCTCTTTCTGGGGAGCCGCGCTCGCATCCCTGCCACTGACGTCGCTGCTCGCATTCATCTGGATTTACCGCAGCACGGGGAACTCCCAGACGGTGATCACCCTTTCACACGGCATCTTCTGGCTGGTGCTTGCCGCATTGCCGCTGTTCCTCATTTTCCCGGCACTTCTCAAGAGCGGCATGGCATTCTGGTCTGCGCTGGGAGCGTCCTGCGCCATCACCGTGGGACTTTATTTCGCGATGGTCTGGACACTGGGACGCTTTGGCGTGCGTTTGTAGCACCTTGAGTGATACGAGCGAGATCGACACCCATGCTGCTGCACATTGAAAACCTGCTTGACAGCGCGGCCGTCGAGCGCATCCGCGCGAAGCTCGCTGCCGCAGAGTGGATTGATGGCCGCGAAACGGTCGGTCCGCAAGGCGCGCTGGTCAAGCGCAACCAGCAATTGCCGGACGGGTCACCGCTGCGCGCGGAACTCGGCCGCGAAGTACTGGCCGCGTGCGCACGTCATCCGCAATTCCACGCCGCCACGCTGCCGGTGAAGATCCTGCCGCCGCGCTTCAACCGTTACACCGGCGGCGGCACCTACGGCGCGCACGTCGACGGCGCCGTGATGGCCTTGGCCGACGGCAGCCAGTTGCGCAGCGACATCGCCTGCACGGTGTTCCTCGCCGATCCGGAAAGCTACGACGGCGGGCAGTTGATCGTGGACGACACCTACGGCGAGCACGAAATCAAACTGCCTGCGGGCGACGCCATCGTGTATCCGGCCTCGAGCCTGCATCGCGTCGAGCCGGTGACGCGTGGTGCGCGCGTGGCTGCGTTCTTCTGGATCCAGAGCCTGGTCCGCGATGAAGCGCAACGCCGCACGCTGCTGCAACTCGACACCGCCATCCGCCAGCTCACCGCGGGCGGCGCCGATGCGGATGCGGTCAGGCAGCTCACCGGCGTCTATCACAATTTATTGCGCCAGTGGGCGCAGACGTGAATCGAACCGCGTTCGGCACCGAGCACCACGACGCGCGATAATACGCAGCTTTCACCAACGGCAAAAGCTGCGATGAACTACATCCCGGGCCAACGCTGGGTTTCCGAGGCGGAACCCGAACTCGGGCTCGGGACGGTCCTGCGCTGCGACGAACGCGCGCTGCAGGTGCTGTTCGCCAAATCCGGCGTGGTGCGCAATTACGCGACGCAGGGTGCTCCGCTCGCGCGCGCGGCTTTCCGCGTGGGCCAGCGCATCGCCGGGCGCGGCGTCTCGTTCGTGGTCGAACGCATCGACCTGCGCGACGGTTTGTTGGTGTACTCCGGCGAAAAACGCGAACTCATCGAAGGCCAGCTCGACGACGAGCAATCGCTGTCGCAGGCCGATGCGCGGCTGATGTCCGCGCGCGTGGACAAGCCGCACGTATACGAACTCCGCAAGCGGGCGCTGCTCGCGCGTGCAGCCGCGCGCGGCTCCGCGGCGTGGGGCATTCTTTCCGCGCGCATCGACCTGCTGCCGCACCAGTTGGGCGTGGTCGCCGCCTGCATGGAACGCGAGCACCCGCGTGCGCTGCTGGCCGACGAGGCAGGCCTCGGCAAGACCGTCGAAGCCGGCATGCTGGTCGCGCGCATGCTGGCCACCGGCCGCGCCACGCGCGTGCTGGTCGTCCTGCCCGACGCGCTGCTGGTGCAATGGTTCGTCGAAATGCGCCGGCGTTTCCAGCTCGCCTTCGCGATCATCGACGAAGAGCGCTGCACCGCGACCGAGGCCGCCGATCCCGGGCACAATCCGTTCCTTGACGACCAGCTCGCGATCGTTTCGCTCGCGTGGCTGGCGCGCGAAGGCGCGAGGCGAGAACAGGCGCTCAGCGCGGGCTGGGACATGCTGGTCGTGGACGAGGCGCATCACCTGGAATGGACGCCCGAAAATCCGAGCCCCGAATACCGCGCAATCGAGGCTCTGGCCGCAGCGGCTCCCAGCGTGGTGTTGCTGACCGCGACGCCCGAACAACTCGGTCGCCGCGCGCACTTCGCGCGCCTGCGCCTGCTCGATCCGGCGCGCTTCAACGACCTCGACCGCTACCTCGCCGAAGCCGGCGACTACGCGGCGCTTTCCCCACTCGCCGAGCGCATCGCCGACGCGGCGCCGCTGGATGCGCGCGAACGCGAAGCACTTCGCGCACGCTTTCCGCATGACCCTGCATTGCACGTGCTGGTGGCCGCGTATCCCGAGCGCGCCGACGCATTGCTCACCGCGCTGATCGACCGCCACGGCACCGGACGCGTGATGTACCGCAACCGCCGCGCCGCGGTGGGCGGCTTTCCCGAACGCGTGCTCGCGGCCGAAGTGACCGGTTTCGACATGGGCGAATCCGAACGCGACCGCCTGCTCGCGGAATTCGAGGACGACATGCACGGCGCCGCGCCGCGCGCGTTCGACTACGGCGCCGATCCGCGGATCGCTTGGCTGGTGCAGCTGCTGGGCGCGCACCACGACGACAAGTTCCTGCTGATCGCCACCAGCCGCGCCAAGGTCGAGGCCATCGACGCCGCACTGCGCACGCGCACTGGCGCCGCCCTCGCCAGCTTCCATTCCGACATGACGCTGCTGCAACGCGACCGCGCGGCGGCGTGGTTCGCGCAAGCCGATGGCGCGCGGTTGCTGCTGTGCTCGGAAATCGGTTCGGAAGGCCGCAATTTCCAGTTCGCGCACCGGCTGGTGTTGTGGGATTTGCCGCTCGATCCCGACCTGATCGAACAGCGCATCGGACGGCTCGACCGCATCGGCCAGCGGCATCCGGTCGTCCTGCACGTGCCGTCGATGCCGGGCAGCGCGCAGGAAGTGCTGCTGCGCTGGCACGCCGACGGCACGCGCGTGCTGCGCGAGTGTCCGGCGGACGGGCGCGAACTGCTGCGCCGATTCGGTGCGGAGGTCGTGCGCATTGCGCGCGCGCACGCGGCCACGGACGAAGCGGACGATCCCGAACTCGATGCGCTGGTCGCCGCGACGGCAAGCGCACACGCCGAACTTTCCGAAGCGATCCGCGCTGGCCGCGACCGCCTGCTGGAACTGGCGACGCGACATGCCGGCGGCGCATCGCTGCTCGCCGCGATGCGCGAAGCCGACGGCGATGAATCGGCCCACGCGTTGACGCAGGAATGCTTCGAACCGTTCGGCGTGCACGCCGAGGACCTCGGCGACGGCAGCATCGTGCTTGACCCGGAATTCCTTTCCACCGATGCGCTGGCCGGGTTCACCGAGGGTCCGCGCCGCGTCACCTTCGATCGTGCACTGGCGCTCGCGCGCGAGGAACTCGACCTGCTGCGCATGGATCATCCACTGGTCGCGGGCGCGTTCGATCTGCTGCTGACCGGCGAACCCGGCAACGCCGCGTTGCTGGTGGATGCTGCCCTGCCCGCGCGCAGCGTGGTACTGGAAGCCGTGTACGTGGTTGAATGCGTCGCGGACGTGAAGCTCGACACCCAGCGGCACCTGCCGCCGACGCCGCTCGCGGTCTGCGTCGATTCGCGCCTGGCCGCGCGCGATTACACGCCATCCGCCGCTTCACTTGCGCGCGCGCGCGAACGCGCGCTGGACATCTCGCGCTACCGCCGCTATCTCGCGCAACTGGTGCCGCCGATGCTGGAAAAAGCGGATGTCCTGGCCGCCGAGCGCGCGCTCGACATCATCGGCGCAGCCGTCGCGCAGGCACGCACCGCGCTCGACGCGCGCGTGCAGCGCCTGCAGGCGCTGGCCGCAATCAATGCGTCGGTTTCCGCGGAAGAAATCGCGAGCGCGGAAACGGCACGCGACACAACCCTGGCCGCATTGGCGAAGGCACGCCCGCGCCTCGATGCCGTGCGGATGGCGGTGAGCCCGGATTTCCTGGCGTTGCGGTGAGATCTTCTCCACCGGCCCGACGGCGGGACCCGATCGGGTGTACCTTGCGCGCTGGCGATCCAACCTCAAACCATTGTCGAAGAGAGGGTAACAACCGTGTCTCTACGCTTTGCAATTTGCCTGGGGGCCGTTGCGCTGGCCGGATGCGGAACAACCTCGTTCGTCATGCCTGCGCATGACGGAGCGTTCTGGGTCACGGGTTCGTCCGCGCATCTGAGCGGCGCCGAGGAGAAGGCCAAGCTTGTCGAGCAAGCCGACGCGTATTGCAAGCACCGCGACAAATCGGCCGTCGTGATCGCTTCCAATGAAAACGATGCCACCGCCGGCACGCTCGCCGCACCCGGCAAGCTGGCCCGCGCGACCGTGCAATTCCGCTGCGAGTGAGGCAAGGTTCCGATCCGGATTCGCATCGGACGGGGTAGGGCTGCAACGGCTTGCCGAACGAGAGCCGCCGTCTCGCGCGCTCACTCGATATTCCAGTCGAGCGTTCCGCTGACGACGGTGTGCGTACGGCCGCCGACCCAGATGTCGCCGCCTTCGATGCGGATGATGAGTTCCGCGTCGTGGCCGACTTCGCGTCCCTGGCTCACGACATAGCCGCACGCGAATGGTCCCGCGGGCTCCGCGTTCGCGAGCCAAGCCGCGACCAGACCGTTCGCTGCACCGGATGCCGGGTCTTCGGTAATGCCGACACCCGCAGGGAAAGCGCGCACGGCCAGTTCGGGAACGGCTGACGTCCGGCGCGCGAAGACACACAGACCCAGGCTGTCGGTGGCGCGTGCGAGCGCGCCGATCGCGGCATGATCGGGATTCCATGCGCGCAACGTTGCTTCGTCCGCGATTTCCGCCAGCCACCACTTGCGTCCGCCCTCGACCAATGCGGGAGGCAAGCGGCCAAGGGAGACGCCCTGCAAGGTCGCCGCCAGCAACGGATGCGCATCGAGCCCGGTGCCGATGATCCGTTCCGGCGGCGGCCGAAGCAACAGGCGACGCGGGGCGCCCTCGCCCTCCACGCGCACCGGCAACACGCCCGCACCGCACTCCTGCCATAGCAGGCCGTTCCGCGGCTGCGCCAACCCGCATTCAAGCACCGCGTGGGCGCTGCCGACGCTGGGGTGACTGGCGAATGCGATTTCCTGACTGGGCGTGAAGATGCGCACGCGATAACCGGCTTCTGGCTGCGTCGGCGCGAGCACGAACGTGGTTTCCACGAGGTTGTTCCAGCGCGCGAAGCGCTGCATCGCGGCGCTGCTCCATTGCGCGGCGTCGAGCACCACGCCGAGGTGGTTGCCGCCGCCAGGGCTGGCCGGGAACACATCCAGATGCAGATAGCGCACGCGTGCCACGACGATTCCCGTTCGAGAAAATGCTGCGATGTTAGTGATGCCGACCGACGATTGCCCGACCCGGAGAATGCAGGCCTTCGCGCCGTCATCTATTCCCGACGCGTACCGTCAGGCTTTGCGCGGCGGTGCCGACCGGCCCGTGGATGTCGCTCAGGACGGAGAACGTTTCTCCGAGCCCCGTCGGGCCGAAGTTGACGCGTGTATCCAGGCCTACCCACCCCGCTTGCGGCTGGCGAAAGAAGTGCACCGTGAGGTCCACGTTGGCGAAGAACACGCTGCCCGGGCGCTCGCGGACGACCAGTCCATTGGCGGTATCGATGAGCTTCAGGAAACCCGCGACGGGTGGATCGGGTTCTCCGTCCACGAGTGGACAGCGGGTGCGCAGCCAACTGCGGCCGCGGCCCGGCCGGGCATCTGCGTCCTGGCGCGCCTCCAGCGAATCGATGTAACCGCCCTCCCAGATCGATGAAAACGCCAGCGGACGCATGGCATCGGGCGGCGGCATCGGCGCCCATTCGACGCCTTGCACGCTCGTCGTGTCCGTGGCCACGAGGCGCCAGACGCGTGCACGGATGCTGGTCACGTCACCATGCCGCATGCTGGCTTCGAGCAGTTCGATGGTCTTGCCGGGCCGCACCACGTCGACATCGATGGTGAATTCGCCGGAGTGGATCACCCCCAGCACGTCGAACGACGCACGCGACACCAGTTTGTCGCTGGGAAGACGGCGTTCGATCTCCGCCAGCACCAGACCGGAAGCTGGAGCCAGATGTTGTTCGCCGGGTTGCCAGGCGCCCTGGGAATGCAGGGTGGAAATGAAACTGCGCTCGCCCGCGCGAACATAGAACGCTTCGGGGTACGCCTCGCCGGCGTGGCCGAGATGGCGGTTCGTGGCGACAGGCATCGGCGCAGTCCAGCGCGGCCGCGCTTACGGACGCCGTGCGAGCTCGGGATTCTCGCGCGTCACCGGCATCAGGTCCTTCTTCGAGACGCCCAGCCACAGCAGCATTGGACTGGCGAAGAAGATCGACGAGAGCGTGCCGACCAGGATGCCGATCAGCATGGTGATCGCGAAACCGTGCACGGCGGGACCGCCGAACAACCCGAGCGAGGCCATCGTGATCGCGGTGAACACCGAGGTGATGATGGTTCGCGACAGCGTATTGTTGATCGCGCGGTTGAGGATCTGCGGCGTGTCGGCCTTGCGCGTCAGGCGGAACAGTTCGCGCACGCGGTCGAACACCACGACCTTGTCGTTGATCGAGTAACCGATGACGGCCAGCACGGCCGCGAGCACCGTCATGTCGAATTCGCGCTGCACCAGCGCGATGATGCCCAGCGTGATCACGGTGTCGTGGAATTCACTGGCGACCGCGGCGAACGCGAAGCGTTTTTCGAAGCGCACGCCCAGGTAAACCGTGATGCCCAGGATCACCACGATCGCCGCATAGATGCCGCTGGTCTTCAGTTCCTGCCCGACTTCGGGGCCGACGAAATCCGGCGGCTGCGCAAGCTTCACGCCCGGATGCCCGGCTGCCAGCGCGGCCAGCACCTGCTTGGACACCGCGGTCGCCACCTTGTCGGGGCTTTCCTTGGCATCGGCTTTCGGCGGCTGCAGGCGGATCGAGATTTCGCGGGTACCGCCCAGGCTCTGCACCACTGCATGCTCGTACCCGGCCTTCTCCAGCGAGGCGCGCACGTCGCCCACGTCGATCGGCTGCTCGTAATTCACCTGGATCAGGATGCCGCCGGTGAAATCGAGGCCGTAGTTCAGCCCCTTCACGGCGACGGCCCAGATCGATACCAGGATCAGGATCGTCGAAATGACGATGCTGACCTTGCGCATGCCGAGGAAGTCGATGTTCAGGTCGCGGTGGAAAAGTTCCATGGGTCTTCGCTAAATGTGGCTGGCGAGGGTTTGCGTGACGGACGAGCCATCACACCCAGAGCGTCTTGAGCTTGCGTTTGCGGCCGCCATGGATCAACGCGGTGATCGCGTGGGTCATGGTTACCGACGTGAACAGGGAGGTCAGGATGCCGATGCCGAGCGTGATGCCGAAGCCCTTGATCGCGCCGGCACCCACCGTCACCAGGCCCAGTGCCGCGAGCAAGTGGGTGACGTTGGCATCGAGGATCACCGACCAGGCCTTTTCGTAACCGGCGCGGATCGACGCGAGCGGCGTCGATCCGTGGTGCAGTTCTTCGCGGATGCGTTCGCAGATCAGCACGTTCGCATCGATCGACATGCCGAGCGTCAGCACGATACCGGCGATGCCCGGCATCGTCAGCGTCACGCCGACCGCGGACATCACCGCGATCAGGATCAGCAGGTTAAAGGTCAGCGCGACGTCGGCGACGAGGCCGAACAGACGGTAGTAGAACGCAGCCGCGATCAGCACCAGCACGAGGCCCAGGATCACCGCGCGTTCGCCCTTCCGGATATTGTCCTGGCCCAGGCTCGGACCGATCACGCGTTCTTCGACGATCTGCATGGGCGCTGCCAGCGAACCCGAACGCAGCATCAGGGACAGCGTCTGCGCTTCCTGCTGCGAGAGGCCGGTGGTCTGGAACTTCTTGCCGAACACGCCCTGGATCACGGCGTCGTTGAGCACGGTCTCGGTGGTCTTGGAGGTGTGGACTTCCTTGCCATCCACCATCTTCACTTCGGGCGTCTGCTCGATGTACACCACGCCCATGCGCTTGCCGACGTTGCTGGTGGTGAAGTCCAGCATCTTGCGCGCGCCGGCGGAGTTGAGCGTCACGTTGACGTCGGGCATGCCGGTCTGCTGGTCGTAGCCCTGCGAGGCATCGACCAGTTCGTCGCCGCTGACGATGATGCGCTTCTTCAGCACCACCGGACGGCCGTCCTTCATGTAATACAGGCGATCGTCGGGCGGCACGTTGCCGGTACGCGCGGCTTCCTGCGCGTTCACGCTTTCGTCCTCGGCGTGGTATTCCAGTGTCGCCACAGCACCGAGCACGCGCTTGGCTTCGGCGGTGTCCTGCACGCCCGGCAGTTCCACCACGATGCGCGATTCGCCCTGCTGCTGGATCAACGGTTCGGACACGCCGAGTTCGTTGACGCGGTTGCGCAGCGTGGTGACGTTCTGGGTAATGGTGGTTTGCGCGAGTTTCTGCAGCACGTCCGGCTTGATCGTGGCCAGCAGCGCGTAGCCACCGCCCGGCGTGCGGCTGTCGGAAAGATTGAGGTCGGTCGTATCCGTGGTGATCGCACTGGTCGCCTTGTCACGGTCATCGGAAGTCTTGAACACCGCCTGCACGCCGTCGCCGCTCTGCGAAACCACGTCGTACGGAATCTGCTTCTGGCGCAGCAGCGAGCGGATGTCGTCGAGGTAACGCTGCTGCTGTTTCTTCAGCACCGCATCCTGGTCGACTGCCATCAGGAAGTGCACGCCGCCCTGCAGGTCGAGGCCCAGCGGCATCGCGCGGCCGCCGATGGCCTGCAGCCAGTGCGGCACCGTGGTCGCGAGGTTCAGCGCCACCGTGTAGTTGTCGCCCAGCGCAAGGCGCAGCGTGTCGGAACCCTGCAGCTGCACTTCGGTGTTGGTGAAGCGCACCAGCATGCGGTCCTTGCCGACGGTGATGTCCTCGTACGGGATCCTGGCCTTGTCGAGATCGGCGGCCACCTGCTTCTGCAGCGTGGCGTCGATCCGGGCGTCGTGGTTCGGCGATATCTGCACGGCCGGCTGCGGGCGGAACGCGTTGGGCGCGGCGTACAGCAGGCCGAGCACCATCGCGATGCCGACCAGCCAGTATTTCCAGCGGGGAAAGTCGATCATGGGTACGGGATGCTGCGTTATGCGCGAAGGTGGAGGGCCACGGGGCTCAGGACGACTTGATCGTGCCCTTGGGCACGACGGTCGCGACGGCGCCCTTCTGCACCCGGATCTGCACGTTGTCGGCGATTTCGAGGGTGAGGAAATGTTCGCCGACGTTTTCCACGCGGCCCAGGATGCCGGCGGCGATCACCTCGTCGCCCTTGGCCAGGTCGGCGATCATCTTGCGCTGTTCCTTCTGGCGCTTCGATTGCGGGCGGATGAAGAAGAAATAGAACGCCGCGATCACCACCACGTAAATGAGGATGATCGGCGAATCGAAGAAGCTGCCGGGCGTGGCTGGCGCGCTCGAACTTGCCTGCGCGGCCGGCGCCGCGGCGGCGGCGATGATCGTTGACAACATGCGGGACTCTCGGTTGCGGGGCGGCCGCAAGGCGGCTTTCTGCCCAAAAGACGGCGGATTATGCCATGCACGGGCCGCCAGCGCATGCCGGCGGGGGGCGACATCGGAGCGGCAATGACGAAGCTGAGACACGCTGCAATAATTCAAGGTTCCACCCGCCCGAGGATACGCCGCGATGCAGCACCTGACCGTGATCACCACCGGCGGCACCATCGACAAGGTGTACTTCGACGCCAAGTCCGACTACCAGATCGGCGCGCCGCAGATCGGCGAGATCCTGGCCCAGCTGGGCGTCGCATTCGCGTTCGACGTGGTGCCCGTGTTGCGCAAGGACAGCCTCGAGATGACCGATGCCGACCGCGCCGCGATCCGGGCCGCGGTGGAGCAGCAGCCGCACCGGCACATCCTCATCACCCACGGCACCGACACCATGGTCGAAACCGCGCGCGCGCTGGCGGGACTCGCAGGCAAGACCATCGTGCTGACCGGCGCGCTGAACCCGGCGCGCTTCCAGGGCTCGGACGCGGTGTTCAACATCGGCTGCGCGGTGGGCGCGGTGCAATCGTTGGGCGATGGCGTGTGGATCGCGATGAACGGACGCATCTGGAATCCGGAGCACGTGCGCAAGAACCGTGCGGCAAACCGCTTCGAACCGGGCCCATGAGGGCGTGCAGCCGCCAACACCTCAACGCCAGGGCGCGACCAGTTCCGTCAGTGGCTGCAGGTGCTTCTCGAAACGCCGCCAGCGCGCGACCGAGCCTCGATAGATCGGTTGCGTAACCTGGGCGCGGCTGGCGGTCTCGACCACGCGCCGGTTGCGATGGAAATCCAGGCAGGCCGTGTTCCATTCGAGCCTCAGATGATCGAGCATCCGGCGCACCTGTCCTTCCGTGTCGCGCACGACTTCCTCGTAACGGACATCGAGCATTGCATCGGGCACGACGGCGCGCCAATGCTGCATGAGCTTCGCGTAGCGAACGTAATAGCGTCCAAGCGTTTGCAGGTCGTAGCTGTAAGGCAGGTTGTCCCCATCGAACAGGTGTGTGAAACAGGAAAAACATGAATCCATCGGATCGCGCACCGCATGGATGATGTGCGCCTGCGGCAACAGCATCCGGATCAATCCGACGTGGCGATAGTTGAGGGTGGTCTTGTTGACTATGTGCGTCGCTTGCGGCGCTTGGCGGAACACGCGTTCGACGTAGGCGTCGCCCATTTCGCGCAGGGTTTCGCGTGACAGGCGAGCGGCCTGTTCGGGCCAGCCGTGCGGATCGCCCAGCTCGCCGACGAGCACGTCCCGCAGGTCGGGAATCTCGCCCGCCCCATATACATCGGGATGGCTGGCGAGGATTTGTTCGATCAGGCTGGTCCCGGAACGCGGCATGCCGACCACGAACACCGGCACGCGACCGTCCGCGGACGATCGCCAGGGATGCGCCGAAAGCAGCGTCGCGTCGAATGCGGCGCAAGTGCGTTCGAGCCACGCGTCTGCGTCCGATTCGTCGAGCACGAACAAGCCGGCACGCGCACGATTGCCCGCGGCATACGCGGAGAACGCGTCGTCGAAGCGCCCGGCGTCCTCGCGCATCTTGCCCAGCGCGAACCAGTAACGCGCCTGCTTGATCGGCGGCAACGCGGCGACACGCGGCTGCTGGGCTTCGCATTGCGCCAGCAAAGGATCGGCTTCGGCAAAACGCCTTAGCGTGGACAGGAGGTGGTAGGCATCCATGCAGACCGGATCAACCTGCAAGGCCCGCTCGTACCAGGCGCAGGCGTCGTCCAGATGGCCGCGCGCCCGCAGACAGGTTCCCAAGCCCAGCATGGCTTGCACATGCTGTGGCTGCAGGACCAATGCGCGCTGGTAGTGCTCCTCGGCCGCCAACCAGTTGGATTGCCGCTGCAGCGCGTAAGCCAGGCCGACCCGGACCGGCACGTCATCGGGATGCTTTTCCAGCGCCTGCGCGAAATGTGGCGCGGCCTCGGCATACCTGCGCAGGCCCACCAACACGAAGCCGAGCTTTGCATGGACCGCAGGAAAGCCGGAGCCGGGATGCGCGTCGAGTAGCGCCTCGTAAATCCGCGCCGCGATACCCGGCCGGTGCGTCTGCACGGCAGCTTCGGCGAGCCGGAGCTGTTGCTCCACTTCGGACGTGGCAGCATGCGAACCGCCCGGCCGCTTCGCTTCTTCCATCAAGTCCTCCACGAATGCAAGCATGCTAACGCCCTCCACGCGGTGCGCAGAACGGAGCAGCGTGCGCGAAGAAAAAGGCCCGGTCGCGAACGACCGGGCCAAGGCTTCATCGAACGTCATGCGCGGTGACTGACGGTTCGAATTTTCGCATTGATGCTCAGAACGTCATGCTCCATCCGTTCAGCGTGCCGTAATCACCACCATCACCCCAGAC
>DATNAW010000135.1:0-9045 GCA_035572335.1 Rhodanobacteraceae bacterium
GCTGCAAGGTGCGACTTGAATGCCAGCGCGCTGCGTGGATCGAGGCCATTGAACGGCTCGTCCAGCAGCAACAAGGGTGGCTCGCCGATCAAACCCAGCATGATCCCGAGTTTCTGCCGCATCCCCAGTGAATAGCTGGCGACGCGCCGATCCAGCGTCGACGTCAGCGACAAGGTTTCGCCCAGCGCAAGCGTCGCGGGCGGAATGGAGGGCAGCCCGCGCGCACTCGAAACGAGCGCAAGGCACTCGCGGCCAGTCAGCAGCGCCGGAAGGCTTGGCGGGTCGATTGCAAGCCCGATCGCCCGCTTCGCCTCGCGCGGCGTTTCCGCGAGATCGTGTCCATCGATGGCGACTTGACCGTCGCACAAAGGGGCGATGCCGGCGATGGCATGCAGCAGGGTGGTCTTGCCCGCGCCGTTGGGGCCGATCAGCGCGACGCATTCGCCAGGCGCGATTTCCAGATCGATGCCGGCGAGTACGTGGACGTCGCCGTAGGCGACACGCAGCGCCGTGGTTCGCAGCAAAGCCGTCATGCCGGGGAATCCGTGTCGCGCGTCGCGCGGAGGATTCGAAGCATTGGCCACGCCGACGCGATTCCCGCAAGAACGATCCATGCCGGCGCGATCACGCGTACCCGGAGCAGTGCGATGCCCAGCGCCATCCAGACCAGCGCACACAACGCGGCGACCGCGGGATAGCGAAGCAAAGCCCTCCGGGCGCGAGCGAAGTGCAATGGCGTCGCGCCAAGCAGGCGCACTGCGTCCGTGGTGGCATCCGCGCTGGCGCGCATCGCCACGGCCAGCCACGACCATGACAGCACCAGCAGCACCAATCCTGCGACCGGCACCATGGGCGCGCCCATCGGCACCACGCCCAGCACGATCCCGACCATCACGAAACTGCCGCCACGCCGCCACCGCACCAGCGTCGCGCGGCGTTGCCAATCGAGCAGGTGCGGCAGGCGCGTGTCGTTCAACCACGGCAGCGCCAGCACCGGTTCGCGAATCCCGTCTGCATGGTTCGTGCGCGCACCGATGCGCAAGGCGCGCACCATCGCGATGCTCGTCCCCACGACCAGCGCAAGGTCGATGCCTGCCAACGCGTACCGCAAATCCCCGCGATGCGGAGCGGATGCCGAAACGATCAACAGGAGCAACATGGCGAACACGAGTGACAAAAGCAGCGCCACCGCCGTGACGATCAACGAAGTCCAGGCAGTCGTGCCACGTGGGATCGGCAGCGCGCCACACCAGCCGAGCCGCCATCGCTCCAGGGCATCCCGCACCCGCTGGTGCGCGATCGCATGACTGCCGCCCAGTGCGAGCAATGCCGCTGCCGCCAGGCACCAACCGTAGCCCTTGTACAAATCGCCGCATGCGAGCGCGACGCAACACGCCAGCAGCAACACGGGCGCGCCGAACATCCGCACGAACGCCACCGCACCGGTGCGTCGCAGCACAAGCCAGTCAGCGCGCAGCGCGGGATGCAAGGCACTCATCGCCGGGGATTGTGTCACGCGATCCGCAGACAACAAAAACCCGCCTTGCGGCGGGTTTTGCATACGCTGACGAAGCGTTCGAAGCGGCTGTTGTGAAAGTCAGGCCAAGGATGGCCGCGGTGGTCCTCCACAAGAGTAATGCCGTTCCAGCGAGCTTGAGGCAGATGGCGCAGCGATCATGGACGATCGCACAAACTAAGCCCGCGCCACCGAATAGCGCTTCAGCCTTGCCGCGAACTCGGCCAGCTTGCGGTTGCCGCTGGCTTCGGCCTCTCGGCACCACTGCTGCAGCGCGGCCAGCGCGGACTCGGGCTTGCGCTGTTCCATCAACGCGGCCAGGCGTGCGCGGTATTCGCTGATCTGCTGCAGGCGCGGACGGTTTTCCACCGCGGCGGCCAAGCGGGCCTTGCCGTTCTTGTCGAGCCAGCGCCCGCCGTTGGCCAACGCGCGACGCAGGCGGCGACGCGGCATCGCGCCGAACCAGCGCGTGCCTTCTTCGTTCGACTGCTCGCGCACGGTCGGCTTGATGACCGTCTTGTAGTAATCGGTCATGGCCTCGAAACGATGCGTCAGCAGCGCCTTCAGGGTTTCCATGTCGGGCAGTGCGACGTTGGGGCGCTCGTCCAGCGACGGCGCAACACGCAGAACTTTCGCCAGCCTGACTTTTTCCAGTCCGCGAATGACCACCCAGCCGATGTCCACCTCGAACTTGCGCAGCGCGAACTTCGCCGAGCTGGGGAATGCGTGGTGGTTGTTGTGCAGTTCCTCGCCGCCCACCCACACGCCCCACGGCGTGAGATTGGTGGCCTTGTCGGCGGTCTCGAAATTGCGGTAGCCCCACCAGTGGCCGAGGCCGTTGACGACACCCGCGGCCCAGAACGGAATCCAGATCATTTGCAGCGCCCAGATCGCGCCGCCGAGCACGCCGAACAGCGCGAGATCGATCACCGCCAACAGTGAAACGCCGAGGATCGGGTGCGGTGTATAGACGTGGCGCTCCATCCAGTCGTCGGGTGTGCCGCGGCCATATTTCTCCAGGTCGGCCGCGTTCGCCGCCGCCACGCGATACAGTTCCACCCCTTCGAAGAACACCTTGCCGATGCCTTCGATCTGCGGACTGTGCGGATCCTGTTCGGTCTCGCAATGCGCGTGATGCTTGCGGTGCACCGCCACCCATTCCTTGGTGACCATGCCGGTGGCGAGCCAGTTCCAGAAACGCAGCACGTGCGAGACGACGGGATGGAAATCCACGCCGCGATGCGCCTGGCTGCGATGCAGGTACAGCGTCACGGCGAAAATGGTGAGCTGGGTCGAAACCAGCACGTACAAAAGAATCGCGAGCCAGCCGGCGTTCGCCAGGCCGTGCGCGGCAAAATCAAGGAAGGTATTGAGCATCACGGATCACGCGGAAAGAGGAACAGGCCAATGCAAGCCCCGTGCCGCCGAGTCTAGGGCAGAAAACCCATCGCCGCCACAGGCTTGCCTAAACAATGTGATGGCCGCGACAATGATTTCAACCGCTCGCACGAACATGACCTGATGGCATCGACGCCGGCGTTGCTGGAACTCGACCACGTGAGCCGCCGATTGTCGGGGCGACCGGTGTTGCAGGACGTTTCATTCAGCCTGCGCCGCGATGACGTGCTTGGCCTGTTGGGCATGAACGGCGCCGGCAAATCGACGACGTTGGCGATCATTGCGGGCGTGTTGCAACCCCACGCGGGCAGCGTGCGCATCGACGGGAAGAACGCAGCCGACGACATTCGCACCCTACGCGACCGTATTGGCTGGGTCCCGGAAAACGTCCCGTTGTGGCCGGAATTGACGGTGGCTGAATCGCTGGAGGCCTGCGGGCGGTTGCGCGGCTTGCCGAAATCTTCACGCCATGCGGCGATCGAACGCGAACTCGCGCGGCTGGAACTCACCGGCATCGCACGGCGCCTGTGCGGCCAGTTGTCGCTGGGGCAGAAACGCCGCGTCGGCCTGGCGCAGGCGCTGCTGCACGAACCGGATCTGCTGGTGCTGGACGAACCCGGCAACGGACTCGATCCCGTGCAGGCCGCGCAATTGCGCGAGTTGATCGGCAAGCTTTCGCCCAGGCGCGGCGTCATCCTGTCCAGCCACGACATGGCTGAAGTTGAAGCGACGTGCCATCGCGTGGTGATCCTGCACGACGGCCGCGTGCGCCATGACGCGAAACTGGATCGTCAAAGCGGCAAACTCGAAGCGCAATTCCGCGCGATCACGTCGCAACCCGCGAGCGCCGCGGCATGAGCACACTCGCGGTTGCGCACATCGACCTGAAGCGCCTTGCCGTGCGTCCGTTCGCCTGGACGCTGGCCGGCATCGCGCTGGCGATGATGGCGTGGCAGTTCCTGCTGGGCGTGTCCGCTTTCATGCACGCGCAGCCGACGGTGCCTGGCCCCGCAACCGGACCCGGTTACGTCGATGCGGTGGTTGCGCCGTACCTGCTCAACTACATCCAGCTGTGCCTGGTGATTGCGCCGCTGATCACGATGCAGGCGCTGGCCGGTGACCGCGGCACGCAACGGCTTGCGCTGCTCGCCGCTTCCGGCGCATCGGGCGCACAGATCGTGTTCGGAAAATTCATTGCGCGGCTGGTGTTCCTGTGGCTGCTGCTGATCCTCGTCGCGACGATGCCGCTGGTGCTCAGCGGCGCAACGCACCCAGACTGGGGCCAGTTCGGTGCGGCGCTCATCGCGAGTGCGCTGTGCGTGGCCGCGCTCACCGCGATCGGCATCGCCTGTTCGGCCTTCACGCCCGAGCCCGCGCTGGCCGCGACCGCAGCGCTGCTGATCGGCGAAGGTCTGTCGCTGATCGACGCGGGCGTGCGCATCAGCGGCGGCGAAGGCGGCTGGCTGGGTTACCTCGCGCTGCACACGCACCTCGAACCCGCGATGCGCGGGCTGATGCGCAGCGAGGACCTCGTGTATTTCCTCATCATCATCGCGCTGGCGCTGGCCCTTGCGATCCGGCGCGTCGGCGCTGAACGGGAGCGCGGCTGATGCGCGGCGCGTGGAAGGGGTGGCTGTACGCGCTGCTGTGCGTGGTGATCGCGGTGTGCATCGCCGCGTTGTCCGTCCGTTTCGGTTTCACCGCGGACTGGAGCGCCGACGCGCGCGCGACGATCACGCCGCAGAGCCGGTCGCTGCTGCAGCAACTGGAAGGCCCGATCGAGGTCACCAGCTACGCGCGACCCGGCGACCTGCGCACAAAAACCAGCCTGCTGATCGATCGTTACCGCCGTTTCAAACACGACATCGTGCTGAAGTTAGTCGATCCCGATGCCGATCCGGTGGCGACGCAGGACGCCAATGTCACGATCGATGGCGAGTTGATCCTGGCGTGGAACGGCCGCACGCAACACGTCACGCAACTGGACGAGCCGAGTTTTTCCGACGCACTGGTGCGGCTGGCGCGCGGCGGCAACAAGCTGGTCGCGTTCATCACCGGCGACGGCGAGCGCGATGCGACCGGCAAGAATCCCGCCGACCTCGGCGCCTTCATGCAGCGCCTTTCGACGCGCGGCATCCGCGCCCTGCCGCTGAACCTTGCGCAAGCCGCCGAAGTGCCGCGCAATGCGAACCTTGTGGTGCTGGCCAGTCCGCAGGCCGCGCTGTTGCCGGCATCGGTGCAGAAGCTGCAGGAATACCTCGCCAATGGCGGCAACCTGCTGTGGCTCACGGAACCGGGCAGCGATGATCTCGGCCTCGCGCCGCTGGCGCAGGCGCTCGGCATCAAGCGCCTGCCGGGCCAGCTGTTCGACGCACAAAGCGCCACAGCCACCGGTGATGCGCGGACGCTGGTGGTGTCGCAATATCCACCGCAACCGATTACGGACGGTTTCGACATCAACACCGTGTTTCCGCGCACGGCGGCGTTGGCCGCGTTGCAGGGGGCGGCGTGGAACGTGCAGCCGATCCTGCAGTCCGGCGGGCGCAGCTGGAACCAGACCACGCCCGTCGATGCCGCACAGGCCGCGTTCGATCCGGACTCGGGTGCACTGAAGGGTCCGCTCACGTTCGGTTACGCACTGAGCCGTCTTTCACCCAGTCCCGACAGGAACCAGCAACGCGTGGTGGTGATCGGCGGCGGCGATTTCCTTTCCAATGCTTTTCTCCGCGACGCCGGCAATCTCGCGTTCGGCGAGCGCATGTTCGACTGGCTGCTCGGCGACCACGCGCTGGCCAGCGTTGCGCAGCCCGCACCCGATGCCGTGATGAAACCGACGCGCGCACAGCTTGGCGCGCTCACTTTCGGTTATCTGATCGCGCTGCCGATCCTGCTGATCCTCATCGGCCTTGCGGTCCAGTGGCGGCGGCGCCGGCGGTGACCCGCACGAACCGCAATCTCGTGGTGCTTGCGATCGTCGCGGTGGTGCTGGTCGCCGCGGTACTGTGGGTCGGCCGTCGCGAATACCTGCGCGATCGGCCTGCCGTCACCGCGCTCGATCCCGATGCGGTCACGAAGGTCGAACTCGACATCCCTCCGGTTGCACCCCAGGTGTTCGAAAAGCGTCACGGCGGCTGGTGGCGCGTCAAACCTTCCGAAGCGCGCGCCGACGACGCGCGCGTGCAGCGCCTCGCCAATCTCGCGGCGACGCCGGTGTCGCGATGGATGGCGGCATCCCGCATGGATCTCTCGAAGGTGGGACTCGCGCATCCTTCGGCGACTTTGGTCGTGAATGGCGTGCGTCTCGAATTCGGTGGCCTCACCGCGATCGATGAGCTGCGCTACGTGAAGGTCGGCGACAAGATCGCGCTGGTGCCGCGGCAGTACAGTCCCGAGGTCATGCTCACGAAGCCGGAAGGTGAGTAGGTGCCCGAGCTTCCCGAAGTCGAAACCACGTCTGACGAACGTCGCAACCGTGCCTGAGCTACCGGAAGTAGAGACGACCAAGCGTGGCATCGCGCCGTTCGTGACCGGACGCGTGATCGAGCGCGTGGTATTGCGCAGAAAGGACCTGCGCTGGCCGATTCCGCGCGCGATCACCACGAAGCTGCCCGGCCAGCGCATCGACGCGGTCGAACGCCGCGCGAAATACCTGCTGCTGCACACCGAAGCCGGCAGCGCGCTGTTGCATCTCGGCATGTCGGGTTCATTGCGCATCACCGATCCGGACGCATCGCCGCGCACGCACGACCATTACGACCTGGTCTTCGACTCGGGACAGGCGCTGCGCTTCAACGATCCGCGCCGCTTCGGATCCCTGTTGTGGCAGAAGCCCGGCGAAACGCATCCGCTGCTGCAGAACCTCGGCCCCGAACCGCTCGGTGACGCGTTCGACGGCGATTGGTTGTGGAATGCGTCGCGCGGACGCAACGCGGCCGTGAAAACGTTCTTGATGGATCAGTCGATCGTGGTCGGCGTCGGCAACATCTACGCCAGCGAGGCGCTGTTCGCGGCCGGCGTGCATCCGAAGCGCGCCGCGGGCGCGGTGTCGCGCGCGCGCTATGCGCGCATCGCGGCGGAAATCCGGCGCGTGCTGAATTACGCGATCACGCGCGGCGGCACCACGCTGCGCGATTTCCTGGCACCCGACGGCGCGCCGGGTTATTTCGAGCAGGAGCTCAACGTGTACGGCCGCGCGGGCGAGCCATGCAAGGTCTGCGGTACGCCGATCCGCGCCGAAGTATTGGGACACCGAATGACGTATTGGTGTCCGCGCTGTCAACGTTGACGCGATGTCTGCCCTTCGCATGACGGCGTCACGCGACAGCGTGGCCGTGATTCGCCACAATGCCTGCGTTCGTCCGCACCGGAACCGCCACCATGTCGCCCAACGTCATCGTTCCCATCATCGTCGCGCCGCTGATCGTGTGGCGGCTTTACGCGCGCATGCGCCGCAACTTCGGGCGGCAACCGATCCAGCCCAAGCGCATGTGGACGCGCGTGGGCATCCTGTCGGTCGTGATCGTGCTGTTCGCGCTGGAAGGGCTGCGCGGACCGCTGCTGGCCGAGGGCCTCGCGGGCGGCGTGTTGGGTGGGGTGGTGCTCGGCATCATCGCGTTGCGCTTCACGCGCTTCGAGATCGACGGCACGAATGACTATTACGTGCCCAATCCATGGATCGGTCTTGGCCTGACCGCGTTGCTGCTGGGCCGGCTGCTGTACCGCTTCATGGCGCTGTACCCGATGATGACGCACGCCGCCGCCGGCGGTTACCCCGCGTACCAGCGCAGCCCGCTGACCATGGCCATTTTCGGCCTGCTGATCGGTTATTACATTGCGTATTACGCGGGGCTGTTGATCCACCACCGCCGGGCGCTGTCGACCCTTCCAACGAAGCAGCTTTCGTGAAGAGCCAGGCCACGGAGCTCCTGGCCATGGATGGCGGCTTCATCGCCGTGGTGGTGTTCGTGACTTGAGGCATCTTCAAGCCGGCGGTGAGTCAATCGAAGGAGCGGTCAGGGACGACCGCACTCATAATGCGTCGGCGTCGAGCTCCCCGGTGCGGATGCGTATCACCTGATCCAGCGTCGAGATGAAAATCTTGCCGTCGCCGATCTTGCCGGTGCGCGCGGCATGGCTGATCGCTTCCACCGCGCGTTCGACCAGGTTGTCGGGAAGCGCGATCTCGAGTTTCACCTTGGGCAGGAAATCCACCACGTATTCCGCGCCGCGATAAAGCTCGGTGTGGCCTTTCTGGCGCCCGAAACCCTTCACCTCGGTGACGGTGATGCCGTTGACGCCCACGTCCGACAACGCCTCGCGCACGTCGTCCAGCTTGAACGGCTTGATGATGGCGGTGATCAGTTTCATGGCGACAAGCTTACCGGAGAGCGGGAAGGAGTAGCGGCCCGACCGAAGTGGCTCTTGTCAGAACAAGGCCATGGATGGCCGAAGTAGTGTCCGCCAACTCCGTATCCGGCATCACGCCATACCATTTGGCAAGGCAGCGATGAGGGATGCTCGCAAAAGCAAACAGCGATCATGGACGATCGCAAAAGCATGTAGGAAAATCCCTACATCACCACACGACGTCCACCGATGGGCACGGCACGCGCCGCTCCGTAACCTGTGGACGCATCGAGGCAACGACATGATCGACGTGCACTCCATAGACCAACTCGCGCATCGGCTGGCCACCCTGGTTCCTCCGGGACTGGCGCAGGCGCGGGACGACATGGAAGCCAACTTTCGGGATGTGCTGGCGCACGGATTGCGCCGCCTCGACCTGGTCACCCGCGAGGAGTTCGACGCCCAGCGCGCCGTCCTCGACCGGGCGCGTGAACAGGTCACGCAACTGGAAAAACGCGTGGCCGAGCTGGAAGCGGCGCGGAAGGCCTGACCGTCACCGATCGACTGGGGACGCTGACGCCGGCCGCAGGGTCGGCGTTTTCGTTTGGGGAGATCGGCGGGAATGAGCCTTGCTGTCGCGCTGACAAGAGCATCCGAAGGCGTCGCCGCACCGCTGGTCACGGTGGAAGTGCATCTTTCCGGTGGCCTGCCCGGCACGTCCATCGTCGGTTTGCCGGAAGCCGCGGTGCGCGAGGCGCGCGACCGCGTGCGCGTCGCGATCCAGA
>DATNAW010000136.1:0-4654 GCA_035572335.1 Rhodanobacteraceae bacterium
ACCAGCCGTGGTGGGAAGGCCTGGACGAGCGCACGCCGGCGAAGGATTGGCAGGGCCGCGATTACGATCCCAAGAACGGTCCCGCCGCGCATCCGAATTCGCGCTTCACCGTGCGCGCGAATCAATGTCCGAGCTGGTCACCCGAAGCCGAAAATCCCGACGGCGTGCCGATCGACGCGATTGTGTTCGGCGGCCGCCGCGCCGCGCGCGTACCGCTGGTATTCGAAGCGCGCGACTGGACGCACGGCGTGCTGGTCGGCGCGTCGATGGCGTCGGAAACCACCGCCGCCGCGACCGATGTAGGCGTGAACATCCGCCGCGACCCGATGGCGATGAAGCCGTTCTGCGGCTACAACTACGGCGACTACTTCGCGCACTGGCTGTCATTCGACCAGCCCAACGCGAAACTGCCGCGCGTGTTCCACGTCAACTGGTTCCGCAAGGGCAAGGACGGCAAATTCCTGTGGCCCGGCTTCGGCGACAACATGCGCGTGCTCGAGTGGATGCTGAAGCGCGTCACCGGCGAAGCCGACGCCATCGAAACCCCGATCGGCAACCTGCCGCGCGAGGAAGACCTGAACCTCGAAGGTCTCAACCTCGCCGACGGCGCGCTCGACGAACTCTTCCGCGTCGACAATTCCGAGTGGCGCGAAGAGGAAGCCGCAATCGGCGAATACCTCGCAGGTTACGGGTCACACCTGCCCGGCAAGCTGAAAGCGGAACAACAACGCGTCGCCGATGGGCTGGAGGTCGCTGCGGAACCCGCCGCGGCGCCCATGCCCAAGGCCGCCGCGGCAAGCTGACCCGAGCCGCTTACCCTCTTCGGAACGAAGAGCGGAGCGAACGCGCGCGCAGGCGCGGGATGCACATGCATCAGGGGATGGCGGCTACGCCGGAAGCGTTGGTGCATCTGCCTGCGCTTCCGGCGCGGCGCGCTTGAACGCGTCGAGCTTCGCGCAGGCCGCGTCGATCGCGGTGATCGCCGGATAGGGCGCCAGCGACACCTCGAAGCGGCGCGCGTTGTAGACCTGCGGGATCAGGCAGCAATCCGCGAGCGTGGGCGTGTCGCCTTCGCAGAATTTGCCCGCGTGACCGCTGGATGCCAGCACCGCTTCGATGGCGTCGAAGCCAACCCTGATCCAGTGCCGCGACCACGCGGTCTTCTGGTCGTCGCCCACGCCGAGTTCGCGTTGCAGGTATTGCAACACGCGCAGGTTGCCAAGCGGGTGGATGTCACAGGCGATCATCTGCGCGAGGGAGCGCACACGCGCGCACGCCAGCGCCGCGCGCGGCAACAGGCGCGGCGTCTCGGGATAGGCTTCTTCGAGGTATTCGATGATGGCCATTGATTCGCGCAACACGTGTTTGCCATCCGCGAGCACCGGGATCAGTTGCTGCGGATTCAACCGGCGATAGTCGTCATGGTGCTGCTCGCCGCCGTCCCGCAGGAGGTGCACGGGCGCGATCGCGTAGTCCATGCCCTTCAGGTTCAATGCGACGCGCACGCGGTACGCAGCGCTGGATCGCCAATAACTGTAGAGGGTTCGCGTGTTTGCCATGGCGGCGTCCGCAGCATTCGAAAAAGCCGAGCGTAATGGAATTGCGCGCACGCAGCGCAACCCGGACAATGCAGGATTCATCGCCCGATCCCCTGGAGTGCACGCATGGCTTTCATCCGCATGACCGACCTCGACCTCAAGGGCAAGCGCGTGTTGATACGTGAAGACCTGAACGTGCCGATCCAGGACGGGCGCATCACGTCGACGCAACGCCTCGATGCCGCGTTGCCGACGATCCGCGCCGCGCGCGATGCCGGCGCCGCGGTGCTGGTGATGTCGCACCTCGGCCGCCCCAAGGAAGGCCAGTTCGACGAGGCGCAATCGCTGGCGCCGGTGGTCGACTGGCTATCGGAACAACTCGGCGCTACCGTGCGGCTGGAACGCGATTACCTCGACGGCGTCGAAGCCGATCCGGGCGAAGTGGTGGTGCTGGAAAACTGCCGGATGAATGTTGGCGAGAAATCGGACGACGAAGCGCTGGCGAAACGCTATGCCAATTTGTGCGACGTGTTCGTGATGGATGCCTTCGGCACCGCGCATCGCGCGCAGGCTTCCACCCACGGTGTCGCCAAGTTCGCGAAGGTCGCATGCGCCGGTCCGCTGCTGGCGGCGGAACTGGACGCGCTGGGCAAGGCGCTGCGCGATCCCGCTCGCCCGCTGCTGGCAATCGTCGCGGGTTCCAAGGTTTCGACCAAGCTCGACCTGCTGCAGAACCTCGTCGATCGCGTGGATCAGTTGATCGTGGGCGGCGGCATCGCCAACACCTTCATCGCCGCGGCAGGTTACGGCATCGGCAAGTCGCTGGCAGAGCCCGACCTGATGGACGCAGCGCGCAAGGTGATCGCGACGGCTTCCGCGCGCGGCGCCGACGTGCCGATCCCGACCGACGTTGTGACGGCACCGAAGTTCGCGGCCGATGCGCCGGCGACAGTGAAGGCCGTCGACCAGGTCGGCGACGACGAGATGATCCTGGACATCGGACCCGAAACGGCCAAGCGTTACGCGGCGATGATCGCGAAGGCCGGCACGGTGGTGTGGAATGGGCCGGTCGGCGTGTTCGAGTTCGATGCGTTCGGACACGGCACCGAAACGCTGGCGCGTGCGATCGCCGATTCGGACGCATTCTCGATCGCGGGCGGCGGCGACACGCTCGCGGCGGTCGACAAGTACGGCATCGAAGATGACGTGTCGTACATCTCCACGGGTGGTGGCGCCTTCCTCGAATTCCTCGAAGGCAAGACGCTGCCGGCGGTCGCGATCCTGGAAAGCCGCGGCCGCGATGCCTGACAACTTGCCGGAGGTTCTGGCATGAACATTTCGAAGATCTCCCAGCGTCTGGCGTTGTGCCTCGCGCCGCTGGCGCTGTTGCTGGTCATCCAGCTTGCCGCGGCGGCCCAGCCGCAGGTCGTACAGATCGAGGTCGACGCGAGCGCGCACGGCACACCTTTCCCGCATTTCTGGGAACAGATGTTCGGTTCCGGCCGCGCGCTGCTGTCGTTGCGCGACGACTATCGCGCCGACCTCGACACGGTGCATCGCGCCACGGGATTCGGCTACGTGCGCTTCCATGGCATCTTCGATGATGACGTAGGGCTGGTGCAGAAGGACAAGGGCGGCAAGATCACTTACAACTTTTCGTACGTCGACCAGATCTACGACGGCCTGCTCGCGCACGGCATCAAGCCATTCGTCGAACTGGGCTTCATGCCGAAGGCGCTGAGTTCCGATCCGTCGCGGCAGCAGAGTTTTTCGTACCACCCCAATCCGATGCCACCGAAAAACTACGCGGAGTGGGACGCGATGATCCGCGCGTTTGCGCAACACCTGGTCGCGCGCTACGGGATCGACGAGGTGGCGAACTGGTATTTCGAAGTCTGGAACGAACCCAACCTCGACTTCTGGGGCGGCGAACCCAGGCAATCGACCTATTTCACCCTGTACGACCACACCGCGCGCACCCTGAAAGCGGTGAATCCGCGCCTGCGCGTGGGCGGCCCGGCCACGGCGCAAGCGGCGTGGGTGACGGCCTTTCTCGATCATGTCCACCAAGATCATGTGCCGGTCGATTTCGTATCGAGCCACGTCTACGGCGATGACACCGCGCAGAACGTGCTGCATACCAACGAGAACATTCCGCGTGCCGACATGGTGTGCCGCGCGGTCGCCAAGGTGCACAAGGAAATCCTCGCTTCACCGTATCCGAAGCTCCCGTTCGTCCTCAGCGAATACAACGCCTCGTACGCCAACCTGCCGAACGTCACCGACAGCGTGTTCATGGGGCCGTGGCTCGCCAACACGATCCGCGAATGCGCCGGCAACGTCACGATGATGAGTTACTGGACGTTCTCGGACGTGTTCGAGGAACAGGGCGTGCCCCGCAGTCCGTTCTACGGTGGCTTCGGCCTGGTCGCCGAACGCCGCATCGACAAACCCGCGTTCAATGCATTCGCGATGCTGCATCGGCTGGGCGACGTGCGACTGCCGCTGAAATCCGGCAGTGCGCTCGCCACCCGCCGCGCCGACGGCGCGCTGGTACTCGCGCTGTGGAACTACGCGCCACCGGTCGGCGACGGCGCCGAATACACGCCCGGCACCCCGAAAGGCGCGACGAAGCACTTCGACATCGACGTGGCGCATCTCGCCGCGGGGGCGACCGCGACGGTGTGGCGGCTCGATGCCGAGCACGGCAACGTGCTCGCGACTTACGACAAGATGGGCCGTCCGGCCTTCCCCACCCGCGCCCAGATCGAGCAATTGCGTGCTGCGGGTCAAGAACCAGCGCCACAGGCCATGGCGGTGGATGATGGGAAGCTCGCCCTCGACGTGCCCCCGCAAGGCCTGGTGGTCGTGACGCTGGGCGACCACGGATCGGGAAAATGACCCGCACCGTCGGGCATCGCACTGCCCGACGGTGACCTCTTCCCAAGGCTCGCGGCATCGGCATCACGCCGCGTGCACGTCCTGCATCTTCTACTTCCCGCGGCGATGCAATCGAGGCGGCCGCGGCGCTGCGCGCCATCCGAATCGACGGGAGAGAAAGACAACCCCACAAGCAAACCTGATCGACCCAAGTGCGCGGGAGGAGACATGAAACG
>DATNAW010000137.1:0-7715 GCA_035572335.1 Rhodanobacteraceae bacterium
GCCACACGGGCATTTCGATGCTTTTCAATGGGCTGGCTTTCGTGACCCGCCCGGGAAGGTGTCCGCGGACACCTTGCAGACGCCCGCGAACACCCGCAGCTCAGCGCGGCCTCAGCGTTCCTCGGCCTTGGCCTGGTTCCACAACGCGTCCTGCTCGGCCAGCGATTTGCCATCGAGCTTTTCGCCGGCCGCCGCGGCCAGTGCTTCCATGCGGCGAAAGCGGCGTTCGAACTTGGTATTGGCGTGGCGCAGTGCCGCGGAGAAATCCACGCCTGCATGGCGCGCGAGGTTCACCAGCACGAACGCGACATCGCCGATCTCGTCCAGCAACCGGTCGTGGCCCGCGCCGGCCGCGAATTCCGCGCGCACTTCTGCGATTTCTTCGTGCAGTTTGTCCAGCACGGGTTCCGGGCCGGGCCAGTCGAAGCCGACCGTCGCCGCCTTGTCGCACAACTTCAATGCGCGCTGCCATTCCGGCAGGCCCCGCGCGATGCCGGCCAACGCACTGGCGTCTTCCTCGCCCTTGCCCGCACGTTCCGCGCGTTTGATCTCGTCCCACGCGCGCGATTGCTCTTCGGCATTCGCGTAGTGCGCATCCGCGAACACGTGCGGATGCCGGCGCTTGAGCTTGGCATTGATCGCATCGACCACGTCGTCGAACGCGAACAGCTGCTGCTCCTCCGCCATGCGCGCGTGGAATACCACCTGCAGCAGCAAGTCGCCCAATTCGTCCTTCAGCGCCGCGTAGTCGTTGCGGTCGATCGCGTCGGCGGTTTCGTAGGCTTCCTCGATGGTGTACGGCGCGATGGTCTCGAAGGTCTGCGCGACATCCCACGGACAGCCGTGCTCGCGATCGCGCAGGCGCGCCATGATCGCGAGCAGCTCGGCGACCTTTTCGGTCACGCGCGCAGCCCGAGCCGCGCCAGCCAATCGACCGAAGCGTCGCCGATCGCGAGGAATTCGGGATTGAGCAGCGATTCCTTGGTGTTGTAACGCAACGGCGCGCCCTGCAAATCCAGCACCGCGCCGCCAGCTTGTTCCAGCACGCATTGCGCGGCGGCCGTGTCCCACTCCGAGGTCAACCCGAGCCGCAGGTACAGGTCGGCGTCGCCACGCGCGACCATGCAGAACTTGATCGACGAACCCACCGACATGAGCGTGTGCTCGCCGAGATTCGCGAGGAATGCGGCTTGGCGATCGCTGGCATGCGAGCGGCTGCCCGCCACCACCGGGACGCTGGCCGCGGCACGCGTCGCGATCGGTTGCGGCAATGCGCCGGGCGCGTTTTCGAGAAACGCGCCGTCTCCCGCGACGCCGTAGTACAGCGCGCCCGTCACCGGCGGCAGCACCACGCCCAGCACCGGCGCGTGGTTTTCGATCAGCGCGATGTTGACGGTGAACTCGCCGTTGCGCTTCACGAACTCGCGCGTGCCGTCCAGCGGATCGACCAGCCAGTAGCGATCCCATGTGCGGCGCGTGTTCCAGTCGATGTGTTTCGATTCCTCGGACAGCACCGGGATGTCCGGCGTCAGCTCCTGCAAGCCCGCGACAATGATTCGATGCGAGGCCATGTCGGCCGCGGTCAGCGGCGAATCGTCGGCCTTCTGCTCGACTGCGAAGCTGCCCGCGTAGATTTCAAGGATGGCCGAGCCCGCGCGGCGCGCGAGTGAACGGCATTCGTGCGCGATGCGTTCCAATTCGCTCATGGAGCGCGCCCACCGCAGATGCGAGCATGTTGGTTCATCGCCGCGCTCCATGAAAAGCGCATACCACCACAACCCCTGCCAAACCCCAAGGGGTTCGGCCGCCCCGTTGACTCAAGGGGGCATTATTTCTGCTTCGATTCGTCATATTGGTGGGTGAAATCTTCCTGCCAGAAATTCACGCGCGATGAACAACGCGGCGATGGAGCGTCCTTCCGACACATCGTCGCGCGCCAGCAAGGCATGCAGTTCCGACAGCTTCCACGGCACCACTTCGAGCGGCTCGGGTTCATCGCCGGGGCGGCGCTGCGGATACAGATCCTCGGCCAGGATCACCTGGGCCTTGTGGGTCATGTAGGCGGGCGAGAGCGACAAGGTGGACAGCGGCGTCAGTTTGCGCGCGCCGAAACCCACCTCTTCCTGCAACTCGCGATCGGCGGCGTCGAGCGGGGTTTCGCCACGGTCGATGCGGCCTTTCGGCACGCCGAGTTCGTAGCGTGCGATGCCGGCACCGTACTCGCGCACCAGCAGCACGGTGTCGCGGTCCTGCATAGGCACGATGAATACCGCGCCCATGCCGGATGCGGTCAGCCGCTCGAACGTGCGGCGTGCACCGTTCGAAAACGCGAGGTCGACTTCCTCGACACGCAGGAAGCGGCTGTCGCGCGCGGCGCGTGTCGCGAGGATCTCGGGAGGCGTAGGCATCCGTGGGATTGTAACGGGCATCAACCCGACGACGCGGGCGGGGGCACGCTCGACGCCGACGCGGGCACCTTTACCTTCTTGCCCGTCAGCGTTTCCGCGGGCGGCATCGACAGGCGGATGTCGTTGTCGTTCTTCGGCGGCGGTTGCGGATCGTCACCCTTGCAGCCCGCGAACAACGCCAGCGGCGACAGCGCGCAGTGCAGCTTGATGCCGCCCGGCAAGTGCACGGTCTTCTTCACCGTGGTCTTCTCGATTACCTTGTCGATCGCGCGACCGATCGTCTTCTGGCCCAGGCTTTCCTTGTCCGGCGCCCAATCCTTGTTGAAGGGCGTGGGCTTGTAGGGAACCGGTGACTTGCCGCTGTAGATCTGCGAACCCTTGATTTCGGCCGCGCGATAGGCCGGCACGGGCGCCGCGGTCGAGGCGCTGGGCGGAATGTGGATTTGCCCGTTCGATTGGTACAACGTCAGCGGCGGCGTCACGCCTTCCATCTGCGCCTGGATGGCGCCCTTGGCGGGCGCTTCGTGGTGCACGGGTCGCGGCAGCGCGGGCCGTGCAGGTTGGCCCGGCGGCGGCGGGGCGAGCAGCGGCGGGGGCGGCGGCAGATTCGCCGGAGGCTCGATCAGCATCACGGCGATGACGTTCTTCTCTTCGTGGCGATACCGCACGGGATGAACGAACTGCCACACGAACCAACCCAGCAGCGCATGCACCAGCAACACCAGCACGAGCAGCAGCCACAGCTTGCGCCGGTCGCGCGGCGCTTGCGTGCGTTCGGTGAAGCGCACCCAAGGCAGATCGGAAAGTTCGGCCGCGGCGTCGCGGAGCGTCCCGTGTTCCGGGTATTCCGCCTGCACCTCGATTTCCATTCCATCGTTGCGGGGCATGCGACCGACCGTTGCGCGCGCGTCAAGTGTACGGGATGCGCGGCAACCGCTCGTTTGCGCGTCGCCACGCGGTTTCAGACCCTGTCGCGGGCCGCAGGTTCCGCGGGCCTTGACCACTTGAATGGATCGGCGCAAGGTTTCATGCCTGCCACCATCGGAAAGCGAGGTCAGCATGGGCGCCTACTCCACCGTGGACATCCGCAACGTGGCCCTGGCGGGCCATGCGGGCGCCGGCAAGACCAGCCTGTTCGAGGCGCTCCTGCAGGCCGGCGGCGCGATCCAGGCGGCGGGCACGATCGAGCGCGGCAACACCGTGTCCGACTTCGACGAGCAGGAAAAGGAACGCCAGCATTCCATCCATTCGTCGATCGCCTCGCTGGACACCGCGGGCTGCCACATCAACCTGATCGACACCGCGGGCTACGCGGACTTCCGCGGCGAGACGCTGGGCGCATTGGCCGCGGTGGAAACCTGCGCGGTGGTGGTCAACGCCACCAACGGCATCGAACACGGCACGCGCCGGCTGATGCACTACGCGAAGCAGCGCGGCCTCGCGCGGATGCTCATCGTCAACCGCATCGACATGGAAGACATCGATCTTGCCGGCCTGCTCGCCGCGTTGCGCGATGAGTTCGGCGCGGAATGCCTGCCGGTGAACCTGCCGGCGGAACACGGCGCCAAAGTCGTCGATTGCTTCTTCGCGCACGAGGGGACCAGCGACCTCGGCCCCGTCACTGACGCGCACCAGCAGATCATCGACCAGGTGGTCGAAATCAACGAACGGCTGATGGGCCGTTACCTGGAAGACGGCGAGGAGAATCTTTCGCCCGAAGACCTGCACAACGCCTTCGAACAATGTCTGCGCGAGGGCCACCTCGTGCCGATCTGTTTCACCTCCGCGCGCAGCGGTGCCGGCGTCGCGGAGTGGTTGCTGATTGCACGAAAGCTGTTGCCGCATCCGGGCGAAGCCAACCCGCCGCCCTTCATGAAAGGCACCGGCGCCGACGCGAAACCCGCCAAGGCAAAACCCGATCCCGCCGCGCACGTGATCGCCGACGTGTTCAAGATCATCAACGACCCGTTCGTCGGCAAGCTCGCGGTGTTCCGCGTGTGGCAGGGCACGGTGAAAAGGGATTCGCAGCTTTTCATCGACGACGGCAAGAAGCCGTTCAAGGTCGGCCACCTGCTGCGCCTGCAGGGCAAGGACCACATCGAGATCGAGCAGGCGATTCCCGGCGACATCGCCGGCGTCGCCAAGGTCGAGGAAATCCATTTCGACGCGGTGCTGCACGATTCGCACGACGAAGATGCCATCCACCTGCAGCCGCTGGAGTATCCGCTGTCGATGTTCGGCCTTGCGGTGGAGCCCAGGCACAAGGGCCAGGACCAGAAACTCGCGACCGCGCTGTCCAAGCTGGCCGAAGAAGATCCCTGCCTCAACGTAGAGCACAACAAGGAACTGAACGAGACGGTGGTGCGCGGCTTGTCCGACCTGCACCTGAAACTCACGCTGGCGCGCATGCAGGCGAAATACGGCGTCGAGGTCATCACGCACCCGCCGCGCATCGCCTATCGCGAAACCATCGGCGCCAGCGCGGAAGGCCATCATCGCCACAAGAAACAGACCGGCGGCGCGGGGCAATTCGGCGAAGTGTTCCTGCGCGTCGAACCGCTGCCGCGCGGCGCGGGTTTCGAGTTCGCCGACGAAAGCAAGGGCGGCGTGATTCCGAACCAGTACATCCCCGCGATCGAGAAAGGCGTGCGCCAGGTGCTGGAGCATGGCGCGGTCGCGGGCTATCCGATGCAGGACGTGCGCGTGGTGGTGTACGACGGCAAGTACCACCCGGTCGACTCGAAGGAAGTCGCATTCGTGTCGGCGGGCAAGAAAGCCTTCCTCGATGCGGTGGCGAAGGCGCGGCCGATCGTGCTGGAACCGATCGTCAACATGGACGTCAACGTGCCCGAGCAGTACATGGGCGACGTCACCGGCGCGCTGGCGTCGAAACGCGCGCGCATCAACGGCACCGATTCGTTGCGCGGCGGCGTGCTGGTGATCAAGGCGCAGGCGCCACTGGCCGAAGTGGTGGATTACCAGACCGAACTGCGCTCGCTCACCGGCGGCGAGGGCCGCTTCGCGATGGAGCTGTCGCACTACGATGCGGTGCCGGCGCAGATCCAGAAACAACTGACCGAGACGTACAAGCCGAAGGCGGAAGAAGACTGACAAGGAGTCGTCCCCGCAGCACCACCCACGAGGAGAACGCCATGTCACTCGCTTCGCTGTGGTTGCCCATCGTCCTTTCCGCCGTGTTCGTGTTCATCGCGAGCGCGCTGGTCAACATGCTGCTCAAGTTCTGGCACGCACCGGATTACCGACGGTTCGCCAACGAAGACGAAATCCGCGCCGCGATCCGCAATGGCAATCCGGCGGCACCGGGCCAGTACGCGTTGCCCTGGTGCACGCCGGAAACGATGAAGGACCCGGCGATGCAGGCGAAGCTCGAGGAAGGCCCCGTCGGCATGGTGTACCTGCGCCGCCCCGGCAGCATGAACATGGGTGCATCGCTGCTCCAGTGGTTCCTGTTCTGCGTGCTGGTGTCGCTGTTTTGCGCGCTGATTGCCTCGCACGCAGTGCCGCCGGGGGCGAATCGGCATCTGGTCTTCCACGTCACCGCGCTGGCCGCGTTGATGGGCCACGGATTCGGCTGCTTTACCGACGGGATCTGGCGGCTTTTCCCGTGGAAGGTGGCGTTCAAGTACATCGTTGACGGGATCATCTACGCGATCATCATCGGCCTCACCTTCGTCTGGTTGTGGCCGGCCGCGTAAATGCGCGGAAACGAAAGCGCGGCGGTACACGCGCCGCGCTTCCGATGTTTCGGACGATCATGCCGCTTCGGCGCGGCGCTCCTGCAGCGCGCGAATCAGCGTCTGCGTGAACGCGGGAATGTCGTCGGGTTTGCGGCTGGTGATCAGGTTGCCGCTCTCGACCACTTCGCGGTCTTCCCATTCCGCACCGGCGTTTTCGAGGTCCACGCGCAACGATGGCCACGAGGTCAGGCGCTTGCCGCGCACGAGGTTGGCGTTGATGAGCGTCCACGGCCCATGGCAGATCGCAGCCACCGGACGCCCGGTGCGGCCGAACTGGCGGATGAAGTCGATTGCCTCGTCGTGCAGGCGCAACTTGTCCGGATTGATCACGCCGCCCGGCAGCACCAGCGCGTCGTAATCGGCGGCGCGCGCCTTGCCGAGCGGCACGTCCACCTTCACATGCTCGCCCCACTCGCCATGGTTCCAGCCCTTGATTTCCTGGTTGCCACCTGGCGCGATCACCTGCGTGGTGGCACCGGCTTCCTCCAGCAACTGCTTCGGCTTCATCAACTCGGATTGCTCGAATCCGTTGGTGGCCAGGATCGCGATCTTGCAGCCCTTCAGTGTTCCCTTGCTCATGCCGTTGCTCCGTTTCCACATCGAACGCACAGCATGGCAACGCGTGTGTGACAGCCGCGTAGCGGGAGCATTGGCCTGGCGTTAGCGTTTCGGCTGGAGCAAGGTTCCCGTGCAGCGCTTCGCGCCGCAGCGGCAGGCCCACAGCTTTTTCATCTTCGGCGTGTGCGGCACCTCCAGCACGATGCCGTAGTTGTAGGTGAGTTCCTCGCCGGCCCTGATCGCGCGCTTGGACTCGATGATCACCTTGTCCTTTTTCGCGCCATCGACTTCCTCGATGTAGGCGCGGCAGTTCGGCGCGCAGGAATGGTTGATCCAGCGCGCGCTGTTGCCGTTCACGTTCGCATCGACGATGTACTTGTCGTTCAGCGTGAACAGGAACGTGTGGCCCGTGTCGGCGCCGTCGTCGTACAGCCGGTCGGCTTCGGCGTGCGTGATCAGGCGGCCCTTGTACTGGATCAGCACGGTGTGCGCGGGAATGTCGGTGGCGGCGTAGACACCGTTGCCGTGGATGAGCGAGCGGCGGACGATCAGGCGGCGTGTCATCGAGAACCCTTCAAGACAAACGCGTATGATGCCGTGACATGCAGCCGTCACACAATGGAGGTTGCGATGACATTCAAGATCAAGCGCGTGACGGAACCGCTGACCAAGGCCGACGGCGCGCGCATCCTCATCGATCGGCTGTGGCCGCGCGGTGAGTCGAAGGACAAACTGAAACTCGCCGCGTGGATGAAGGACATCGCGCCCAGCACCGAACTGCGCAAGTGGTTCGATCACGATCCCGCGAAGTGGGAAGCCTTCCGCAAGCGCTACCGCGCCGAGCTGGATGCCAATCCCGGCGCGGTCGCGGAACTGCAGGCACTGCTGGAGGAGCACCCGAACGCCACGTTGCTGTTCATGGCACGCGACGAAAAGCATTGCAACGCGGCGGTGCTGGCCGAGTACCTGCGCGAACACGCGCCGCGCAAGC
>DATNAW010000138.1:0-47127 GCA_035572335.1 Rhodanobacteraceae bacterium
AACTGGCGGTTCTGTATCCGCACGCGTCGCGCCAGACCGCGCATGATCGCGCCCAGCGTCATCGGAAAAATCACCAGCAGCGGCAGCGACGCCAGCACCTCCACGGTGTCGTTTGCCGGCGAGAACGAAAGACCATTCGCCACCGCCGCCACGCAGCAAGCCACCGCCTGGATCACCAGCCCGCGCAGCAGCAACCAGCGCCCGTCGAGCGCGATCAGCGTGATCGCGAACATCGTCGCCAGCAGCATGCTCGGCAGCAGGCTGAACTGCATCAACGCGATCCAGACGCCGCCCATCGCCGCATCGCAAATGAAGAAGCGCTGGTCGAGCGCAACCGGCTCGCTGCTCCGGCGCAACACCAGCCACGCGACGTGCGGCCATGCCAGCGCGTATACCCCCAGCATCACCCACGCCGACGCCGGCACCCCCCGCCGGTACAACACCGTCGCCACCATCAGGCCGCCCAGCGTGAGGCCCAGCGTGCGCAACCCGTGCGAACGCCGCACGACGCGACGGGAGTCGTCGGCCGTGGTGGCGTTGGTGACTGGCAATACGTCGAAGGACATTTCCGCGAAGGTTTCCGGTGGCTCGGGCAGCACGGAGCAAGGCCGATGCCACACCCGCGACGGCGTGTGATCCAGTCCACACAAGGAAACAGATGTTCACGCCGCACCCGGGCGCCATGTCCAAAAAGGCGCGTCCCGGAAACAGTTGTTTACCGCGGACGACTCCGCAGTCAGGCCTTCAGGCGCCAACCTGTACGGAAAATCCACCACACGCCCGTGAGGCACAACGCCAGGAATACCAGCGTCGCCACCACGCTGATGCCGACGTTGACGTCGGCGAGGCCGTAAAAGCTCCAGCGGAATCCGGAAATCAAATACACCACGGGATTGAACAGCGTCACCTTCTGCCAGAAGGGCGGCAGCATGTGGATCGAATAGAAGCTGCCACCGAGGAACGTCAACGGCGTGATGACCATCAACGGCACGACCTGCAGTTTTTCGAAGTTGTCAGCCCATATCCCTATGATGAAACCGAACAGGCTGAAGGTGACCGTGGTCATCACCAGGAACAGCACCATCACCGCCGGATGCGCGATCGAATACGGAACAAACAACCTTGCGGTGCCGAGGATGATCAGCCCCACGATGATCGCTTTCGTGGCCGCTGCACCGACGTAGCCGGTGATGATTTCCAGATACGACAGCGGTGCCGAATGCACCTCGTAGATGGTGCCGACGAATTTCGGGAAGTAGATCCCGAACGAAGCGTTCGACACGCTCTGCATCAGCAGCGACAGCATCACCAGCCCCGGGATGATGAAAGCTCCGTACGGCACGTGCTCGACGCTCTTGATCTGCGAGCCGATCGCCGAACCGAACACCACGAAATACAGCGATGTCGACACCACCGGCGACAGCACGCTCTGCATCAGCGTGCGCCCGGTGCGCGCCATCTCGAACTTGTAGATCGCGCGGATGCCGTGCAGGTTCATGCGTCCTCCTTCACCAACTCGACGAAAATCTGCTCCAGCGAATCCTGGCGCGTGCTCAAATCCCTGAAGCCAATTCCTGCTGCCGCAAGGTCGCGCAACAGCATCGTGATGCCGGTACGCTCGGCCTGCGTGTCGTAGGTGTAGGTGATCTCGTCGTGCTTGCCGTTGAGTTCCAGCCGATAATCGGCGAGCGTTTCCGGCAACGATGCAATCGGCTCGTGCAACTGCAGCCGCAACTGTTTCTTGCCCAGCTTCTGCATCAGCGCGGTCTTTTCCTCGACCACGATCAACTCGCCCTTGTTGATCACGCCCACCCGGTCGGCCATGTCCTCGGCCTCTTCGATGTAATGCGTGGTCAGGATAATCGTGACGCCCGACTCGCGCAGCCGCCGTACCATCGCCCACATGTCGCGGCGCAGTTCCACGTCGACGCCCGCGGTCGGTTCGTCGAGGAACAACACCGTCGGCTGGTGCGACAAGGCCTTCGCGATCATCACGCGCCGCTTCATGCCGCCCGACAACATCAGGATCTTGGCGTCGCGCTTGTCCCACAGCGACAGGTCCTTCAACAACTGTTCGAGATAGGCGTCGTCCGGCGCCTTGCCGAACAGGCCGCGACTGAAGCGCACCGTGTTCCACACTGTCTCGAATGCATCGGTCTTCAGTTCCTGTGGCACCAGCCCGATGATCGTGCGCGTCCTGCGCCAGTCACGGATGATGTCGTGGCCGTCCACGGTCACCGTGCCCTGCCCCGGATTCACGATGCCGCAGATGATGCTGATCAGCGTGGTCTTGCCGGCGCCGTTTGGACCGAGCAGCGCGAAGATCTCGCCGCGGCGAACCGTCAGGTCGATGCCCTTCAGCGCCTTGAAGCCGCCTTCGTAGGTCTTGTCGAGCCCACGAACCTCGATCACCGCATCGGTGATGCCGCCGTGCGCGTGGAAATCGTCTTGCATGGGCATGGCCATAAATGAACCGATGGGTATTGTATTTACGACTTGCGCCTCGGCACAAGCCGCGCGTCGGTCAGTGCGCGGATTCGCGCGAATAAAGGCGGCCATTCTTCACCACGAAATCGATCTTCGTGGTGTTGTGGATGTCGCGCGAGGGATCGGCATCCAGCACCACCAGGTCGGCCAGTTTGCCGGGCGTGATCGTGCCGCGCCTGGCCGATTGCCCCAGCGCCGCGGCGCCTATTTGCGTTGCAGCTTCGATCGCTTGCAGCGGCGTAAACCCGGCGTGCTCGACCAGCAACGCCATCTCCTGGTGCACCGACGGCATCTGGTCGAGATCCGGGCCATCCTTGCCGTACGGGAAGCCCGCATCGTCGGTACCCGCGTCGATCAGCACGCCGCGCTGGTGCGCCAGCTTCGTCACCGCGTAGCTCCACGGCATGATGCCCGCGCCGACACTCTGCGGATGGTGTTCCGCTTCGTTCTCGAACACCAGCAGCGTCGCATCGAGGATCGTGCCGCGCTGCTTCATCGCATCGAACAGCGCGAGGATTTGCGGCGCATCGGGCTTCACGTGTTCGAAGTCGCCCATCGCGCGCATCTTGTAATCGTCCGGCACGCTCGGCGCCGCTTCCCACACCAGATACGGACTGTGCGAAAGGGTGTCGGCGCCGGCATCCACCGCGTCGCTCGGCTTGGCCGGGAAAATCGTCGCGTGCGTCCACACGCGCAGGCCCTGACGATGCGCTTCTGCGGTGATCGCCTTGACCAGCGCTGCCGGCAGATTCGCGTACAGCTTGATGCCGGTCGCGCCGGTACCTTTCGCTTCCGCGACAGCCAATGGGATGTCCGTCTTCGCGGTGATCGCCTGCATCCAGGGCGCGAAGCCCAGCGGTTCACCTTTCGATGCATCCTGCGCACGGAAATCTTCCTTGAAGAATGTCGGACCCGCCATCAGCGCGACATAGAAAATGTCGGGCGACGCAACCGCATCGGAGTTCGCCTGGCTTGCCAGGAATTGCAGCAGGCGATCGTCGCCGGCCATGTCGCGGATACCGGTCACGCCGCCCAACAGCAGCGCACGCAGGAACGTTTGGTAATGCGCGATGTCGGGCTCGGCGTCGGTGATGTGCACATGCGCGTCGATCAGGCCGGGAATCACGTACTTGCCGTTCAAGTCGCGTACCTGCGCATCCTTCGGCGCAGGCCGGCTGCCGCTCGGATACACCGCCGTGATGCGCTCCCCTTCGACCAGGATCGTCATGTCACGCTGCACGGCGGAGCCGGTGCCATCGATCAGCCCTACGTGCTTCAGCAGCAATGGTTTCGGTGCGGCGGCCACGACCGGCAGCACGAGCAGGCACAGCAACAGGAACACGATGCGTTTCATGGAATATCCCCGAACGATTCGCCAAGGATAGATGGAACGCGCCAAGGCCGGCGCTTCGCTCAAGGCAACCATGGGGTTGCATATTTACGAGGGCCGACCTAACATGCAATGAAACGGTTGCATATTTCCGAAGGAGGCCACATGGACACCCGCACCGATCGCATCGAGAAACAGGTTCTGTTGAAAGCGCCGCGCGAACGCGTGTGGCGCGCGCTCAGCGAAGCGGACCAGTTCGGAACGTGGTTCGGCGTCCGCTTCGATGGCCCGTTCATCGAGGGCGAGCGGCTGACCGGCAAGATCGTGCCTACCCGGGTCGATGCGGAGGTCGCCGCGATGCAGACGCCCTACGAAGGCACGCCGTTCGAATGGATCGTCGAGCGGATCGAGCCGATGCAACGCCTCGCGTTCCGCTGGCATCCGTTCGGCATCGACAAGACCATCGACTATTCGCACGAACCGATGACGCTGATCGTGTTCGAACTGCACGACGCGCCCGAAGGCACATTGCTGATCGTCACCGAATCCGGTTTTGACAAGCTTCCGCCGGAGCGCCGCGCGAAGGCGTTCGCGGCCAACGAAGGCGGCTGGACGCACCAGATGGAGCTGATCCGAAAATACCTCGCCCTGCACTGACGATGCGCAGGCCACGCTCAACCATCGCCGTGCATGCGCCCGTGTTCGCCGCACTGGGCGATCCGACGCGACTGCGCCTTGTTGCCGTGCTGTGCGCGGGCGGCGCGCTGTCGACCGCGCAACTCACCGCGGGCACCGCCATCACGCGCCAGGCCGTCACCAAACATCTGGAAGTGCTGGCCGACGCCGGGCTCGTGCGTGATGTCCGCCAGGGCCGCGAACGATTGTGGGAACTGGAACCCTCGCGCATCGACGAAGCACGCTGCGCGCTCGATGCCATTTCGCAGCAATGGGATCAGGCGCTGGCACGCCTGAAGCAGGTCGTCGAGCGCTGACCGCCGCACTCAATTGGGCCGCCAAAACAGTTGCGGCGCCTCTCGGCGCCGCAACCGGGGTTACATCTTCAGAATTTGCTTTTCATAAATCGCCACGCAATCGTCACCGACTTTCTGCAGAAGGCCCTTTAGCACTCTGCCATGATCGGCCAACAATTCGTCTCCCGATGGCGCGGTGCTTGGATCACCATTCCCGGATTTACAAAGGGCTTGCGCAACCAAGTTGCCATTTCTGCCGTCAAGCACACGCAGACGTGACGTATAGAGCACGTGGTATGTGTTCCAGTGCGACGGATAGTAGATGTAGGACCAGCCGATCGTCTTGATATCGATGATCAAATCGGCACCCGGGTACGTTTTCAGCAAGGTCGGCACACCATCGTTCGCCGCAACCACTTGGTGGTTCGACAACAATGTTTCGCCGCGAGTGCTCTCCAGATCCTGCGCCATCTTTTCGCCGATTGCTATAGAAGGATCTGCAATACCGTCCTCTTGTACAAGCTCATTGCCCGCGTGAATCATCCCGGCAACACCAATAAGGCCGAACATTGCTTTTCCCGGCGTTTGAGCCAGGAAATCAGGTTTTGCATACCCGGACAAGACAATGGCCTTGCCCTGCAAGGCATTTGCCGAATCCACTGTCTTGATGGGCGCGGACACGCAACCCGAGAGCACGACGGCAAGCGCCGCCGCGCAGATGAGCTTCTTCATGTTTTCCCCTTTTGTTTGAATGCGTGATGCCCCCCGGCGGCACGCATCGTAGCAATCAGCGATTTTGGCGACAAGCAAGTCGCAGCAATCGCGAATCGCTCAGGTTAGCGAATCTGACTATCCTTGCTCCCGCGCCGGTTGTAGCCGCTGAACACGCCCTCTTCGCGGTCGTGTTCGGCCTGGCAGTTCACGCACAGGCGTACGCCAGGCACGGCCTTGCGCCGCGCTTCCGGAATCGGCGCATCGCATTCTTCGCAATGTTTCAGACTCGGACCCTTGTGCTGCTTGCTGCGCGCACGCGCGACCGCATCGGCGACGGTCGCGTCGATCTGGTCCTGCACCGCATCGTCGTTGACAAAACCCTTGGCCATGCCCACAACGTAAGGCCCCCCACCACGGCTTGCAACCCGCGCGCGTGCACGCGTTCAGGCGGTAGGCGCGGCCTGCGCCTGCACGCAATTGCGGCCGCGTGCCTTGGCGGCGTACATCGCGGCGTCGGCGGCCTCGACCAGCGCATCCGGCGACGCGCCCACGTCGCGCGGACACGCCGCGCCCACGCCGATGCTGACGGTGACGCAATCCCCGGCCGGCGAATCGGGGTGCGGCAACGCCAATTCCTCGACGTGGCCGCGCAAGGCTTCCGCCACCCGCATCGCTTCGGCCATGCCGCAGCGCGGCAGCAGGATCACGATCTCCTCGCCACCATAGCGCGCGGCCAGGTCGCTGCCGTCGCGCACGTGCGCCGCGCACAACTGGGCCAGTTCGCGCAGGCATTCGTCGCCCTGCAGGTGCCCGCTGCGATCGTTCAAGGCCTTGAAGCAATCCACGTCCACCATCAGCAGCGCCAGCGGGGCCCCATCGTTCGCATGGCGCCGCCATTCCTCGGCCATGCGCGCGTCGAAGCAGCGGCGATTGGCGATGCCGGTCAGTCCATCGCGCATTGAGAGATCGCTCAACTTGCGGTTCGCCGCCTCCAGTTCGCGCAGCAGGCGCGCGACGTGGATGGCGCCGGCGATCTGTTCCGCGATCGCATCGAACACCGCGCACACTTCCGGCGTGAAGAAGTCCCCGCGCGTGCTTTCCAGATTCAGCACCCCGTGCATGCGCCCCTGGTGCCGGATCGGCACCAGGTATTCCGAACTCACGTCGCGGTTGCCGGGCACGTAATCCGGATCGTTGCGCAAGTCGGTGATCAACTGCCGCTCGCCGGTACGCGCGCAGCGTCCCGCCGCGCCAAGCTCCACCGACCACGGCATGCCGCCCGGCAATTCCAGTTCGACGCGGCCCGACCAGACTTCCTGCACGAAGTGGGTCTGTTCCTCGTTCAACAGGATGATGCTGGCGATCGTCACCGGCAAGCGGCGGGTGATGCAATCCACGATCGCCCGCAGCACCGCTTCCAGCGTGTCGCCCTGCAAGGCCTCGTGCGACACTTGCGCCAGGATTTCCGTCAGCATGGCGCGCCGGCCGACCGCGTCGCGTTCGTCCCACAATGGATGCTGGCTGCGGATGTCGGCCGTCTGGGCCATGGGCTGCGCCATCACGATCCCCTTCCCACCGGCAAGTGTATCGGGGGCGGCGGGCGCGGTGTCGATTCCGGCCCGGCCCGATCGTCGCTGTGGCACGGGCACAACACAGGAGCACCCATGCAACTCTACGGCCATCCCTTTTCGTCCTACACGCAGAAAGCGCTGATCGCGTTCCACGAGAACGACACGCCTTTCGAATTCCTCAACCTGTCCCCGGACAACCCGGACATCTATGCCGAATTCGCGCGGCGCTGGCCGATCCGGAAATTTCCGTTGCTGGTGGACGATGACCGCCAAATCATGGAAGCCACCAGCATCATCGAATATCTCGAAGTCCATCATCCGGGGCGCACGCGGTTGATTCCCACCGACGCCGACGCGGCCCTCGAAGTCCGAATGCTGGACCGCTTCTTCGACAATTACCTCCACGGGCCGCAGCAACGGATCGTGTACAACCAGTTGCGCCCCGAGGCCAATCGCGACCCCTACGGCGTCAACGAGGCGCGCGCCGCATTCGAGACCGCCTACGCATGGCTCGACCAGCACATGGCGGAACGCGAGTGGGCCGCGGGCGATGCCTTCAGCCTCGCCGATTGTGCCGCCGCGCCTTCGCTGTTCTACGCCGACTGGACGCACCGCATCGACGAAAAGTTCCGCAACGTGCACGCGTACCGCGCACGGCTGCTGAAGCGACCCTCCTTCGCGCGCTGCGTGGAAGACGGCCGCCCATACCGCCCGTTGTTTCCCCTGGGCGCACCGGATCGGGACTGACTACGAGGAGAACGATCATGAGCACACCGAAACTGGTTCCAGCCGCCGAACTCGCCTCGCACAATCCCGTGCGTCTCCCCCATGAGAGCGCCGACTACCGCTCCGCGCGGCAGGCCTTGCTGGCCGAGGAAATCGAATTGCGCCGGCACATCGAACGCGTCGCCGAACAGCGCCGCGCCTTGCCGCCGGGTGGCGAGGTCACCGGCGACTACCGCTTCACGGGCGAACACGGCGAAACCGATTTCGCAGGCCTGTTCGGCGACAAACAGACGCTGGTGATCTACAGCTGGATGTTTGGTCCGCAGCGCCAACGACCCTGTCCGATGTGCACGGCACTGCTGAGCGCACTCGAAGGCGAGGCACGCGACATCGAGCAGAACGTGGCGCTGGCGGTGACCGCGCGCTCGCCGATCGAGCGCCTCGTGGCGTTCAAGCGCGAACGCGGCTGGCGCAATCTGAAGGTCTATTCGGATGGCAGCGGCGATTACACGCGCGCTTACGTCAACCCGGACGACGGCGACACGCCGGCTTTCAACGTGTTCACCCGCCGCGATGGCACGATCCGGCATTTCTGGGCAGGCGAGATGTTCGCGACCCCGCCCGACCCCGGCCAGGACCCGCGCGGCGCGCCCGACCTGATGCCGCTGTGGAACGTCCTGGACTTGACGCCCGAAGGCCGGCAACCAACCTGGTATCCGAAACTCGAGTACGGCGACTGAACACATGCGTCCGGTTTGAGCGCGCCGGCGCGCCGTGGCACGATCGGCGGATGCGCAGCGACCTGCTACGCGTGCAGGCACGACGCCGAGCCTCGCCACGAGACCCAAAAGGAACGCAAATCATGGCACCCAAGAAAGCCACCAAGTCCGCAGGATTCACAGCCGAGGAACGCGCGGCGATGAAGGAACGCGCACGCGAAATGAAAGCCGCGCAGCGCGGCGCGGACGGCGAGAAGGACATACTGGCCGCGATCGCCAGGATGCCCGAGTCCGATCGCACGCTGTCCGAACGGCTGCACAAGCTCATCCGCGCCGCCGCGCCGGCCTTGCTGCCCAAGACCTGGTACGGCATGCCCGCCTACACCAACGCCGACGAGAAAGTCGTCGTTTTCTTCAAGCCTGCATCCAAGTTCAAGGACCGTTACCTGACGCTCGGCTTCAACGACGCAGCGAAGCTCGACGACGGCGCGATGTGGGCGACGTCGTACGCGCTGGTGAAGCTGACCGCCGTCGAAGAAAAACGCATCCGCGAATTGGTAAAGAAAGCCGCGGGCTAGGCTGCGCCGCTGGCCACCGCCAACTGCGCAGCGAACGCACGTTGATACGCCGGCCGCGCTTCGCCGCGTGCGACATAAGCCGCCAGCGTCGGGAATTCGTCCAGGACACCTGACGGCCTCAACCGCAGGAGCGCGTGCACCATCATCAGGTCGCCGGCACTGAACGCGCCGTCGAGCCAATCGGCATCGCCGAGACGAACGGAAAGTTGTTGCAGCCGGTTGCGTATGCGATCCACGACGAGCGGCAGGCGTCCGGCCGCCCAGGGTTTGTCGCCCTCCAGGATCCCGACGATCACCAGTTCCATGATCGGCGGTTCCACCGTGTTCACCGCGGCGAACATCCATGCGATCGCGCGCACACGCGCATTTGCATCGTCAGGCAGCAAGCCGGCATGGCGTTCCGCAACGTACAACACGATCGCGCCCGACTCGAACAACGCGAGATCGCCTTCTTCATACGTCGGAATCTGCCCGAACGGATGCAACGCGAGGTGTGCCGGTTGCTTCATCGCCGCGAACGAGACCAGCCGAACGTCGTAGGGCTGGCCCACCTCTTCCAGCGCCCAGCGCACGCGCAAGTCGCGCGCCAATCCCCTGCCGCCGTCGGGCGAACGTTCGAATGCCGTGATGGTGGGTGTCATGGGCACGCTCCCGACGCCCCTCAAGCAGCCGGATCGCACACAGGATCGAGCTGCCGCAACTCGCATTCGACTTCCCACTCGTCGCCATGCACGTCGAGGAAACGCTTCGTCAGTTGCAGCGCGTGTTCCATCGAATCGGCCTTGAGCAACGCGTAGCCGCCGACCACTTCCTTGGATTCGGTGAACGGTCCGTCCGAAACCGATTGCTTGCCATAGGTCAGGCGCACGCGCTTGCCTTCGGAAGTCGGCCGCAACCCCGCGGTATCCAGCAAGGTGCCATCCGCGGTCATCTCGGTGATCAATTGGCCCATGCCCGCCATCAGCTTTTCGCTGGGCTTCTGGCCCGTGTTCTCGCGCACCCGGATCAGGGAAAGAAATCGCATGTCGTGTCTCCTCGTCGGTGGCGGAGCCGCGGCCGGCGGTGCCTGTACGCTGCGCTCCTGATACGGCGACGAACGAGCGATGCCGGATTCGACAACCCGGCGATTCAATGAACCGACGAACCCTGCTGCGCCTTGAACGCCTTCCGGGTCGCGGGATCGAGCGCTTCAATTTGTCGTTTCGGCTGCAAGAATGCACGTTGCCCTTCCGGCAACTGGCAATTGCGCGAAACCGCGTCCGCGCCCTCGGAGGTCGTGGCCGTCACGTCCTGCACGTTCACCACCACGCCCATCGTGTCGCCCAATGGCGCAAGCGCATCGCAAGCACGGTCGACCATGCCCATGTTGCGGTACTGCGACCCGCCGACCATGACCAGAAGATTGTCGTGGTCGATCCACACCACCGAGCGCACGCCTGCCAGCGGCTGCACGGCCGCGCGCGCCGCTTCACGATTGATAGACCGGGACGGATCGGGAATGTGCGCGTCGTGCAGCATGTCGTTCGCCATGCTTTGCACGTTCTGCTGGACGGCCCTTTGGTCACCCACCAACGCAGCGGCATGCGCCGCGGCGACATGCTTGGCCACGGAAATCGGCGTGACGCGTTGATCCTGCCGCACCTGTTCACGGGCCGTGGCACTGCCGGTTTGCGATTGGCAACCGGCAGCGCACGCCAAGGCAAGCGCGACCCATGCGCGCGCGCCCGTGCCCAGCAAATTGCAACGACTCATCCGTGTCCTCCCCTGTGGAACTTGCTACACCGCTATCCGCTCGACGTGACTGCTGTTGTCCAACGCATGGACGTTGGGCAGTTTCTTCCATGGCCGTTCTCGTCTGCTTCGATGATGGTCCACGAATCCCACCGCATACGCAGCGCAACGGCGTTGCGCGAGGGCTGCGGCGGGCGAAGCAGCGCGGATGGGCGTCGAGAACGGTTGATCCCATGCATCCCTGCTCAGGTACTACCGGAGAAGCACCGCACAATTCCGCGTGCCGGCAAGACTTTTCGTTCATGTTGCGGTTCCCATCCGGCGCGATTGGGGGTACGCTCGGCCTCCCCTGACCCGAACCGGAGCGCCGCCATGGCCCTGTGGAAAGAACCCGTCAAGTCCCCGTCATCCACGTTGCAGGATCCACCCGACCTGGCGCGGTTCGATGTCCCCGATCCGGCCGAGGCGCCGGTTCCGGTCAAACCGGTTTCCAACAGCGCGGCGCCCGCACCGGTGCGCTCCGCCGCGGAGTCGCACATCTCGCCCGACCTTGTCATCGAAGGCAAGATCGAAGGCGCGGGACACGTGCGCATCGCCGGCCGCTTCAAGGGCGACATCAACGTGCGCGGGGATCTCACCATCGAGAACGGCGCCAAGGTCAACGGCAGCGTGCGCGCGGAACGCGTGACCGTCGCGGGTGAGCTGACCGGCAACATCGAGAACGCGCAGCACGTCGAACTGCTGCAGACCGGGGCGCTGACCGGCGACGTGAAATCGCGGACCTTCAGCGTCGCCAAGGGCTCGAAGATGCGCGGCCATGCCGAGTTCGGCTGGGAAGACGACAAGGCCGGCGTCACCGACATCCACAAGAACAACGGCAGCGGCCAGAAACAATGACCGCCCCCGGTGCGGGCACGGCCGGCGCGACGCGCACGTGTCCGCATTGCCGCGAGACGATCTTGGAAAGCGCCGCGATATGCCCCGCCTGCAACCACAAGTTGCGCTATGGCGGGCCAGCCAGTGAGCTGGCGACGGCTGCGGCGCTGACGCCGCTGAAAGTGGAAGGCAGCTTCCGCAATCCAGCCGACAGCGGCGCCTGGGAATACTCGATGGTGCTGGTGATCCGCAACGAACGCGGCGAGGAAATCGCGCGGCGGCTGGTCGGCGTCGGCGCGATGCAGCCGGGCGAGCAACGCTCGTTCTCGCTCAGCGTGGAAATGAATCCGGGCGGAAAGCAGCCGCGCACGCGGCATTGAGTTGCGCACGTCGCGAAAGTCATCTCCTTTCGCGCTGCGCCGCGTTCGCCGCCCGCACCGAACGTACCGCCACCGTTTGTCGAGCGAGAGGCGCATGCTGTATTACTACGCCGTGATCGGCCGCAAGCGGCGCGACATCGACGATGCCTGCCTCGAAGGACTTTGATTCCGCATTCGCGCTGCAGGACGTCACCTGCACCTTCGATGGCGTGCGCGCGCTCGATGATGTCAGCGTCGCGTTTCCGCGCGGCCATACCAGCGTCCTGATAGGCAGCAGCGGCTCGGGCAAGTCCACGCTGCTGCGGCTGCTGATCGGGCTGGAATGGCCCGTCAGCGGCACGGTGCTTTGCGACAGCGAGCCTTTGCAGCGGGACGCCTTGCCGGAAGTGCGGCGGCGGGTCGGCTACGTGATCCAGGAAGGCGGGCTGTTTCCGCACCTGACGGTACTCGGCAACCTCGGCTTGCTGCCGCGGCATCTGGGCTGGAGCGTTGCGCGCGTGCGGGATCGCGCGCAACAGCTGGCCGCGCTCGCGCATTTGCATGAAGATCTCTTGGCGCGCTTCCCCGCCGAACTTTCCGGCGGCCAGCGCCAGCGTGTCGCGCTGATGCGCGCGTTGATGCTGGACCCGCCCACCCTGTTGCTGGACGAACCGCTGGGCGCGCTCGATCCGCTGGTGCGCCACGGGTTGCAGGACGAATTGCGCGACATCTTCGCGCGCCTCGGCAAGACGGTCATCATGGTGACGCACGACATGGCCGAAGCCGCGTTCTTCGGCGACCGCCTGATCCTGATGCGGCGCGGACGGATCATCCAGGACGGCAGCCTCGACGATTTCCAGCGCACGCCCGCGCACGATTTCGTGCGCGAATTCCTCGCGGCACACCGCAACCTGCCGGGCGGCCACGCATGAAACGCCCACTCGTCACGCTGCTCGCCTGCACGATGCTTGCCTGCTCCCCGCTGGCCGCGTTGGCACAGACGGCCAGCGCGTCCACCTTGCCCGCAAACAGCGCGCAGATCGTGGTCGGTTCCAAGAACTTCACCGAGTCGGTGGTACTGGGCGAAATCGCGCGGCTCGCCGCGCGAGAAAACGGCGTCGACGTGCAGCACAGGCAAGCACTCGGCGGCACCCGCATCCTGTGGCGCGCGCTTGAACATGGCGACATCGATGCCTATCCGGAATACACGGGCACGCTCACCCACGAACTGCTGCACGGCGTGCCGCCCCACGCTGGCATCGATGTGTTGCGCGCGCGCCTGAAGCCGCTGGGCATCGGCATCACCGAGCCGCTCGGTTTCAACAACACCTACGCGGTCGGCATGCGCGCGAAAGAAGCGGAAAAGCGGCACATCCGCGGCATTTCCGACCTTGCGCGGCATCCGGACCTGAAGCTCGCGTTCTCCAACGAATTCATGAACCGGGCCGACGGCTGGCCGGGCCTGAAAGCGGCCTACCACCTGCCGATGACCGCACGCGGGATGGATCACGATCTCGCGTACCGCGCGCTCGCCGCGGGCGCGGTGGATGCGATCGACCTCTACAGCACCGATGCGGAAATCGCCTATTACCACCTGCGGGTGCTCACGGATGACAGGCACTACTTCCCGCGTTACGAAGCGGTGTACCTGTACCGGCTGGATCTCGAACAGCGCGCGCCGCGCTTCGTCGCCGCACTGGACAACCTCGCGGGCAGCATCGATGCGGGACAGATGCGCGCGATGAACAAGGCCGTGAAGCTGGATGGCAAGGATGCAAGTGTGGTGGCGGCAACCTTCCTCGGCGTGGACGCGGGGAACAGCACGTCGAACGATTTCTGGCCGAGGCTGGCGCGTTACACGCTCGAACACCTCGCGCTGGTCGGCATTTCGCTGTCGCTGGCGATCCTGATCGCGGTGCCGCTCGGCATCCTCGCCGCGCGGCGGCGCCGGCTCGGCCAGCTCGTGCTCGGCCTCACCGGCATCCTGCAAACCGTGCCGTCGCTGGCGCTGTTCGTGTTCATGATCCCGCTGTTCGGCATCGGCGCGGAACCCGCGATCGCCGCGCTGTTCCTCTACAGCCTGCTGCCGATCGTGCGCAACACGCACGCAGGTTTGACGGGCATCGAACCGTCATTGCTCGAATCGGCCGCGGCGCTCGGGCTGCCGCCACGCATTCGATTGTGGCGCATCGAATTGCCGCTGGCGCTGCGCCCGATCCTCGCGGGCGTGAAGATCGCGGCAGTGATCAACGTCGGCACCGCCACGCTGGGTGCGCTGATCGGCGCCGGCGGGTATGGACAACCGATCCTTACCGGCATCCGCCTCGACGACATCGGCCTGATCATGGAAGGTGCCGTGCCGGCCGCGCTGCTCGCGCTGGCGATGCAGGCCGCGTTCGAGATCATCGAGCGCGTGCTGACGCCGCGCGGCTTGCGCCTGCGCGCGAAGGCGTGAGGCTCAGGCCTTCAATTTGCGCAGTTCCTCCGCGACCGCGAAAACATGCGGATCGTCGGCGCCGAGTTCGCGCAGCGCGTCGGCCAGCTTGAGCACGTAATCACTGTTGCGTCCGCTCGGTCCACTTGAGCCCATGACATGCCGCGCAATGTCCCGTGCGCTGGCGGCGCCCAGCCATGCCGCATTGCCTTCATCGGCGATGTAGACCAACCCTTCTGCGTGTTCGCCGTCGCCGAAATCCAGCGTCACCGCATGCCGCAGGTAACCATTCTTCTCGCGGAAATCGATGTACTCGAAGGTCGCGGGTGCGACGCGATACGCCATGCCCGCGCAAACGGCACCGGGTTCGGCGATGAGCGTCGCCACACGCCCCGGATGGTCGTGGGTGCCGCGATGGTCGTGCGAACCCTGCCACAACCGTCGCGACCAATCGTGGATCGTCGCGAACCGGCGTTCGATGAATGGAAAGTCCGCCTTGTAGATCAGCGAGCCGTAGCCGAACAGCCACACGCTTTCCACACCGGTGAAATCGTGGCGCGTGCGGTTGACGCCGGTGGTGTCGTGACTTGCAGGCATCACGTTGGTGGCAGGCGCAACGACGGTGGTCATGGAATCTGATGATCTTTCTGGACAGCGTGCATTATCGTGTGCGCGAACTTGCAACGGAGGATGCCATGACACGCTACACCGCCGAGCGCGCGAGCCTCGGATCGCAGCCCATCGTTGTGCTGTCCAGCGACGCCAGCCAACGCGCGCGCATCGCCTGCCATGGCGCCGCGTTGTTGAGCCTGGAAACGCCGCGCAACGGGGTGCCGTTCGACATCGCGTGGGGCTATCGCGGCGCGGATGAAATCCTCGCACGTTCCGGTTCGCACTTCGCCATCCTGGCGCCGTTCGGCGGACGCGTCGGTGATGCTCGCTACCGCTTCGACGGCCAGTCCTTCGATCTCGAACCCGGCGTCACCGGCTCGGCGCGCGAGTTCCGCCATGGCTTCGTGCGCGACGCGGACTTCGCGGTCGCCGATCTGTCGGGCGGCGACACGTCAGCCTCCGCGACGCTCGCGACCGACGCGATACGCCCGCGTCCCGGTTACCCGTTTTCCATCGATCTCGCCATCCGCTTCACGCTGGATGCCGCGGGCCTGGCGCTCGAAGCACGCATGCGCAACGTCGGTGATCGCGCTGCGCCGTGCTTCTTCGGCTGGCACGCGTACTTTCGTGCAGGCAATGGCATGGCCGACGACTGGATGCTGGAGATTCCGGCGCGCACCACGATCTGCACCGATGCGCGCCTGATTCCGCTGCCCGGTGACGCCGCCTACGTGCCGCTGGAGCAGGCGCCCGCGCTGGATTTCCGTACCGCGCGCCGCATCGGCGCCACGGTGCTCGACAACGGCTACGCCAGGCTCGCGGCCGATCGCGACGGACGCATGCGCACGCGCCTGACCGATCCTTCATCGGGATTTTCCGTCAGCGTATGGCAGGAACGCGGCGTGATGCACGCGTTCACGGGCGACACACTTGTCAAGGGCGCACGCAGCGCGATTGCACTGGAACCGATGGAATGCATGGCCGATGCTTTCAACCGGCCGGATTGCGCAAACGCCATGCGACTGCAGCCGGGCGCCGAACGCGTGTTCCGTTGCGGCGTGGAATGTCCCGCGCCCGGAAAGCCGGACTGACTCAACTGCGGACCGGCGGCACGAGTTTCAGCTTCGTGCTGCCGACCTGGCGCTTGGGCCGCAGCATGCGTTCGAGCGCCGCGGGCGGCAGCGGGTACGAATAGAGATAACCCTGCCCTTCGGCGCAACCGGCCTGCAACAGGAATTGATGCTGCGCTTCGGTCTCGATGCCTTCCGCGATGGTGGTGAGGCCGAGGCTTCCGGCCATGGCCAGCATGGCGCTCGTGATCGCGGCGTCGTTGGCGCTGCCGGGCAAACCGGTGACGAACGAGCGATCGATCTTGAGGTACGTCACCGCCGGCAGCTTCAGGTACGCCATCGACGCGTAACCCGTGCCGAAATCGTCGATCGCGACGGCGATGCCGAGCGCCTGCAAGGCGCGCATCGTGCGTTCGGTCTCCTCGCCGAGCCGCAGCATCGCGCCCTCGGTGATTTCCAGCACGATGCGTTCGGGCGCCACGACGTTGGTCAGCAGTGCGTGGTAGACGCTGTCGACGAAGCCGGGATGGCCGAACCAGCGCGCCGACACGTTGATCGCCACGCGGATCTGCGGCATGTGCGCTTCGTCCCAGGCATGGATCTGCGCGCAGGCCGCGTGCATCACCCATTCGTCGATGCGATGGATCAGGCCGATGCCCTCGGCGACCGGAATGAATTCGCCCGGCATCACTTCGCCGCGCTGCGGATGCTTCCAGCGCAACAATGCTTCGACCGCTACGATGCGGCCGGTGTGCAGTTCGACGCTGGGCTGGAAGGCCAGGTGGAATTCGTCCTCGATCAACGCCTGGCGCAGCTCGGTCGCCAGCAGCATCCGCTGCCGCGCATCGGCCTGCATCATCGGCACGTAGAAGCGCGAGGCATTGCGCTCCTCGGATTTGGCCGCGTACATGGCGGCGTCGGCGTTGGCGATCAGGGTCTGGGCGTCGTTGCCGTCCAGGGGATAACCGGCGATGCCGATGCTGGCGCTGACCACCAGTTCGTAGTCATCGACGTGGAAGGGTTCGGACAGCACCGCGAGCAGGCGGCCGGCCAGCGCCGCGGCATCCTCGCGCAGGCTGAGGTGCTGCATCAGCACCGTGAACTCGTCGCCGCCGATGCGGCCGGCGATGTCGCCTTCGCGCAGCTGTTGTTGGATACGCTCGCTGACCAGTTTCAGCAGGCGATCACCGACCGCATGGCTGTAGCTGTCGTTGACGAACTTGAAGGCGTCGAGGTCGATGAACAGCACGGCCACGGCGCTGCGGGTCTTCGCCGCGCGTTCGATGGCCTGCTCGCAATGGCGCTGGAACTGCGCGCGGTTGACCATGCCGGTGAGCACGTCGTGCGCGGCAAGATGTTCGAGGCGATAGCGGTCCGCCTTGGCGACGGAGATGTCGCTAAACACCGCGACGTAATGCTGCACGCGATTTTCCGCGTCGCGAATGGTGCTGATGTCGAGCTTCTCGGCGTACACCCTGCCGTCGTTGCGGCGGCTCTGCACTTCCCCCGACCAATGGTGCGTGGCCACCACTTCGTCCCAGATCGCGGCCGGAAGCGGACCGCCGTCGGCGAGCGTGCGCGTGGCGTCCAGGCCCGTGCCGGCCAGGCTTTCCGCCGTGAAGCCGGTGAGCCGCGTCGCCGCCGCGTTCACCGAGAGAACCTTGCGATCCGCGTCGGCGATGATCACGCCTTCGGCGATGCTGGCCAGTGCCTCGGCGGCCACCCGGCGCACGCGGTCGCTTTCCACGCGCTCGGAAATGTCACGGATGATGGCTTGGCGCACGACCTGTTCGCCCCAGACCGTCATGCTGCTCTGCGTTTCGACCGGCCGCTTGGTTCCGTCGTTACCGCGCAATTCGCCACTGCCCGACGAACCCTTGCGGACGATGCCGTCTTCGAACAGACCCATGTAGTCGACGCCGACCAGATCTTTCGGCGCGCGCCCCGTCCAGGCACTCGCGGTGCGGTTGGCATCGATGATCACGCCGCTGCTTTCGTCCACCATCATGATCGCGTCGGGTGCGCTGTCGAACAGCAGCCGGTAACGCTCTTCGGTACGGCGGACGCGTGTCAGCACGCGCCGCGCCATCCACAGCCAGAGGCCGATCGCGATGGCGGAGGAAAACATGATGCCGGCAAACAGGACGCGGCCAGTCCACACCGCCCCGCGGGCAATGCTCAATGAAAAACGGTTAGAGCGCGGTTCGATGAACGCGTTGATGGCGGTGATGCGGCTGCGCTGGCGAATCACCTCCGCCGGCGTCATGGCCTTGTCGGCGAACGTGCGGTGCAGCGTGTTCGCGATGGCCCCGAGTTCCGCGATCGCACCGTCCGTGGATTGCCACTCGCGCAGCGCGTCGTTCATGTAGGGCGCGCTTGCGAAGTGGTGCAGGATGAAAACCGCACCGGGGATCGCGACCGTCATGGCGCGGCCCCGGCGCATCTCGTCTTCGACCGACTGGTAGTCGAAATGCCCCGACAAAACCATGTCGCGCGCCTTGCGCAGCGACTTCAGGACGGCGTAGTTGTCCTGGAAGCCGGCGTAATCCGCGGGATCACCCGTGGCGACGTAGTGGAGCAGATCGACCGTCGCCTGCTTCTGTGCCTTGGACCAGATGCTCTCGCCGTTGAGGTAACCGGCGAGGGCGATCTGGGCCTGCACGGTAAGCCACGTCAGCACCAGAATGAGCACCACCACCGCCACCAGTGCATAGACGAGCGGCAGCAGGCGCCTGTTCATGGGCTTCTGCAGGAGTTGGGCGGAGCCACGGCGCATGGGCAACGCGGGCCTTCACACAGGCATAGGTGCCTCCTTTTCAAGCATTTTTCGTACCAAGCTGCGGCGTTCAAGCTGCCGCAACTTCGTAAGCCTCGTCGACCTGGAACGTGAAGCCCGGACGCACCGAACGGTCACCGAGAATCCGCATGGCGACGTAGGTCCGCTTGATGCATTCGGCGACGTGGGCGACCTGCGCCGCTTTCGGGGCGTTGCCCATCAGCGAGCAGACGATTTCCAGCGCCTCCCAAGGATGCTCGTCGTCGTAGGCCGCGTGCAGTTGCAGCCAGCGCAGGCTGCCGCGCCGACGCGGTTCAGGGTACTGGGCCGCGAAGCTTTCGCTTTCGTACAGGATGCGGGACCACTCGCCCGTCGCGCCTTCGACGCCGTAGTTGACCGCCGCCAGGCTAGCGGCCAGCGAATCAGCGCTGCTCACTTCCTCGCACCAGTCCGCGAGCGCTTGGGTGCCCGGCGGCAACTGGCCTTGCATGACCTGTTCGCGCGGCACGCCGGCGCCTTCCGCCCAGTTCAACCAGTATTCGGCATGATTCTGCTCGACGCGGATGTTGCGGACGAGCCAGCGCCGCGCCAGGTCTTCGCCTTCGCTGCGGCCATAGCGCGTCTTCAACAGGCTGCGCGCCATGTAGCAGGGAAAGCGCTCGATGGCCGGCCACGCGCCGACCACGAACCGCGGCGTGATGGTCGGGTCCTCGTTCGTGCACATCTTCGTCCACAGCTCATGCTCGACGACGGTCTTCTTGACGATGTCGCATTCGCCGACCATGTCCTGCGCCCATTGCGGGTAGCTGCTCAGTTCGGTCAGGGGCCCACTACGTTCAAAACGCACACTCATGATGTTCTCCTCGGGTCAGGTCGAGTCTTTCGGGATACAACGCAAAACAACGGTGATGAAAAACAGCGCGGCAATGGCTTCGTTCCGCTCACCTCCCACTTTCCAGAACCCGATCGCGAAATACGCATGCGTACGGGTTCGCCCACTTCAAAAAAACAGATGCGAAAAATCGAATAACCCACTGACGTTTCTTGTCATATCTCTTACCGAAAGCGGGCTAACCGACCAACGGTATGTGCTACTTTACGCTTTGTTCGCGAGAAATCCATCACAAATTTTTACAATCCGACCCGGTTTTCCTGCCTCTGCTGTTCTGAAACGTCGATTTGCGCGCGAAAAGGTCCGAAAATACCTTATTTTCAACTGCAGATTTATCATGCAATCCATTGTTTTTATTATTTCCATTGACGCAATTCGTCGTGGGCGCGCAGACACGCCTCCCGGCGGGATCGCCGGGCGATTCCGTACTTGCGGAGAACCTCGATGGAAGGTGCAGCGGCTACGCCTGTGTCAGCGCGTAATCGATGGCCGCGCAAACGGCCGCCGCTTGCGCGGCATTGCACTGTTCGGGCGTGGCGCGCGGGCTGTCCGGATACACCTCGGTGGTGGTGCGGTAGCGCGCGGCAGTGATGCCGGCGCACAGCCCCCATCGCACCAGCGGATATTCGATCACGCCTGGTGCCACCACGGGTGATCCGATGATGGTGCCGTCCGGATCCGCCGGCGCGATGTGGGCCACTTCCGCCACCGCGGCGATCACGGCCTGCTGGAATTCCGGCTGCGGGTTCTCGCTGTCGGCGCACAGGTAGAAGCCATCCGGAATCGTGCCCGGTTCGAACGGCTTGCCATCGCGTGCGGCCAGCGCGGGACGGAACTCCGACTCGTCCGTGTCGGTCGTCTCATGCAGGTCGATGTGCATCACCACGCGATCGCGGAACGCTGCGACCAAGCGCATCAGCGCGGCGGACTCGGGTGCGGGACTGCGGGCGAAGAAGTTGCGGTTCGGGTCCAGCGCGTGCGGGTTCCAGCGATGGACGCGCTCGTAACCCCAGGGACTCACGCACGGCGCGATCACGAGATTGGTGCGCCCGGCGTAGGCGTCCGCATGCCGCTCTCCGAAACGCAACGCACCGTGCACGCCGCTGGTTTCGTAGCCGTGCACGCCGCCCGTCACCAGCATGACCGGCAGCGCATCATTCCATCCGCGGCTTTTCAGCGCGAACAGCGGATAGCTGTCCGGCGGATAGTCGAGCTTGCCGTACTGCACCACCTCGAAATGCGGACGCAGGCACTCGATCGCACCCAGCACTTCATCTGCATAACCGCGCTGCTTGCGCTGGCGTGCCAGCCATTCGGCTTTCTCGGCATCGCCCCACGGCTGGCCGGGGGTGCCGATGGGATAAAAGGCCTTGATTGCCACGCGCGTCCTCCGTTGATTGCACACTTTAACAGCCCGGCGCGTTCCATCTGGGAATGGGTGCGCCCTCGATTTCCGCATTGACGCCACCATATCGGCTGGACCCCCGCTGACGACATCGCGATGACCGCCCCCGCCCTGCTTCGCATCGATTTCGTGTCCGACGTGGCCTGCCCGTGGTGCGCGGTCGGGCTTGCCAGCCTGCAACAGGCGCTGCGCAGGCTCGACGGCAGCATCGAGGCCGAAATCCACCTGCAACCGTTCGAGCTGAGTCCGCAGATGCCGTTCGAAGGCGAGGACGCGGTTGACCACATCATGCAGAAATACGGCATCAGCGAGGCGCAGTCGGAAGCCAACCGCAAGGTGCTCCGCGAACGTGCCGCGGCGGTCGGCTTCACCTACAACATGCAGCACGGCAGCCGCGTCTGGAACACCTTCGATGCGCACCGGCTGCTGCACTGGGCCGAACTCGAGGATCGCGAAAAAGCCGTGGCGCTGAAACAGGCCTTGTTCCGCGCGTACTTCACCGACAACGAAAACGTCGCGGACCGCGACGTGCTCGCGCGCATCGCGGGCGACGCCGGCCTCGATGCCGGCGAAGCGCGCCGCATGCTGGATGGCGGCGACTACGCGGACGAAGTGCGCGCGCAGGAACGCCACTGGCAGCAAGCCGGCATCCACTCCGTGCCCGCCGCGATCGTCAATCGCCAGTACCTGATCTCGGGCGGGCAGCCGCCGGAAGTCTTCGAAAACGCGCTGCGCGAAATCGCGGCCAAGGCGGCCGCCGCCTGACCGGCTCACGCAGCCGCGATCACCACGGCTGCAGCACCAACAAACGCACCACGGCCCAGATCGCGAGCAGCAACAGCAGCGCCAGCGCGATCATCGACAGCATGAACGGGTTGTGACGCGCGCCGGCCTCGCGCAGGTAAGCCGGGATGTACCACACGCGCGCGACGATCCACACCAGCCCAAGGATGCCCGCCCACGTCGGATTGCCCCACGTCGCCGCAATCCACAACGTCGGCAGGAACACGACCGTGTGTTCGAGCGTGTTCATCTGTACGCGGAAGGCGCGCTCGAAATCCGGATGCCCCGTGGTGGCGGGCGCCTTGATGCCATGGCGATCGCGCGCATGCGCGACGATGAGTCCGGACGCAAGCAGCACCAGCACGTTCAACAGCACGACCAGCACGGGCAGATGGATCACGGCGCGCTCCTTCGAAGAGGTGCCGCGAAGTGTGGGTTGAACCGCGCGGCGTGTCCACTGCGCGAACGCGCGCCGCGCGCCGCCCGTTCGTTCCAGGAAAGCCCGTCACTGCACGCTGATCGTTCCATGCATCAATGCGGAATGCCCCGGGAAGCTGCAGAAGAACACGTACGGCCCCCCGCTCTTGATCTTGCTGACCGGGAAACTCACCGACGTGGTCTGGCCACCGCCGATCAACTTGGTATGCGCGATGATGCGCGAATCACCGGCCTTGATGTAGCCGTTGTCCAGGCCCGCGGCCGCACTTTCCTGGTCCACGGCCTGCATGTCGGATTGTTTGGTGATCACCACGTCGTGGCCCATCGACGCGACCGGCAATTTGCCGGTGTGCTTCAAGGTGATCTTGAAGTTGGTGCACGACGAAGGCACGGCGATCGAACCGACGTTGTACTGCATCGCGTCGCTGGCCTCGATTTCCGTGCTGCAGTTGCTGACCGTCGCGGCGGGCTTGCCGTTGGTCGGCATGGCTCCGGATGCCGTTGCGGCCGTGGCCGGCATCGACGGGGACGTCGCAGCAGTTGCCGGTGCGGTCGCCGCGGTGGCCGGACCCGCCATCGGCGCACTGGAAGCGGACGACGGAGCCGTGCCCGCCGGGGTCGGTTCGTTCGGCGCCTGGGACTGGGGATTGTTTCCGCACGCCGAAAGCACCAGCGCGCAGGCGACCACGAGTGCAGGCATCTTCAGGTTCATCATCCGATCTCCCTGGCGAAATACCGGATTGTCGGGATGCAAGGCTCCACATCGCGTGAAGGACCGCACGGCGCGGCGTCACGGACCGCTTGCCGGTGGCGCGTGACGACGCGTTGACACCAAATCAACCTGTGCATGGATAGGCTCTGAAACCGGCCAACCGGCGTGGAGTCGATGCGGCGCGAACCTTCCCGTGATCCGGCGAACGATGCGATTCCACCCGGGCTTCGCATCGGCGCCGCGTTCGCCTGGCGGCTGCTGGTGATCGGAGCGGCGATCGGCGCCGTGCTCGCGCTCGCGTGGGTGCTATCCGACGTCGTCGTGCCGTTTCTGATCGGCGTGATCCTGGCGGCCTTGCTGGTCCCGCTGTCGGCTTTCCTGCAACGCCATCGCTGCCCGAAGTGGCTCGCGATCATCGTCGCGTGGATCGTGCTGCTTGGCGTGATCGCGGGATTGACCTCGCTTGTGACCGAACGCGTGCTCAACGAAATCCCGACGCTGCAGAAGCAGATCGCAGGCGTCGGCGACCAGTTGAAGTCGCTGCTGGCGACGCACCCGTTCGGACTCGACGCCGCCAAGGTCAGCCGCTACATGACCGAACTCGGCCAATGGCTGCAATCGCACGCTTCCGATGTCGGCTTGCGCGCCGCCGCCGCCGGCCTGCGCATCGTGCACATGCTGGAAGGCATCTTCATCATGATCTTCGTGATCCTGTTCGCGATGATCGACGGCGCGGAAATCTGGGCGTGGGTGACGCGGCTGTTCCCACGGCGCGCACGCGCGCGGCTCGATTTCGCCGGCCGCGCCGGCTGGATTACGCTGACCGCGTTTGCGCGCGTGCAGATTTTCGTCGCCGCCATCGACGCGGTCGGCATCGGCGTCGGCGCATGGCTGCTGGGCGTGCCGCTGGCCACGCCGATCGCGGTGACCGTGTTCTTCGGCGCGCTGGTGCCGATCCTCGGTTCGATCGTCGCGGGAGCTGCCGCCGTGCTGATCGCGTTCCTGTTCAACGGTCTCGATCACGCGCTGATCATGCTGGGCGTGGTGCTGCTGGTGAACCAGCTCGAAGGCAACGTGTTGCATCCATTCCTCACCGGCGGCGTGGTGAAGGTGCATCCGCTCGGCGTGGTGATCGGCGTGATCGCGGGCGCCGCCGTGGGCGGCGTCGCGGGCGCGTTCCTCGCCGTCCCGATCATCGCGACCGCGAACGCGATGATCAACGCCGCGGCGGAATATTCTTCCGACGAGGGCGTCCGCGAAGCACCGGCTCCAGACAACAACGAGGCACATCCATGAACGACGCGTTGCACATCGTCTGTCCGCATTGCGAGGCGGTGAACCGCGTGCCATCCGAGCGCATCGCCGCGGGGCCTGCCTGCGGCCGCTGCCATCGACCGTTGTTCGAAGGCAAACCGCTGGAAGTGAACCGGGCCCGTTTCCAGAAACATCTTTCGCGCAACGACATTCCGGTGCTGGTGGATTTCTGGGCGCCGTGGTGCGGACCGTGCAGGACGATGGCGCCGCACTACGCACAAGCCGCGGCGCAACTGGAACCGCGCGTGCGGCTGCTCAAGGTCGACACGGAAGCCGAACAGGATCTCGGCGCCGGCTACGACATCCGCAGCATTCCGACGCTGGCGCTGTTCCGGGGCGGCCGCGAAGTCGGGCGGCAGGCCGGCGCGATGAGTACCTCCGGCATCGTGCAGTGGGCACGTTCGCACGGTGCGTGGCCCGGATGAAGCCTCACGGCGACGCAGGCCGGGAACCCGGAGGTGCGTTCCGTCAGTGCTCGACCGGTTCCGGCGGAGGTCCATCCGGCCGCCTGCGCATGAACCGCGCGAAGCGCGGCAAGCCTGTCGCCGTCATGCCGTTGAATCGATAGCTTATCCATGATCCGACCGGCGGTGGATCGGCGCGGTCTGCATCCGAAAATCCCGAACCGATCGAAAAACGCCGCCCATCCTGCGTGCGCACTTCCAGCGAACCCATCTTGCCCGCGAGCCGGCCCTGCCCAGGCTGGATCGCGATCACCTGCGCTTCGGCGTCTTCGTACGGCTTCAGCTTGAGCAAGCCCACGTTGCGGCCCGCACGATACGGCGCGTCACCACGATGCAGCACCAGGCCTTCGCCGCCCTTGTCCACCACGCGTTTGAGTTCGGCACGAAGCTGCGTTTCGTTTGCAACGTGGAACTGGCGGATCGCCACAACCCACGGATCGCCGATGTCGGCAACCGTCTTGCGGATGGCCGGCACGCGTGCATCGAAATCGCCGTGATGCCCGGGCAGGTCGAACACGTGATACGTGATCTCGTGCCAGGCCGGGTCGTTCGCGCCTGCCGTGCGCACGATCGCTGACGCGCGCGAGAATTGGCCGTAGCCGACCCACAGCTCGCCATCCAGCGGCGTCGTTGGCCAGTTCTTCGTGAACCACGCGGGCACGTGCACGACGGTGCCGCCGCGTGTGAACAAATGGTGGCCATCCCAGTAGCCGCGCACGCCGTCGTATTTTTCGCTGACCCAGTAACGGGACAGGTCGACGCCGCCGTGATAGACATCGACCAATTCGACCGGCGGCGGGGCTGCGCTGCGCACCGGCCCCGCGAGAACCGCACTCCATGCAAGCATGACCACCATGATCCAGCGCATCGGTCGCATGTCCGCCCTTCCACACGATGAAAACGTGGAGTGTCGTCGCTCGCGCACGAACATGCCGCCGGTCCGCGACCGTATTGCCTCGCATCCCTTTCCGAAAACGGTGTAGGTGATTCCCTACCGCGCTCGCCGCGATACACATGGCAATGCCACAATCGCATCATGACCCGCAATCCGGACTCTCCCGAAAAAGGCTCCCCACTCGACGGCCAATTCCTGCTCGAAGACGTGAGCCTGCCCGCGGCGGTGGTCTTCGACACCGCGCTCGACCACAACATCGCATGGATGCAGCGCTTTGCCGACGCGCATGGCGCGAAGCTCGCGCCGCACGGCAAGACCACCATGACGCCCGCGCTGTTCCGCCGCCAACTCGAAGCGGGCGCGTGGGGCATCACGCTGGCGACCGCCGTGCAATGCGCCGCGGCGTTCGAACACGGCGCCATGCGCCTGCTGATGGCCAATCAACTCGTCGGCGCGCCCAACATGGCCATCGTCGCCGACCTGATCGAACGCGGTGCAGATTATTTCTGCCTCGTCGACAGCGCGGCCAACGTCGAGGCGCTGGACCGCCATTTCGGCGCACGCGGCCTGACGTTGCAGGTGCTGATCGAAGTCGGCGTGCCGGGCGGACGCTGCGGCGTGCGCAACGCATCGGAATTGAAGGCGCTTGTCGACGCGATTGCCGCGGCGCCTGCACTCTCGCTTTGCGGCATCGAAGGCTACGAAGGCCTGATCGGCGGCGAGCACCCCGTCGATTCGATCCGCAGCTACGGCCAGCGGCTGGTCGCGACCGTCCGCCGGTTGCGTGATGCCGGCGCGTTCGCGGATCGCCGGCCGATCGTCACCGCGGCGGGTTCGCAATGGTTCGATCTGATCGCGGAAGCCTTCGACGAAGCCGACCTGCGCGACTGTTGCACCCCGGTGCTGCGCCCCGGCTGCTACGTCGTGCACGATCACCGTTCGTACCTCGATGCGATGGCCGAAGTGAAAGCACGCCATCCGGAACTGGAAGGGGAACTTGTGCCGGCGCTGGCCGTGTTCGCGCACGTGCAGTCGTTGCCGGAACCCGGGCTTGCCGTCATTGCGATGGGCAAGCGCGATATCTCCGTCGATCCCGACCTGCCGATCCCGCTGCAGTTGCATCGCGCCGGCGAGCCCGCGCGCCCGCTCACCGGCTGCCATGTCCGCAAGGTCATGGACCAGCACGCGATGACGGTGATTCCCGAACGCGCGGACATCCGCGTCGGCGACGTCGTGTCGTTCGGCGCATCCCATCCTTGCCTGACGTTCGACAAATGGCGTCAGGTGCTGCTGGTCGATGACGCGCTGCGCGTGCTGGAGGTCATGCCGACTTTCTTCTAGCCACGAGGCATCGTTCGATGCCCGCGCGGCACCGCACGCATGCAGCGCCGCCGATTCCTTTCTTGACATCACACCGGGGGCGCCATGACCAGGCACCTTCGGCGCCCCCGCCGCCTTGGCAGCCCGCGCGCTCCCGCCGGATGGCCCTGTAATTGGGATGGCCTTGTAATTGCTTGTCACCTCGGGTACACACGTAACATGCGTTCATGACGGGAGGCAATCGAGGGCCCTGCCTCCAGGGGAGAGCAAATGACTGCTCAGGACAACGCGCGCGGCGAGAGCAACGAATTCTACGAAATGCTCTTCGTCGCCAACCCGCTGCCCATGTGGGTTTTCGGGATTGCCACCGGCCGCTTCCTCGCGGTCAATGCGCAGGCATGCAAGCAATACGGCTACAGCGAGGAGGAATTCCTCGCGATGACCATCTCCGACATCCGCCCGCCGGACGAAAACACGCGCCTTGCCGGGGTGCGATCCACCGGCCCATCGGGCCACCGGGAGTTCGGTTCCTGGCGGCATGTCCGCAAGGACGGAACGATCATCAACGTCGAGATTTCCTCCGACGACATCGTGTTCCGCGGCGTCGCCGCTCGCCTGGTGCTTGCCCAGGACGTGACCGAGCGGGTGCGCGCCGAGGCGGCCCTCCGCCTCAGCCATGAACGCTTCGACTACGTGACGCGCGCCACCGCGGACGCGGTGTGGGACCGCAACATTGCCGACAATTCCATCTGGTGGAACGATGGCTTGCAGCGGCTGTTCGGGATTCCATCCGAAGAAGTCGGAGGCTCCATCGAGTGGGCGCGCGAACGCATCCATCCCGACGATCGCGAACAGGTTGCCCGCACGATCGGCGAAGCCATCCGCAGCGGCGCGGAGCAATGGTCCTGCGAATACCGGTTCCGCCGGTACGACGGCACCTACGCGTTCGTCTACGACCGCGGCTTCGTGCTCCGCGAGGCCGCGGGGCGCGCGGTGCGCGTGGTAGGCGCGATCACCGACCTCTCGGACCGCAAGCAGCGCGAAGACAGGTTGCGCGAGCAGGCGACCCTGCTCGACCGGGCCAGGGACGCGATCATGGTGCGCGGCCTCGATCGTCGCATCCGCTACTGGAACCGTGCCGCCGAAACCATCTACGGCATCCCGCGCGAGCAGGCGATCGGAAAGCGCGTGGAAGACATCGTCGCGCACGACGATCCCGTTGCGTTCGAGGCTGCCGACGCGGAGGTGTTCGAAAAAGGCGAATGGTCAGGGCGCCTGCAGCAGACCGCCGCCGGCGGAAAGACCGTCACCGTCGACGGCCACTGGACGCTGCTACGAGACGAGAACGGCGATCCGGCGGGCATCCTGAAGATCCACACCAACGTCAGTGAACGGGTGGACCTGGAACGGCGCCTCGCGCAGTCCCAGAAACTCGAAGCGATCGGGCAGCTCACCGGTGGCATCGCGCACGACTTCAACAATCTCCTGACGGTCATCGTCGGCAATGCCGATACCCTGTCCGAGGAACTCCAGCAGCAACCCGACGTGCTGCCGCTCGTGGACATGATCCGCACCGCCGGCGAACGCGGCGCCGAGCTGACCCGCCACCTGCTCGCGTTCGCGCGCAGGCAGGCGCTGGAACCACGCACCGTCCACCCCGATGAGTTGGTCGATGGCATGCGCAACCTGCTGCGGCGCACCCTCGGTGAAAACGTCGAGCTGGCTGTGAATCACGCAGCCGACGTCGCGCCGGTTTCAGTGGATCCGGCGCAATTCGAATCGGCGCTGCTGAACCTGTGCATCAACGCCCGGGATGCCATGCCCGGCGGCGGCAAGCTGATGATCGAAACGGAAAACGTGGTCCTCGACGAGAACTACGCCGGGCAGCGCGTGGACGTCGTGCCCGGCGATTACGTGCGGATTTCGATCTCCGACACCGGCACCGGCATGAGCGCCGAAGATGCCGCGCGCGCCTTCGAACCATTTTTCACCACCAAGGCGCGCGGCAAGGGCACCGGCCTGGGCCTCAGCATGGTTTACGGTTTCGTCAAGCAATCCGGCGGCCACGTGGCGATCTATTCCGAGCTTGGCCACGGCACGGTGGTGACCCTGTACCTGCGCCGCGCGAGGGGCCAGGACGAACCGGTGGCGCGGGTCGAACCGGGTGACGTCGCGGGACACGGCGAACGCATCCTGCTGGTGGAGGATGACGATCTGGTGCGCAAGCACGCCGTGCAGTTGCTGGAAAGCCTCGGCTACGGCGTGGTCGTGGCAAGCAACGGGCCCGAGGCACTGGAAGTGCTGCGCAGCGGCGTACCCTGCGACCTGCTTTTCACCGACGTGATCATGCCCGGCGGCATGACGGGACCCAGGCTCGCCGAAGCCGCGCACGCACTGCGCCCCGGCCTGCCGGTGCTGTACACCTCCGGCTACACCGAGAATGCGATCGTCCATCACGGCCGCGTGGATCCAGGCGTCAACCTGTTGCACAAGCCGTACAGGAAGCCGGAACTCGCCGCCAAGCTCCGACTGGTGCTGGGCGCCGCTCGACCAAGGAATGGCACCTGATGGAACAACCAGGACCGCGACGACTGCTGATCCTCGACGACGAACCCGCGGTGGCGCAGACGGTGGCCTTTGCCGCCGAGCGGCACGGCTTCGAGGTGCGGAAGTCGGAATCGACCGAGGCATTTTTCGGCGACGTCGCAAGCTTCAGTCCGAGCCATGTCATCATCGACCTGCTGATGCCCGGCATGGATGGCGTGGAGGTGCTGCGCAAACTCGCGGCCGGCGGATGCGCAGCCAACATCATCATGATGAGCGGCATGGGCAGCAAGGTTCTGGAATCCGCCCAGCGGGTTGGAATCGAACGTGGCCTGCGCATCATCGGCATCCTGCCGAAACCGTTCAAGCCGGCGGAACTTCGCGCACTGCTGGACGTACACGTGCACGACCGCGCGCATCCCGAGCCCGTCGCGGCGGCGGACCGCGAGACCTTGCTGGAAGACATCCGGCCGGCCTTGCGCGATCGGCAGTTCGTGCTGCATTACCAGCCGAAAGTCCATCTCGCCAGCGGCCGGCCGGCCGGCGCGGAAGCATTGGTGCGCTGGCAGCATCCCGAATTCGGCCTGCTGCCGCCCGACCGCTTCCTGCCGCTGGTCGAGGAGTCCGGCAACATGGACCTGCTGACGATCCGCGTGGTCGAGGCCGGACTGGAATGGTTCGCGGGTATTGCGGCCGGCAACGCACTGCAACTCGCGATCAACATTTCCGCATCCAACCTCACCGACGTGGACTTCGCCGACGTGTTGCAGGAGCGATGCGCCACGTTCAAGGTGGATCCGGCGCGCATCATCCTGGAATTGACGGAAACCACCGCCCCGCAGCGCACGGCCGAACTGCTCGACATCCTCACCCGCGTCCGTCTGAAGGGATTCCAGCTCAGCATCGACGACTTCGGCACCGGCTATTCATCGCTGGTGCAACTGGCGCAGTTGCCGTTTTCCGAAATCAAGATCGACCGGTCGTTCGTCGATGGCCTGAATTCGTCCGACGAAGCGCGCAAGATCGTCGCCACCACCGTCGGCCTGGGCAAGCAACTGCAACTCGCCACGGTAGCCGAAGGCGTCGAGAACGAAGCACAGGCGCGCACCCTGGCGGAACTCCAGTGCGATCAGGCGCAGGGTTATTTTTTCGCCAAGCCGATGGATGGCGATGCCGCGCAGGCCTGGTTGCGCGAGCGCGCATAGCCGGATCACACCGGCGAGGAATCCTCGCTAGCGCGGCTCCCACCGGTACAACGCGGCGTAATCCGCGCCGGTGCGCCGGCAGGCGCGCCAGGCCAGGCCGCCTTCGGCCATCGCGTCACGCACGCTGGGCGCGATCAGCTGCAGCGCGCGCGCGGCACCGCGGTCGCGCAGGCGTTGCAGGCCCGAGCGTTCCATCAAGTCCAGCGCCCACTCCGGCAGCAACGCGGCCGCCGCGCCGAGGAACAAATCGCGACTGAACCCCGCGAACGGAATCGGAAGCCGGATCGAGCCGAGGATACGCAACGTTTCGCGGGTGCGCGCGTCGAACACCAGCTCCGTGCGCACGCGTGCGAAGAACGCCGCCAGTTCTGCCGTCGATCGCGGCACGTCGATCGCGCCCAGCGCTTCCCCGACCTGGGCCATTTCCGCCAGGTAGCGGTCCTGCATCGCCGGCGGAACCGGCGCATGGCAGTAGCGTTCGTATGCGCGCAGGAAACACCAGCAGCCGGCGCAGTGCACCCAGTTGAGCAAGTGCGGATCGTCCGCGCTGTACACGCGGCCGTTCAGCGCGGTGCCGTGCACGCTATGGTGGATCACGCGCACATGCTCGATGGCCGCTTCGGCCGGCGCACGCGGCGCGTACGTGGTGCGACCGACGAACGCGGTGGTATTGCGAAGCCGGCCAAGCGTGTCGCTGCGGAATGCGGAATGATCCCACACGCCTGCCAGCGCCAGCGGATGCAAGGCCTGCAGCATCAGCGACGCCAGGCCGCCGGCCATCATCGACGGGAAGTCCGCGTGGATTTTCCATGTCGCGCTGTCGGGTCCGAACAAGCCGGGATCGCCCAACGGCGTGTCGTAATCCGGCGCCGGCGCGTCGCGGCTCAACACCGCAAGCACCTGCCGCCGCAACCGTTTGCGGGCGGGCGACGGCAGCAGCTTCACGCCGGGCAAATCCGGGTGCACGGCATGGTCATTACGATGGCGCCCGGATCCGTCGAGCGTCATGTCATCGGGGTCGCGCATGCTTCCACTGTACGCCGTTGCCATGCGCATAGCCTGCATTGCGACCGCGCACCGCGTTTGCATGTCGATGTCGATTTCCGGATCCTTCGATCGTCGTGAAACGAACGGACCCGATCGGTCCGCACAGGAGTCCGACATGCGCAAGCTCATCGTTCCCGCGTTCATCAGTCTCGACGGCGTCGTGCAGGCGCCCGGCGGCCCGCAGGAAGACACCAGCGGCGGCTTCACCCACGGCGGCTGGGTTTGGCCGTACGCCGACGATTCCGGCGAAGTGATGGGCGGCGTGTTCGAACATCCCTTCGAGTTGCTGCTCGGGCGCCGCACCTATGACATCTTCGCCGCTTACTGGCCGCACGTTGCCGAAGGCGCGCCGCACCAGCGCATCGCCGACCTGTTCAACGGCACCACCAAGCACGTCGCCACCCACCATCCGGACACGCTTGAATGGCAAAACAGCCGCGCGCTGCGGGCGGACACCGCCGCGGCGATCCGCGAGCTCAAGTACAGCGACGGTCCTGATCTCGTCACGCAGGGCAGCAGCGACCTCGTGCATCAACTGCTGGCCACCGATCTCGTCGACGAACTGCGCCTGCTGGTCTATCCGATCCTGCTGGGCCGCGGCAAGCGCCTGTTCGATGAGCGCGCGCAGGCATCGGCGTTCCGGCTCGAAGCCTCCAAGACAACGCGCACCGGCGTGCTGGTCAGCCGCTACGTCCGCGCAGGCGAGGTGCAAACGGGATCGTTCGAACCCGCTTGAGCGTTGTGCATCGACCAAAAATCGGCGGGCTATTTCAGCGTGCGGTCGAACAGCGCGAACATTTCGGACCAGCCGCGTCCCGCCGCCGCTTCGTCGTAAACGGGAAAATCGGCCTTCATCCAGCCGTGCGATGCATCGCGGTAAACCTCGCAGCGATAGCGCACGCCGGCCGCGTCGAGCGCCTGCTTGAAGCGCTCGACCATTTCCGGCGGACAACTGCGATCATTGTCGGCGACGGCGATGTACAACTCCGCGCGGATCTTCGGCACCAGCAGGTGCGGACTTTGCGGTTCGTCGGTGGCGAGGCGCCCGCCGTGGAAGCTGACCGTCGCCGCGACGCGATCGGGATACGCCCCCGCCGCGGTAATCGCCATGCCGCCGCCCATACAGAAGCCGACAGTGCCGACCTTGCCGCCCACCACGTCGCTGCGCGTATCAAGGTACGCGAGGAACGCTTCGGTATCCTGCGCAGCCTTGGTGTTGCTCGTGGTCGCGGTCAACGGCCCGACCATCGCACGGAAATCGCCGGCGAAGGCTTCCTTCGGATCAAACGGGCCGTACGCGCCATAGCGATAGAACAGATCCGGCACCAGCGCCACGTAACCGCCCTCGGCAACACGTTGCCCGACCTCCATCAATGCCGGGCGGATGCCGAACGCATCCATGTAGACGATCACCGCCGGCCACGGGCCCGCGCCATCAGGCGTGAAAACGTGCGCAGCGCATTGCCCGTCGTGCGTGCGGATGCTCGCTTCTTCATGCTTCATCCGACTTGTTCCTTTTGCAGTGAAACGCACGCGATGACGTCACTACTAGGTGGCCATGCAAGCATCCAGTCATCCTAACGCGTCGGCATCGGGCAACCGGCGAGTGATGATCGAGATCACTTGCTTCGAACCCGGTTTTTGACGCTGGTGGCAGGAGTGCCATCCGACCATCGTGCGACCGGAACCATGAAAATGGTGAGTCGATCGACAGCGTCATCGCTCGCAAGAACCGGGGATCCCGGCAGGTTTGCACCCGAGTTTTTCCCGACGGCAAGTGGCACGAAAAACATCAGATGGGGATGCCAGTTTCGTCCCTGGTCACTGAGATAGGCGTTTTTCGACAGCATGTAGGACATCGCGCCGGGCTCCATCCCCGGCAGCTTGTTTGCCGCGAATGCGGTGCGAAGAGCTTCGCCGATTTGCGCTTGCGATTTGCCGGCCAGCGCCAGCCGGGTCCGCATGAACACGATCGGGAGATAAGACTTTGCGGCGGCCTCGTTGAAGCAGTCGGGGCCGCGGATTTTGGGGTTCCAGAACACGGGGTCGCCAATCGCCGCGTCCCATGATCGTTCAACGATGCAGACGAAATGATTGGTGCCGGGAATGGCTACCTCGAAGCCCTTCCTTCCAAGCACCATCACCTCGGCGTGATCCGAGATGGCCTTCGGCGCTGCGCTCCTTGCGAGAGTGATTTCTGCATTCCGATCCGCCATGAGGTATTGCCCGAGCGGCGCCATTTTCGGGTAGCGCGATTGCGCGCCCTGTGCGTGTACGGGCAATACAACGGCAACTCCGGCCATCAGCGCAAGAATCATTCCGGATCGATTCTGATTCATGGAACGCTCCTTTGCTCGGAAAAATGTTCGGCAATTGCGGTTTCGAGAAGGACCCGTACCGCGTCAACCAGAGGAAATCGCGCCCGGTTCCGCACCTGCGCCACCCGCTGCCGTGGCAGCCACCACGCGATTGCCACCCTGCTGCTTGGCACGATAGAGCGCGAGGTCGGCACGTTGCAGCACGGTTTCCATGTTGTCGCCGGAACGGATCATCGTGGTCCCGAACGACGCGGTCACCTGCCCGACCGGCGCAACCGGAAGTTCGGCGATCGCCGTCCGCAGGCGCTCGGCCACCGTTCGCAAACCGCCCGCATCGACGTTCGGCACGATCACCAGGAATTCTTCGCCGCCCCAGCGCGAGATGCTCTTGCCCGCACGCAGAAGCCCATGGCAACCATTGGCGACAGCCTGCAGCACGCGGTCGCCCACCGGGTGGCCATGCGTATCGTTGATCGCCTTGAACCTGTCCAGGTCCAGCATGATCACCCCGGCGGAGATTCCTTCACGCAGCACTTTGCGCAATACCTGCTCACCCAGAAGCCGGCTTTGAATGCCCGTCAAGGGATCCCTGCTGAGCATGGCTTCCATCAGGTTCCGTTCCGAGGACAATCGCCTGATCTTGCCGATCATGGCCCGCTGCACCGGCAACAGGACGACGACCATGATGCTGGCTGGTCCATACGCCATCAGCAGGTCCCGGCCCCGCGGCGCCCACATTTCCCCGGGATGCAGCAGCAGATAGACCAGCACCGGCAACGCGATCAGCACCCAGCTCAATGCAGCCAGGTAAAAAGCGGAGCGTCCGGGGATGAAGATCATCAGCATCACCAGGAACACCACGAACAGCGAAGACACCGGCGGCAGGATCGCGATCAACTGCACGCCCGGCATCAGGGTCGCCTGCAGGGTGTAGAGCCACGCCGGCGCGGCAATCGCAAGACCCGCGGCCAGCAGGCCGAGCCGCGCGATGGCGAGCGCCCAGTCGGGCCGCCGAATCAAGGCGATGATCTGGCAGACATTCAGCAGGCAGACCGCGGGAGGAATGACCAGGTCCATCATGCGCGGGACGCGCGCAAGCCAATGGATCGCGGTGGCGCAGAGCGCGGCGAACAGCGTCAACACCAGCAGGATCATGACCGCGGTGCGGACGTAGCGTTCGTGGGGGTCTTGCGCTTGCATCCTGGGGACCCGGGAAATCCGGCGAGTTTAACCGGGAGCGGCGTCTTCACTTTCCAACCACCCGATTCCGGCAATCCTTTTCGCCAGGATGCCGTCGATTTCCGTTCCCGCGGTTCGTCGCAGGGCTGAAGGCAGGCAACTCGCCCGGCCGGATTCTCCCAGGAGACCAACATGCCGCACTATCTGATTTCCGGTTACCTCCCCGACGACTTCGACCCGTCCAAACAGGACGAATCAATGGTGGAGGACATCCACGCACTCAATCGCGAGATGATCGCAGCCGGTGTCCGGCGATTTGCCGGAGGCCTGGGCGCAGCCCACACGCTGCGCGCCCAGCCGGATGGCAGCGTGCGCGTCACGGACGGTCCGTATCTCGAAACCAAGGAAATGGTGGGCGGCATCACGATCGTGGAAACCGCGACCCTGGACGAAGCGCTCGCATGGGCGCGCAAGGGCGTGAAGGCATGCCGCATGCCGGTCGAAGTGAGGGAGATTTTCTTCGTACCCGCGCCCGAGAGCACCTGAGGACAACCTGGCCGACCTCCCGCTCGGGTGTCTGGCGCAAGCTGCACCCAGGCGCGCCCACCCAGTCGCGGAAAGGCAGCGCATCGCGCTATATTCAAGCCGCATGGCGTGGGGACGCCGATCAGGGGTTACATCGTGACGACACAATCCAAAGGGCCATGGGCCGGCTTCGAATGGCTGCGACGCGGCATCAGCGTGGGCTTTCGGCACCCGAAACCGATTTACGGAGGCGCGATCATCCTGCTGCTGCTCGTGATACTGCCGTCGCTGGTCATGCTGCCGTTCCAACTCCACCTCGCCGCAACGGGCGCGCCGCCGAGTCCCGCCTTCTTCTTCCCGATCATGGCCGCCTCGTTGCTGCTGGGTTTGCTGCTCGTGCCGTTGTACGCGGGCTACCTTCAATTGATCGACGCGGCCGAGCGCGGGTTGCCGGCGGGTATAGGCAACATCTTCAACCTCTACCGGCACGGCGGCGCCTTGCGTCTGATCGGTTATGGCATCGCGCTCATCGTCATCTATCTCGCGCTGATCGTGATCGTGGTCCTGGCCGCGGGACACGGCATCGTCGACTGGTACATGCAGGTGCTGGCGGCGCAGGCGCAGCATTTGCAGCCACCGGGGTTGCCGCAAGGCTTCGGCATCGCGATGGCGCTGCTCACGGTGATGGGCCTTTTCATGGTGGGTTTCTATTCGGTCAGCCTCGGACAGGTCGCGCTGGGCAACCGCAGCGTACTGAATGCCATCGGCGACGGCTTCCTCGGCGCACTGAAGAACCTGTTGCCACTGATCGTGCTGGCGATCTCCCTGATCGTTGCATGGATCGCGGTGGTGATCGTGTTCTTCATCGTGGGCTTCATCCTCGGCGTGCTGGGCGCGCTCGTCGGCAAATGGCTGCTGTTCGCGCTGCTCATTCCGCTGTACATCGCCCTCGTGCTGGTGATGCTTGCCGTGATGTTCGGGGTGATGTACCACCTGTGGCGCGACGTGTGCGGGGGCGATGCGCTGCCCGGCGCGGCCGAAACCATCGCGGCGTGATATTCGCCAAGATCAATCCATTCGAAATGTCGTGAGGCGCCGTCGGGATATCCATCCAGCCCATCCCGCCGCCTCACGGCCCCGAAGTTTCCCGTTCCTCCAGGGCCTTGCGCCGCGCGCGCCATGTTTCCGCGGTTTGCGGTTTGACGAATAGCGCGACAATGGAGGAATCGGCTTCGCGCGCGCCGCGTTCCATGCGGTTGACGCAGGCTTCGACTTCCGGGGTCTCCAGCGCATCCTCGAACTCCGCGCTCAGCATCGCGACCACCTGGTGTGGTCCCATCTGCATCGTCAGCACGCCATTGGCGCAGCGGACACCGGGATCCTTGCGCGCAATGGCGAGTATCTGTTCGCCCACGCGCGGATGCGCGGGCTCGCCCAGCAGCAAGCCCTTGCTCTCGCGCGCCAGCAGCAGCGCTGCAGTGGCCAGCACCAGCGCGATACCGATCGACGCCGCGCCGTCCATCCAAGGCGCGTGCAGCACGCTGCCGCCATAGATGCCGATGAACGCGATCAGCAAACCCAGCAGCGCGGCGCTGTCTTCCAGCAGCACGGTGAAGGTGGTCGGATCCTTGCTTTGCCGGAACGCCTGGAAATAGCCGAGCTTGCCCTTGCGCGCGCTGAACTCGCGCCGCGCGATCATCCATGACGCGCCCTCGAACACTGCCGCGATCGCGAGGATGATGTAGTTCAGCCACAAATCCGTGTGCGGCGTCGGGTGGCGCAACTCCACGATGCCCTCGATGCACGACACGCCGGCGCCCAGCGCCAGCACCAGCAGCGCGACCACGAAACTCCAGAAATACAGCTCCCGTCCGTGGCCGAATGGATGCGCACGATCCGGCGGCGTCGCGGCGCGGTTCATGCCGTACAGCAACAGCACTTCGTTGATCGTATCGACGGTGGAATGCACGCCCTCGCTCCACATCGCCGAGCTGCCTGACAGCGCCGCTGCGACGAACTTGCTCAGTGCGATCAGCAGGTTGCCGGTGAGCGCGGCATACACGACGAAGCGCGATTTCGAGGGCCTGGCCATCGCGCGTCACCCGTTGCCGGTCGCGATGCGATTTGAAAGCTCCACACGCCAGGCCGCGGGGCTGTATTCGTTCGCATCCTTGCGGGAATGTTTCATCGGCTGAACCCGAGCCTCTGCGCGGCCTACCTCTCCAGCCTAAACCAGAGTGCCTGGCCGCGTTCCCGGGACCGCCCTCCGCGTTGGGTTATGTTCACGCAGGCCGCCCGCCCCAAATCGGACCCGTTGAACGCGCCGGCGAAATGTCGGATATACTTGTCGGGCAGCGCTTGGGGCAATTCGGATGCACTGCATATTCATTGCGGCGAGTTCGCCTCACTCGGTGCCGTAATTCATCCACGTTTTCAAAGGTCATGTGTCATGGCGGATCGCCAAAGCGGTACAGTCAAATGGTTCAACGACGCCAAGGGTTTCGGCTTCATCACTCCCGAAAGCGGTGACGACTTGTTCGTTCACTTCCGCGCCATCCAGGGCAACGGCTTCAAGTCGCTGCAGGAAGGCCAGAAGGTCACCTTCGTCGCCGTCAAGGGCCCGAAGGGCATGCAAGCGGACCAGGTGCAGGTGGCGTAAGCCTCCTTCCCGAGCTTGTGAGAAAAAGCCCGCTTCGGCGGGCTTTTTCGTGCCTGCCGGAAGTTGATCCGGCGTGCCCGACGATCATTCGGCCCGCTGCGCCGCGAACACGGATTCGATCGTCGGCGGCGCCTTCGACCGCGCGTACATTCTTTCCACATAGGCGCCGAGGACCGGCGCATCGCCCAGCATCTCCGCCTCCCTTGCCCAATCGAGCGTGTATGCGGCATTCAGATCCGCGACACTGAGACGATCACCGACCAGGTACTCGCGTCCCCGCATGTGCTTTTCCAAAACCGCGGCCATCTCCTTGCACTCCCGGGTCGCCGTCGCGACGTCGCCGGAAAGCCTCTCTTCTTCCGGGTAGATCACCGTGTTCCGCGCGATCCGCCAGAGCGGCTGCTCGATTTCCGTGACCAGGAAGAAAATCCAGCGATACATCTGCGCCCGCTGCGCGATGTCTTCGGGGATCAGCCTGGCCGCCGGATACTTCTCCGCAAGGTAAAGCTGGATCGCCGACGACTCCGTCAGCACCACGTCTCCGTCGACCAGCACCGGCACTTTTCCGGTCGGACTGAGGGCACGGAATGCCGGCGATCGTGTTTCTTCGCTGAAGGGTTCTGTCGGTATCCATTCGTACTCGAGCCCCAGTTCATCCAATAGCCAAAGCACGCGCAACACGCGCGTCGGCAGCACGCCATAAACCTTGATCTTCGTCATTTTTGTGTCCTCGTCGGGCGATTCCAGAACCTCTCCCGGTTTCGACGGATGGCGCGCGGGCAAATCGACACGGCGCCCAAGCCGCCGTTCCGGGCCGGGTGTATAGTTCGCCCAGCAGCAGGCCATCGAATGCCCGGCACGCGGATACAGGCCCGCTGCAGAGGCGAAGGTGAAAGCCTTCATCTTGTTGCTGCGAATCGGCGCCATCCTCTTCACGGCATCGCTAGCGGGTTGCGCGAACCTGCCGACCGCGAGGACGCGCGACGTCACGCCGCTGTTCAACGACGCGCTCTTCAAGCCGCCGCCCAAGCCGATCGACAGCCGTGCGATCTTTGCCGTCGATGCTTCGATGCGGCACTTCCTTGCCAGCCAAATCGTCCCGCAGAGCCACCATGAGGATCCGCGACGAGCCCTGCTCGACGCGCTGAGCGGCAACCTGCTGATCGATTACGACTCGGAGATGACCCGCACCGCCTCGCAGGCCTTCGCGGCGCGCCAGGGCAATTGCCTGTCGCTGGTCATCATGGCGGCGGCCCTCGCCAGGCAACTCGGCATCCAGGTGACCTATCAGGAGGTGTCCCACTTCGACACCTGGTCGCGCGATGCCGGGTTCGCCATCCTCAGCCAGCACGTCAACCTGGTGCTTGGCCCGCGCAGCTCGGGCACCCGATATTTCCAGGGCGACGACGTGCCGATGATCGTGGATTTCCTGCCATCACGGCAGATGGCAGACGCCGTCACCCGGCCGATTGCGAAGCAAACCGTCATCGCGATGTACATGAACAACCGCGCGGCCGAAGTGATGGTGGGTGGCGACCTCGATCGCGCGTACTGGTTTGCACGCGCGGCGCTCATGGCGGATCCCGGATTCGCGAATGCCGCGAATACGCTCGGCGTCATCTATCACAAGCGGAACGACCTGGCGCCCGCGGAACAAGCCATGCGCTACGCGCTGCGGCTCGATCCCGACAACGTCTCGGCGCTCACCAACCTGTCGCGGGTGCTCACCCAGGAAGGCCGCACCGCGGAAGCACAGGTGCTGGAGAAAAGGCTGGCCGAAATCCAGCGCCACCCGCCGTTCTACTTCTATGACCGCGGCGTCGAGGCAATGCAGGCCGGCCAATACGCGGAAGCCGCGCATCTGTTCGAAAAAGCACTGTCAGACCGTCCCTACGATGTTGCGTCGCATTTCGAGCTGGCGATCGCCGCGATGCACCTCGGCGACTTGCGCCGCGCGCGCAAGCAACTCGAACTGGCGGAGAAGAACAGCACCACGCCGGAGTCGCGCGCCATCTATGCGGCCAAACTGCGGCATTTGAAATCGTTGAACTGAGAACAAGGCCGGGGTGCAATCACTGCTTGCCCGACCGGACCTTGATTTCGCCGACGACGCCTTCGACACGCGGGCGGCCACCGTCCTTGGCGGCGTACATCGCGCGGTCAGCGTGCATCAGCAAAGCCTCCGCGTCTGCGCCATCGGCGGGAAACGTGGCCACGCCGATGCTGGCGTCCAGCTGAAACAGCCCTTCCGGCAACCGGCACGGCGCAATGATGCGCGTACGCAGGCTTTCGGCAACGTCCCACGCCACCTGCACGTCGCGACAATCGGGCAGCAGCACCACGAACTCGTCACCGCCGACGCGCGCGACCAGGTCGTTGTGCCGGACGCCCCGCTGCATGCGCCCGGCAAGCTCCCGCAACAGGCAATCGCCGACCGCATGGCCGGCGCGATCATTGACGCGCTTGAAGTCATCGAGGTCGATGTACAAAAGCGCGAGCCCGCCATCCTCGTCGGCCACCCGATCGATTGCAGCTTGCAGTTCCATCCGCAAGCAATGCCGGTTGGCAAGTCCGGTCAGCGAATCGTGGTTGGCGCGGTGTTCGAGCTCGCGTTCGGCGCGCCGCAGTTCGGTCACCTCGTGGCCGACGCCGATCCGAACGCGATGCTCCGGAAGCCAGCGCGCCGACCATTGGATATCCACGGTATGCCCGTCCTTGTGGACATAGCGGTTGCGGAAGTGGCGCTGCAACTCGCCTGCCATCACCCTTTCGGCCTGCTCCGTCGTCGCATCGAGGTCATCCGGGTGAACCAGGCTGAATATCTGCCTGCCCAGCACCTCTTCCGGCGCATAACCGAAGATGCGCTGGAAACTCGCGTTGACGAACAGCAGCCGCCCCTCCGGATCGACGACGCACACCGCATCGGGCATGAGGTCGAGCACCTCGGCGAGCGGAGGAAGGGTCGTGGTCATCGGCGGGATTCAGCGTGGCTCTTTTCTGGCGTGCAGGATTGATGCCAAGGCCCAAACCGGATTCGGCCGCCCGGATATCGCTTCGCGATCGCGTTTGCAGACCGCGAATGTCGAAAGCGGCGCGTGGCATGCGCACCATGGATGGCGGGAGCAATTTCAGGATGCGAGCATAATCAGCGTTCCACCGAGGCAAATCACAAGGAGACCACAATGAAGGCAATCGTGGTGACGGACCAGACCGCGGGGACGCCTGGCATGAAGCTGGTGGAGCGGCCCGCGCCGGAAGCGGCGATCAACGACGTCGTCGTCCAGGTGCACGCGTCGGGATTCGTCGGAACCGAATTGACATGGCCGTCGACCTGGGCCGATCGCCTCGACCGCAACCGGACACCGACGATTCCCGGACACGAGTTGGCCGGCGTCGTGACCGCGCTCGGCTATGGCACGGCCGGCCTGTCGGTGGGGCAACGCGTGTTCGGCCTTGCGGACTGGTATCGCGACGGCACCCTGGCGGAGTACGTGGCGATCGAGGCACGCAACGTCGCCCCGCTGCCGGGCGATGTCGACTTCACGGTGGGCGCCAGCCTGCCGATCTCCGGACTGACGGCGTGGCAGGGATTGTTCGAACATGGCCGCCTTCGAGCGGGACAGAGCGTCATCGCGCACGGCGCGGCCGGTGCGGTCGGTTCGATGGTGACGCAACTTGCACGTGAAGCCGGCGCCTACGTCATCGGAACAGGACGCGCCGCCGACCGCCAGAAGGTGCTCGATTTCGGCGCGCAGGAATTCGTCGATCTCGACAACGACGCGCTGGAAGACGTGGGCAACGTCGATCTGGTCTTCGATGTCATCGGCGGCGACATCCAGAAGCGATCCGCAGGCCTGATTCGCACCGGTGGCACGCTGGTGACCATCATCGGGCCGGCCGAGGCGCAACCCGCCGGCGGCCTGGCGATCGACTTCGTGGTCGAGTCCGACCGCATCCAACTGAACGAAATCGTCCAGCGCGTGCGGGACGGCCGATTGCGGACCAACATCGGCAATATCGCCAGCCTCGACGATGCCGTCGCCGCGTTCAATCCGACCAAGCGGATCAGCGGCAAGACGATCATTCGCGTTCGTCCGTGAGATCACCAAAGGAGCGACCATGACACCGTCACAACACCTCGATGATGCATTCATCACCCGTCAGCGTGAGCGTTTGCTCGAACTGCGGGCCCAACTGATTGCCAGCGGCGACGCAGCCGGCGCAGACGAGAACACGCTGCAGGCTGCGGCGGGCGATGAACCCCGCGACGCCGTCGACGACGGCGACCGCCTCGAACAACAATCCAACGACGAGGCACTGCTGGCCCGCAACCTGGAAAGGATCGCGACCATCGATCGTGCCCTCGAAAAAATCCGCGAGAACACCTACGGCCTGTCCGACGGCAATGGCGAGCCCATCGGCCGCGCGCACCTGGAGGCCGTGCCCGAGGCGATTTTCACCGCCGATGAGTTGCGCGCCGGCACGAAGTGAAGGCTCGGGCCGGAAAGTGTTCTGCGCGCAATGAAGATCGCCACCTACAACGTCAACGGCATTCGCGCGCGGCTGCCGCTGCTGCTGCGCTGGCTCGAAGAGGAGTCGCCGGACATCGTCTGCCTGCAGGAACTCAAGGCGCCGCAGGAGCTGTTTCCCGTCGACGCGCTGCGTGACGCGGGCTATGGCGCGGTATGGCATGGGCAGAAGAGTTGGAATGGCGTTGCGATTCTCGGCAAGGGCTGTGAGCCGGTGGAACGCAGGCGCACGTTGGCCGGCGATCCGGATGACGTGCAAAGCCGGTATCTCGAAGCGGAAGTGCGCGGCATTGTGATCGGATGCCTGTACCTGCCCAACGGCAATCCTGCTCCCGGGCCGAAGTTCGATTACAAGCTGCGCTGGATGCAACGCCTGGCGACGCACGCACGCGATCTTCTCGATGCCGGCCTGCCCGCGGTGCTCGCCGGGGATTTCAACGTGATCCCGACGGAGTTGGATGTCTACGCGCCGGAACGCTGGGTGGATGACGCGCTGTTCCGTCCCGAGGTGCGCGCGGCGTACCGCGACCTGTTGGCGCAAGGCTGGACCGACACGCTGCGCACGCTGCATCCCGATCAGCACATCTACACGTTCTGGAAATACCTGCGCAACGCCTTCGCGCGCGATGCCGGCCTGCGGATCAGACCACATTCTCCTGAGCCCCGCCGCAGCGCGACATCTTCGATCAGCCGGCGTGGATCGGGAGGTGCGCGGCTGGGAACACACCAGCGATCACGCGCCGACCTGGGTCACGCTCGAAGATGCGTCGCCGGGTTGGCGCAAGAAGTGAAGCCGCCGGGTTCGACACGACATGACCAGTGACCCATGCGCTTGCCGCTTTCCGGGCTACAGTCGTGCGGCATACGACACAAGGTGGACGCGTGCCACCGGCACTGGGGAGAGGCTGACATGAAGCATTTGCGTGAGGCGACTGCTGCGGTGACATGCGTGCTTGTAGTGGCGCTGGTTCCGGCAATGGCCGGGGCGCAGGAACAAGCGCCGAACACGCTGACGGCGCAGGAAAAGGCGCAAGGCTGGCAGTTGCTCTTCAATGGACACGATCTCGATGGCTGGCATTCGTACAACGGGAAAGGCCCCGGACGCGACTGGTCGGTGGTGGATGGCGCCATCCGGCTGCAGCGCGGGCACGACGGCGACCTGAAGGACTTCCAGGACCTCATCACCGACGCGAGCTACGAGAACTTCGACCTGAAGCTGGAATGGAAGGCGACGCCCTGCTCCGACGGCGGCGTGATGTTCAACGTGCACGAATCACCGAAGTACCAATACACCTTCGAAACCGGCGTGGAGATGCAGATCGCCGACCTGGCTTGCACCAAGCCCGACAGCCGCGTGCTGTACGAACGCTCGGGCGACATGTTCGACCTGTATGCCGCGCCCTACGAATCGGTGCGCGAATCCGGACAGTGGAACCAGATCGAGATCCGCGTCGACCACGGCCACGTAGAGTTCTTCCAGAACGGACACAAGATGGTCGACACCCAACTGTGGACCAACGCCTGGAACCTGCGCGTCGCGCAGACCAAGTTCGCGCACTGGCCCGGATTCGCCCGCTACCACGACGGCCACATCGCATTGCAAGGAACCGAGGACAAAGGCACCACGCCGATCCGCCTGTGGTTCCGCGATATCCGCATCAAGCCACTGTAATTTTCCGGAGCTTAGGGAGCCCACCCATGCGCATTGCCATCCTCGGTGTCCTGCTTTTTGCCGCACCGGTGTTCGCCAGCGGCTTCCCCTCGCCCGCACCCGAGCTCAAGGCGCTGGACGTGCAGGCGGGCCACTGGATCTACCAAGGCACCACGACGCCAGACAAAGCGGGGGGCAAGACCGGCACATTCACCTGGGACGAATACTGCGGCTGGTCTGCCGACAAACTCTTCCTGATATGCAGCTTCGACAACGACTGGTCGGGACACAAGGTGCAGTCACTGGTCGCCGACACTTGGAACGCCCGGGACAAAAGCTACTGGCATTACGAGATGTTCGCCGTCGGCAGCAGCGGCGCGAAACCCTTCGCCTCGCGAATGAGCATTCGCGGCAACACCTGGACCGAGACCGGCGAAGATGACGCACACGGCAGGAAAAGCTACGACCGCATCAGCTATGTCTACACCTCTCCGACGGAGGTGACGGTGAAGATCGAGGTCTCGCAGGACCAGAAGCAGTGGAAAACCGTTTTGGCGGGCCGCGGCGTCAAACAGCCGTGACGTGGAGCGTTTGAGCGCGTGAGGTTTCGCTCCGATGTGTGTGCGGCGTGCCGAAATCTGTCGGCGCAAGGCTGGACCGCCGCGCGCCGCGCATCACATCCGGAGCGCAAACCTGTACTTCTGCCGCGCAGCCGTGCCCAGTCCGTCCGCTTTCTAGTTGGACTTGCCGGCCTGATCCCCGTATTCCCAGGCGTAAGGCACGCCGGTGTCGCCAAGGATGAAGTGCACCAGGTCGGCAAAACCGGCTTCGGCACGCACGTCGTTGGCCAGGACCAGCACGCAGCGCTCGCGCGCCTCGATGCAGACGAGCGTGTTGCCGGTCTGCTCGTCATGGCCGCCCTTGAAGAACCCGTGTCCCTGCGGGCCATCGAACACGATCACGCCGAGGCCGGCATACAAGTCCTTGCGCTGCTGGTCGACAGGCAGATCCTTTTGAAGTGGCGGAAACTCCGTCCGCGTTCCAATGTGCAGTTGCGGCTTGATCATTTCCATCCGCGAAGCAGGTGACAAGCCCTTGCCGCTCGCCAAGGCCGCGGCGAACTTCGAGAGGTCGTCGATGGTGGTGTCCATGGAGCCGGCGGCACGGACCTTGGAGCGTTCGTCATGCGGCTGCGGCTCGCCCTTCTCGTTCCAGCCATCAGCGAGATTGTCCGCGAAGTCGGCGCGCCACATCAGCGAGCTGCGCTTCATGCCGAGCGGCTCGAACACGTTCTTCCGCACGAGGTCGCCGACGTCCAAACCCAGGCCCTGCGACCTGCGGCCGTTCTCGATCACGAACTGCAACAGGATCATCCCTTCGCCCGAATAGCTGAAGCGCGAGCCTGGCTCGAAATGGATGCGAAGTTTCCGATCGGGCTCGAGCCAATAGAAGTTGAGGAATCCCGTCGAGTGGGTCAGGACCATGCGCGGGGTGATCCTCTTCCAGCGATCGTCGCCCGCGAGGTCCTTGTACGGACCGTACTTGTTGGGATAGATCGCCTCGGTGTCGTAATCGGGCAACGGCTTGTCGAGGTCGGCGGCAATCGGGGTGTCGAGATCGATGCGCCCTTGATCGACCAGTCGCATGACCGTATAGGCGAACACCGTCTTGGTGAGCGACGCGCCATACATGATCGTGTCGGTGCGCAGCGGCTCGCCTTTTGCATTCCTCGCACCGTACGCCTTGACGTAGACCACCTTGCCGCGATCGATGACGGCGATGGCCAGGCCCTTGGCGCCGGTGCGTGCCAGGACGCCATCGACCTGGCGATCGATCGCGGAGCCGGGAGGGAGTTTTCCCGCTTCATTCGCCAACAGCGGTGCGGCAAACAGGAGCAACGCGAGCAAGCAGATGCGCATCACGACCGGCTCCCGTGGTTTTCGACAGCATATCCGGCAACGTTTCGAAAAGACCGCATGCGTCTTTTGCCAAGCGAGCGAAAAGCAGGGCCCAAAACCGGTCGGCCGAAAAGATGGCCTGCGGCGACGCGAGGGCGGCGAGCGGCGAATGGCTGTGCCGAGGCTCGACTGCCCCGTTCCTTTTCCCGCGGAATTCCTCAACCCCGCAGCAGGATGACCGGCAGCGCCACCAGCGCCAACGCAAGCAGTATGCCCAGCACCGCGAACGCGACGCGCATCGGGTCGGAGCGAAGGATGCCGATGAACGTTTCCGCGGTGCCTTCGCGCTTGGCCGCAGCGTATTCGGCGCGAACACGCGCGCTGCGCTGCTGCTC
>DATNAW010000139.1:0-8351 GCA_035572335.1 Rhodanobacteraceae bacterium
CCCGCGCAAGCCTTTCAACTTCTCGCGGCGTTCGGCGATGAGTTTGTTTTCGTCCTGGGCGGGCTGGATTTCAGGGTTGTCGTTCACGGCTTCGTATGCTGCAGGGGATTAGGGACGAATGGCGAGGGCGCACTGTAGCTAAATTCGGGCGAGTTGGTTACGAAGCATCCGCGCGTTTCGCGCCGGCCTCGAGCCCCATCTTCAAGCTCGCTTCGACCAATTCGTCCAGATCGCCATCCAGCACGCGCTGGGTGTCGGAGCGCTCGATGCCGGTTCGCAGATCCTTGATGCGGGACTGGTCGAGCACGTAGTTGCGGATCTGGCTGCCCCAGCCGACATCGGACTTGGTGGCTTCCAGCGCGGCCTTCTCGGCGTTGCGCTTCTGCAACTCCAGCTCATACAACTTCGCGCGCAGCATCTTCATCGCGCGGTCGCGGTTGGCATGCTGCGAGCGTTCGGTCTGGCAGGCCACCACGATCCCGCTCGGCATGTGCGTGATGCGCACCGCCGATTCGGTCTTGTTGACGTGCTGGCCGCCGGCACCGGACGAGCGGTAAACGTCGGTCTTCAAATCGGCGGGGTTGATTTCGATGTCGATGTCGTCGTCGACTTCCGGCGACACGAACACCGACGCGAAACTGGTGTGGCGGCGGTTGTCGGAATCGAACGGCGACTTGCGCACCAGGCGATGCACGCCAATTTCGGTCTTCAACCAGCCGTAGGCGTAATCGCCGGAGACGCGGAACGTGGCCGACTTGATGCCGGCGACTTCGCCGTCGCTGGCTTCCAGCAACTCGGTTTGCCAGCCGCGGCCCTCCGCCCAACGCAGGTACATGCGCAGCAGCATCTCGGCCCAGTCCTGCGCCTCGGTTCCGCCCGCGCCGGCCTGGATGTCCACGAACGCGTTGGATGGATCCATCTCGCCCGCGAACATGCGCTGGAATTCCAGCTTGCCGATGCGGGTTTCCAGGCCTTCGACGTCACGCGACACGGCTTCGACCGAAGCATCGTCGCCTTCGTCGGCGGACAGCTCCAGCAACTCGCCGGCATCGTCGAGGCCCTGGCCGATGCGGTCCAGCCCTTCCACGAATTCGGCCAGCCGCGCACGCTCGCGACCCAAATCCTGCGCGCGTTGCGGATCGTCCCAGACGTTCGAGTTTTCCAGTTCGCGGGTTACTTCTTCCAGACGCTCGCGCTTGGCGGGGTAGTCAAAGATACCCCCTAAGCGATTGGACGCGTTCGCGCAGGTCCGCGATGCGGGCGCGGATCGGGTTGGTTTCGAGCATGACTTTGAACGCCGCGAAAAGACGCGAATGGTAGCAAAACCGCGGTTTCAACGCATGCTCAACATCACTGGCTGACACCTGTCACTGGCGACCGGGGCGATCGCCGCGTAGCTTGGGCGGCGTCGATCGAGGAGGTTTTCAGCCATGCGCACCGAACCGTCCAACGCGCCTCGCCCAAGCTTCCGCTGGCGCCTGTTTCCGGCGGTCGCGATCATTGCGATCGGCGTGCTGTTCCTCGCCAACAACCTGGGTTACAACCTCGCCTGGTTCGATCATGGCAACGGGTGGGCCGTGATCATCCTGCTGGCTGCGTTCGCGCCGCTGACCCGCGCATGGGAGGTGTACCAGGCGCGCGGCCGCTTCGACGCCGAAGTCGCCTACTGCCTGCTTTCGGCGGGCGCGGTCGTGCTGGTCGCGTGCATGTTCCTGTTCAGCCTCGACTGGGGCGTGTGGTGGCCGCTGTTCGTGATCTTGGGCGGCTTGTACACGCTGGTGCCGCATCGCCGCCGCTGCCGCGATGGCTATTGGTATCGCGACCACGACGACTCGACGCTCAAGCACTGATCCTGTCGTGAGGCGCGCATTGTGCGTCTCACGACGCTGCGTCCGGCTAGAGGAAGCGATTCACCCAATCCAGGTACTTGTCGATGAAGTTGCCGAGGAACTTGGCAACGCTTTCGTCCGTGACGCTGCCGTCTTGGGCGAACAAGCCTTCGCTGTAACGCACGAAGGCTTCCGGCTGCTGCAGCAGCGGGACGTCCAGGAACACGCACACGTTGCGCAGGTGCTGCTGCGCCAGCGCGGTGGCCATGGCGCCGGCTGAGGTGCCGATCACCGCGCCCGGCTTTCCCGAGAACGCGCTGTGACCATACGGCCGCGAAGCGATGTCGATGGCGTTCTTGAGCACGCCCGGAATCGAGCGGTTGTACTCCGGCGTCACGAACAGCACCGCGTCGCAGGCCTTGATCTCGTCCTTGAGGCGCTTGCACACCCCCGGGTAATCGCCATCGAAATCCTGGTTGTAAAGCGGCAAATCATCGATGCGGATGTGGCGGAACTCCGCGCGGTCGCCCGCGATTTTTTCCAGCGCATGCGCCAGCTGCTTGTTGAAGGAACCCTTGCGGAGGCTGCCGACCAGTACCGCAACCACGGGACGCTGCTTGCTCATCTCGATCTTCCTTTCTGACCCGTAAAACATTCACATTGTGCTGACTTCCCGTCGAAGCAAGGGCGTCCCGCTGCGTTGACCTAGTCGGTACCACCCGCAGGTTTGACGAACTTCAGCGTCATGCGATCCGATTCGCCGATCGCCTTCATCTTCGCGTGTTCGCCGTCCGGGCCGGACAAATCGGGCGGCAGGCGGTGCACGTTCACGTCTTCGGGATCCTTCGGATTGGCGTTGATCTCCGACGCGCCCGCCAGGCGAAAACCGGCACGCAAACCCGCCTCGATCATGTAGTCCTCGGGAATCCGATGCAGGGCCTTCGAGCTCTGCACCGCGTCCGCGAAGGGCTTGGCGCGATGATCGGTGACGCCGAACACGCCACCCGGCTTGAGCACCTTGAACGCAGCTTTGAATACCGCATCCAGCGCGGCTGGACTCGCGTTCAGCCAGTCGTGGGTGTTGCGGAACGTCAGCACCATGTCGGCCGAACCATCCGGACCGAGATCCACCAATGTCGGCGGCGAAAACGTGATGTATTTGAGGTGTCCGAAGACTTTGGGATTCGTTTCCACCATTTTCAGGAATTTCGACTCGCCGTTGCGTGGCTTCGGCCCGGCGTCGATGAGATGCCCGTTCGCATACAGGAACGGCGCCAGGATTTCGGTAAACCAACCGCCGCCCGGCGCGAGTTCGATCACCGTCATGTCCGGCTTGATGCCGAAGAATTCCAGCGTCTGGACCGGATGCCGGTATTGGTCGCGCGCCTTGTTGGTTTCCGAGCGCCAACTGCCGTTGACCGCTTCCTGCAACATCGTCGCGGTGCCGCCCGGCGCGATCGGCCCCGCACTGCCCGCCGCGGACGCCGTGCCGGCCACCGCCAACACGGCAACGAGAACCCAACCACCCAACGCCTTGCAGGTGTTCGCAATCATGGTTCAACCCTCCGGGAGCGAGCGCGCAAGCTAGCGCGGAATATGTAATGTGGTTGTGAAGCGTGAACCGAGCGACGCCAGCGTACACGTTCGTCCAAAGGTGAGAACATGGCGCCTCGGGTTCACGAGGAAACGCCATGTCACGCCGCACGATCGACCTCGACGACACACTTTATCAATACCTGCTCGATCATTCCCTGCGCGAGCATCCCGAGCAGACCGCCCTGCGCGAAGCCACGCGCCTGCACCCGCGCGCCGGCATGCAGATCTCGCCCGAGCAGGGCCAGTTCATGACGTTGCTGGTCAAGCTGATCGGCGCGCGGCGCACCATCGAGATCGGCACCTTCACCGGCTACAGCGCGCTGACCGTGGCACTGGCGCTGCCTGCCGACGGCAAGGTCCTCGCCTGCGACATCAGCGACGAATACACCTCGGTCGGAAAACCCTATTGGCGACGCGCGGGCGTCGCGGAAAAAATTGAACTCATGATCGCCCCCGCCATGCAAACGCTGGATACCCGCATCGCTGCCGGTGAAACAGGCCGGTATGACTTCGCCTTCATCGACGCCGACAAGGAAGGCTACGACGGCTACTACGAGCGTTGCCTCCGGCTGGTGCGTACCGGTGGACTTATCGCATTCGACAACACCTTGTGGAGCGGCAAAGTCGCGAGGCCCGCGGAAGACGGCGACACCCAGGCGTTGCAAGCACTCAACGAGAAGCTGCATCAGGACGAACGCATCGACATCGCCATGCTGCCGATCGGCGACGGCTTGACGCTTGCCGTGAAGCGATAGCCGTGGATGGAGCAAAGCGCCTCCGCGTGACTTCCTTCATATTTACGCCGGCTCCTTCCGGGTCGCATCCTGTCGGCAAGTATCCGCGCATTCGTTTGCCTGCCCCGCTTGCCTGTCTGCGAACCGACGACGCTTTCCGGCCGGACCGATCCTGATCGGACCTGATTTCGACACAATCCCGACCTCGCACGCCCGAACGGGAGCTGCTCCATGCGCATCAAGGTTCTCTGCTTTGGCGCGATCGTCGCGACGGTGATCATGGCGGGCTGGACTGCCCGGGCACTTGCCGATTCCGGTAGCCCGCAAGGCATCACGCTCGGTGAATCGACGATCACCCTGTACGGTCCCTGGAAATTCCGCACCGGCGACAACCCTGCCTGGACCGATCCTGGTTTCGACGATTCAACTTGGGAGAACGTTGACTTCAAGGCACCGCCCGGCGCCAATGACGGCGATGTCGGGCTGCCGGACTATGTACCTGGTTGGACGGCGAAGGGACATGCCGGGTATCAAGGCTACGCCTGGTATCGCATCCGTCTCTCCGTCAATCCGCCTGCAGGCCGGACGTTGGCACTGCTTGGCCCGTGGGCCGTGGACAGTGTGTATCAGGTATTCGTGAACGGGAAGCTCCTAGGCGGCGTCGGCGATTTTTCGGGCCCCACGCCCGTTGCCCACGGCTACCATTACCCGACATTCTTCGCGCTCCCCGGGAAAGCCGCACACGGCGGCGACGTGGTGATCGCGATCAGGACATGGATGGGGCCATGGGCCGTGAACGCCCCCGGTGCGGGCGGCATCCATATCGCACCCGCCATCGGCGAACGGGGCGCCATCCACGCCCTCTACCACCTGCAGTGGCTCAAGATTTTCGAAGGCTACGTGGTGGATGCGGTGCCCGGCCTGTTGTTCTTCCTGATGGCGCTGATGGCCCTTTGCGTGTGGCCCGTCGACCGCACCAACCGGGCATATTTATGGTTCGCGGCGGCACTCGTGCTCAGCGGCATACAGCGCGGCAACCAGGCGTTCTTCTTCTGGCTGCAGATCGAGACGATCCGCGACTTCGTGTATTTCATCATCGTGCTCGTCGGCTCATTGAATTTCGCGGCGTGGACGATGGCGTGGCGCAGCTGGTTCAAGGCATACAGGCCGACCTGGTTGCCGAAAGCAGTGATCATGCTGACCGTCGTGCTGATGGTCGCCCGGCTCCTGGCCCTTCCATGGCTGTTCCACGCGACGTTTCCACACGCCGTCATCATCGGCCTGCTCGACCTGATCAAGGGCGTACGCCTGGCATTCCTGCTGGCACTGGCATGGATCGTCTGTCAGGGCATACGCAAACAGGGACGCGAGGGTTGGTATGCGGTGCCTGCGGTCCTGGCAATCGGCGTCGTGCTGTTCGCTTCGGAGCTCTCCGCATTGCATGTGCCGGGAATCTGGTTCCCGTTCGGGGTCGGCGTTTCACTCAGCGAATACGCATCCGTGGTATTCGATGTGCTGCTGTTTGCACTGTTCCTGCACCGTCTCTGGTCCCGCGCACCACGCAACCGCGTCCTTGCGCCTGTTTCTCCCTGACGTGTCCTGATTCATTGGAGCCGGCGCCTCGTCCAAACCGTTTTGATTCGCCGGGGAGATGGGGGTATGCCCTGCGCTGGCGCCCCAGCGCCTGCCGCCATCACGCGCCCCCCACGCGGTGCTCACAATGCGATAACGAAGCGGCGAACATAGTCGCGCAGCGGCGCCCCAGGGCCAAGACGCCACCTCGTCATCCGGGCCCCATCAGGAGGCAAACATGAAACGGCTGCTCATCGCGGGCCTCGCGCTCGCGTTGCTGGTTCCCGCGTGTGCGCTGGCGCAGAGCGCGTTGAACGGGACATGGGTTGTGCAGTTGGGTTCGGCGAAAGGTTTCGGCAAGCCAGTCGTCATCCATCTGAAGGATGGCATGTACGAATGCAACTGCGTGCCACCCGTCAAGGTCAAGGCCGACGGGCAGGACCACGCGGTCACCGGACACCCTGGCTTCGATACGGTTGCCGTCAAGGTTCTCGACGACCACAGCATCCAGGAAATCGAAAAGAAGGACGGCAAGACCGTCTCGTCTCTCACCGTCACGGCGGCGGCAGACGGCAAGACCGCCACCTACGAGTTCACGGACAACAGCGGAACCAGCCCAGTGACCGGCAAGGCCGTGGTGGAGCGCGTCGCAAAAGCCCCGGCCGGTTCCAACGCGGTGGCAGGTTCCTGGAAATTCGGACACTGGGAGAGCATGTCCGACAATGGCCGCACCTTCACCTACAAGGTCGATGGCAAGCAGGTGAGCTACAGCGATCCGACGGGTTATTCCTATTCCGCCGAAATCGGTGGCAAGGCGGCGCCGTACACCGGCGGCGGGGTGAGTGGCATGACGGTTTCGGTCAAGATGGATGGCAAGGATGGAATCAAGGAAACCTTCATGCATGATGGCAAGGTGACACGCACCACCACCACGACCATTTCCGCCGACGGCAAGACCCTGAAGAGCGTCGATCACAACGTGCAGGCAGGCCGCACGATGACCATGTTGGCCGACAAGCAGTAATCCGTTCCTGCTTCATGATCGTGGAAGGCCCGGCGCAAGCCGGGCCTTCTTTCATCCGGAAGCCGCCTCGCAATGGCGCACGAGCAGGCGCAGCGACTCGCGGCCCTGCCAGTCGTTGACCATCAATTCGAAGGCGATGCGCAAGGAGGCGCCGGCCGGCACGTCGCGCCCGGCGCCGAACCAGACCGCTTCATGCGCGCGCCCGTCGCGCGGATCGCGCAGGCGCAAGCGGCGATGCGCGCCGTCATTGCCCATCGACTTGCAATCGACGCATTCGAACACGTTGTCGAACAGTGGCGCGGGAAAACCCTGTCCCCACGGTCCCGCCACGCGCAGCGCATGCGCAAGGGCGATGTCGAAATCTTCCGGCGCGAGTTCGCCGTCGCTCACGAGCACCGGTTGCAGCGATTCCGGCGCGACGCGCTCGCGCACCACCGCGTCGAACACCTCCGCGAAGCGCGCAAAGTGGGCCAGCGTCAGCGTCAGGCCAGCCGCCATCGCGTGGCCGCCGAAGCGCACGATCATGCCCGGACAGCGCGCGTCGACTTCCGCCAGCGCGTCGCGGATGTGGAAACCCGCGATCGAGCGCGCCGAACCGCGCAACTGGTCGCCCTCGCCCGCCGGCGCGAACACCACCACCGGACGGTGCCACCGATCTTTCACCTTCGACGCCACCAGACCGACGATGCCGTGGTGCCACGTCGCGTCGAACAATGAAATGCCGATGGCATCCAGCGCCAGGCCATCCAGCTTGGCCATGGCGTCATCGACCATCGACGTTTGCAGGTCGCGCCGCTGCGCGTTGATGTCGTGCAGCAAGACCGCGAGTTCGCGCGCACGCGCGGAATCATCGGCCAGCAGGCATTCGACGCCAATCGTCATGTCGTCGAGCCGCCCCGCCGCATTGACCCGTGGTCCGATCGCGTAGCCGAGATCGGCGGCGACCGCAGTGCGGACATCGCGCCGCGAGACTTCGAAGAGCGCCGTGATGCCGGCGCAGGCGTTGCCCGCGCGCATCCTGCGCAAGCCGCCCTCCACCAGCGCGCGATTGTTGGCATCCAGTGGCACCAGGTCGGCCACCGTGCCCAAGGCGACCAGGTCCAGCAGCGGCGCAAGGTCCACTTCGTCGCGCTTGCCCAGCCGCGCGCGCAGTGCGAGCAGCAGGTAGAACATCACGCCGACGCCGCAGAGTGCCTTGCTGCCGAAACCGTCGCCCGGAAGATTCGGATTCACGATGGCATCGGCATCTGGCAACGCGGCGCCGGGCAGATGGTGATCGGTGACGATGACCCCGCAGCCGCGCGCCTTCGCGGCGGCGATGCCCGCGAGCGATGCAATGCCGTTGTCGACCGTGAGGATCAAATCCGGCGCGGACTGCATTGTCGCAACCAGTGCGGGTGTGAGACCGTAGCCGTGCACCGCGCGGTCGGGCACGACGTAGCCGACGTTCCGTGCACCCAGCCTGCGCAAGCCGCGCACCGCGACCGCGCAACCGGCGGCGCCGTCGCAGTCGTAGTCGCCCGCGACGATGATGCGCGCGTCACGCGCGACCGCTGCAGCCAGCAGTTCAGTCGCGTGCGCGATGCCGTTCAATCC
>DATNAW010000140.1:0-3422 GCA_035572335.1 Rhodanobacteraceae bacterium
GCGCGTAGGTTGCAGCCGGCAGCACGTCGTGCAGGGTCTTGCCGTCGGGATTGCGCTGGGCGCGGTACAGCGTCGGCAACAGGAACAGCTTGCCGAACCAGTTGGTGTCGACTTTCAGCTTCACGCCCGGCGTGTCGAGCACCACCTGCGAAGCGGCGATGGTTTGCGCGACCTGGGCGGAGCGCCATTCGATGCCGGCGGGCAGCGTCGGCACCACGCCCAGGATCCACAGCACGTGGTCACCGCGCGTGACCTTCCACAAGCCAGGTCCCGGCACCACGCCGGTGACGGTAACCGTCTGCAAGGTGGTGATCGATGATGCCGGGGGAGGTTTGGACGATGCCGTTTGCGCGGACGCGCCCGCGCAGGGGATCAGCAACGCGAGCGTGACGGGAAGGATGCGCATTCCTTAATGATCGCAGGACCAGCGCCCGAGTTCATTCGAATCCGCCGGCCGCTTGGCTGGACGCACGCAACCCGCGACAATGGCGGTTTGCGCGTTGCGTCCACGGAGCCTTGCATGTCCAAGATCATCTACACCCTGACCGACGAAGCACCTTTCCTGGCCACGGCGTCGTTGCTGCCCATCATCGAAGCCTTCACCGGATCGGCAGGCGTCGAACTGGAGACGCGCGACATTTCATTGGCCGGACGGATCCTGTCGCAGTTCCCGGACGTGCTGAAGGCCGACCAGAAAGTCGCCGACGACCTGGCCGAGCTCGGCCAGCTGGCACTCACCGCCGAAGCCAACATCATCAAGCTGCCCAACGTCTCCGCGTCGCTGCCGCAAATGAAGGCGGCGATCCGCGAATTGCAAGGCGGCGGCTGCGCGCTGCCGGATTATCCGGATGAACCGAAGGACGATGCGGAAAAGGAAATCAAGGCGCGCTACGACAAGGTCAAGGGCAGCGCGGTGAATCCGGTGCTGCGCCAGGGCAATTCCGATCGCCGTGCGCCGGCGTCGGTGAAGGATTATGCGCGCAAGCACCCGCACAAGATGGGCAAGTGGAGCGCCGACTCCGAAACCCATGTCGCGCACATGGAGGCCAACGATTTCTACGGCACCGAGAAATCGGCGACGCTGGCGAAGGCCGGCGCGCTGAAGGTCGTGCTGGACGGCGACGACGGCAAGCAACGCGTGCTGAAGGAAGGCATCAAGGTGCAAGCCGGCGAGATCGTCGATGCCGCGGTGATGTCGCGCCGCGCGCTGGCGGCCTTCATCGATGCGCAGATCGCCAACGCGCGCGCGTCGGGCGTGCTGTTCTCGGTGCACTTCAAGGCCACCATGATGAAGGTGTCCGACCCGATCATGTTCGGCGTGGTGGTCGAGGAATTCTTCCGCGACGTGCTGACCGCACACGGCGACGCGCTCAAGGCTGCCGGCTTCAACCCCAACAATGGGCTGGGTGATCTCTACGCCTGCCTCGCGAAGATGCCGGAAGAGCAGCAGGCCGCGATCAAGGATGACATCGAAGTCCAGTACGGCAATCGACCGAAACTGGCGATGGTCGATTCCGACAAGGGCATCACCAATCTGCACGTGCCGTCGGACGTCATCATCGACGCATCGATGCCGGCGATGATCCGCGACTCCGGCAAGATGTGGAACGCCGACGGCGAGCGCCAGGATTGCAAGGCCATCATTCCCGACCGCAGCTACGCGGGCATCTATGAAGTGATGATCGAGGACTGCAAGGCGAACGGAGCGTTCGATCCGGCCACGATGGGCAGCGTGCCCAACGTCGGCCTGATGGCCGACAAGGCCGAGGAATACGGCTCGCACGACAAGACCTTCCAGATGCCGGTCGATGGGGCGGTGCGCGTCACCGATGCGGATGGCAACGTGATCTTCGAACACAAGGTCGAGGCCGGCGACATCTGGCGCATGTGCCAGACCAAGGATGCGCCGGTCGCCGATTGGGTGAAGCTTGCCGTGTCGCGCGCGCGCATTTCGACGACGCCCGCGGTGTTCTGGCTGGACAAGCATCGCGCGCACGATGCGCAGGTCATCGCGAAGGTCGAGCGCTATTTGAAGGATCACGACACCTCGGGCCTCGACATCCGCATCCTCGCGCCAGAAGACGCGATGCGGTTTTCGCTCGCGCGCATCCGCGATGGCGAGGACACCATTTCGGTCACCGGCAACGTGTTGCGCGATTACCTCACCGATCTTTTTCCGATCATGGAACTCGGCACCAGCGCCAAGATGCTGTCGGTCGTGCCGTTGATGGCGGGCGGCGGCCTGTTCGAAACCGGCGCGGGCGGTTCCGCGCCCAAGCACGTGCAGCAGTTCGTGGCCGAGGATTACCTGCGCTGGGATTCGCTGGGCGAATTCCTGGCGCTGGGCGCCTCGCTGGAACACCTCGCCCGCGCGTACGACAACCCGCGCGCGAAGGTGCTGGCGGATGCGCTCGACGAGGCGACCGGACGCTTCCTCGAAAACAACAAGTCGCCCGCGCGCAAGGTCGGTGACATCGACAACCGCGGCAGCCATTTCTATCTCGCGATGTACTGGGCACGCGCGCTGGCCGACCAGAAAGACGACGCGGAACTCGCGGCGAATTTCGCCAAGCTCGCCGACATGCTCGAAGCGCGGGAGGACACCATCGTCGGCGAATTGAACGGCGCGCAGGGACAACCTGTCGATCTCGGCGGCTATTACCGCCCAGACATGCAGAAGGTGAGCGCCGCGATGCGGCCGAGTGCGACCTTCAACGCGGCGCTGCAGGCACTGCATCGAAACGGATAAGTCGCGGCGGAATGCGGCGCGCCCGGCGCCGCGCGGCAATGCCGGGACGTCATCGAGCCTCGATTCGTTCTGTCAAGCATGCTTGACAAACTCCAAACCGCCCGCTAACTTCGCGCTGTCAAGCTGACTTGACAAGAGGGGCGAAGCGATGGCGCGGCTATCCAAGGGCAAATACAACCTGCAGCTATTGGCGATCATGACGGTCTACGTCGCGCTGATGCTGTTCGAGTGGCCGCTGGTCGGCAAGACCGAAGAACTCGCGTTGCGCACGCTGCTGGCGCTGCTGCCGGCGGTGCCGGTGGTGGTCGTGATCGTGCTGGCCGCGCGCATGGTGATGCGCGGCGACGAGCTGGAACAGCGCATGCACCTGATCGCGCTGAGCGTCGCCGTGGGCGTGGTCAGCGTCGCCAGCATCGTCGGTGCGTTCCTGGCGATCGCGCGTGTCTGGATGGTCGGCGGCGACGTACTGGTCTGGGTGTTTCCTGCGCTGTGCCTGGTGTACGGCGCGACGCGCCTCGTGCTGGTGCGCCGCATGACCGGCGCATGGAACTGTTGATGAAGAATCGCGTGCGCGAATTGCGCGAGGCCCACGGCTGGTCGCAGGGCGAGCTGGGGGAGCGCCTGGACGTGTCGCGCCAGACCATCAACGCGATCGAGAACGGCAAGTACGACC
>DATNAW010000141.1:0-5615 GCA_035572335.1 Rhodanobacteraceae bacterium
TACGAACGCATCTTCGATGAAATCGATTCGCTCGCGATGCAGGGCATCAAGGCGCTGGAAGCGTGGGATTTGCAACAGTTCGGCGAGCTGATGAACATCTGCCAGGGCCAATTGAACGCGCTGCAAGTGTCGAGTTGGGAGTTGGAAGAAATGATCCAGGTCGCGCGCGCCAATGGCGCGGTCGGCGCCAAGCTCACTGGCGGCGGCGGCGGCGGCGCGATGATCGCGTTGTGCCCGGACGATCCGGGCCGCGTCGTGCGCGCGCTGCAACAGGCCGGCTACCAGGCGATGGAGAGCAGCATTGGCTGAGCACGAAGACAATCCTGCTGCCGATCGGCGTGTCGTCTCGTTCGACTCCGAACGGCTGATCCTGGTCGACGAAGCGGATCGCGAGATCGGCCACGCCAGCAAGGCCGACGCGCACGCCGGCCGCGGCATCCTGCACCGCGCGTTTTCTTTGTTCGTGTTCAATCCTGCGGGTGAACTGCTGCTGCAACAACGAGCCGCATCGAAACCACTATGGCCCGGCTACTGGGCCAACAGTTGCTGCAGCCATCCGCGCGGCGGCGAGGACATGGACACCGCCACCCAGCGGCGCCTGCGCGAAGAACTCGGCTTCAGCTGCCCGTTGGAATACCTCTACAAGTTCCAGTACCACGCCGAATATGGCGAAGCGGGTTCGGAAACCGAACTGTGCTGGGTGTACGTCGGAACCTCCGACGCGCCGGTGCGCGTCAACGACACCGAGATCGCGGCGTGGCGCTACGTGAAACCCGAAGCGCTGGATCGCGAAATCGCCGAGTCGCCCGACCACTTCACGCCGTGGCTGAAGATGGAATGGCAGCGGTTGCGTGGCGAGTTCGCGGACCGCTTGCCGGGCAGCGACGAACCGCCGCGCCACCGGCGCGAAGCCTGATCGCGACACCGCGGTCGCCCTGAAACCCGCGTGAATCCAGCGTGTGCGGCCTCAACGCCGCGTTGACACGCGGCGGTCCACCATGCAGATCAACAAGGCCGGCGCACTGCCGGTTCCGAACGCGCCACGCGCCGCAGGAGATCCGCATGTCGATTCCCGTTCGCCAGCAGCTGAAGGTTGCCCGCTACATCATCGGGCGGCGCCTGCGCGGGGTGAAGCGTTATCCGCTCACGCTCATGCTGGAACCGCTGTTCCAGTGCAACCTCGCCTGCCCCGGCTGCGGCAAGATCGATTACGACTCGCACATCCTGAAGCAGCGCCTTTCGGTCGAGGAGTGCCTGCAAGCCGTCGACGAATGCGGCGCGCCGATGGTGTCGATCCCTGGCGGCGAGCCGCTGATCCATCACGACATCAAGCAGATCGTCGAGGGCATCATCGCGCGCGGCAAGTACGTGTACCTGTGCACCAATGCGATCCTGCTGGAGAAGAAACTCGACCTGTTCACGCCCTCGCCGCAACTCACGTTCTCGGTGCACCTGGACGGCATGCGCGAACGCCACGACGAAAGCGTGGGCCGCGAAGGCATTTTCGACGTCGCCGTGTCGGCGATCCGCGCCGCCAAGAAGCGCGGCTTCCGGGTCAACATCAACACCACGCTGTTCACCACAGCGAAGCCCGACGAGGTCGCCGAGTTCTTCGACTTCGCCACCAACGACCTGAAGGTCGACGGCATCACCGTGTCGCCCGGTTACCACTACGAACACGCGCCGCGCCAGGACGTGTTCATGGGCCGGCGCCAGTCGAAGGATCTGTTCCGCAACATCTTCAAGCGCGCGAAGGCGAGGCACAGCAAGTGGCCACTGTCACACTCCAGCCTGTTCCTCGATTTCGTGTGCGGCAACCAGGGCTACCAGTGCACCGCGTGGTCCATGCCCTGCCGCAACGTGTTCGGCTGGCAGAAACCGTGCTACCTGCTGGTCGACGAGGGCTACGCGCCGACCTTCGATGACTTGATGGAAAAAACCGACTGGGACAATTACGGCGTCGGCCGCAATCCGAAGTGCGCGAACTGCATGGCGCACTGCGGCTTCGAAGGCACCGCCGCCGCCGATTCGTTCGCGCATCCGCTGAAGGCTTTGTGGGCGAGCCTGCGCGGTCCGAAGCTCTCGGGTCCTTTCGCCGCCGATCCGCCGATCCTGTACGACACGCCGGAGCCGAACCAGCGCCGTCCGCACAGCGACATTCCCATCGCGCACTTCGGCGGCATCCGTCACTGATGGGAATCCGGAGGCAGCGTGCATGGTCATGCTGATCCTCGCCGTCGTCGCATTGATCTGCTGGGCGGGCGTGCTGCTGGCGCCGTGGGGAGCATGGCTGTGCCGCGAACGATTGGAGGCCGGTTCCTTGCCGCGCGCATCGCCCGAGGAAAATTTCACGGTGCTGATCCCGGCGCGCAACGAGGCGCAGGTAATCGGCGAAACGCTGCGCGCGCTGAGCCTCGCGGCGCCGCGCGCTCCGGTGATCGTCATCGATGATCAATCGAGCGATGGTACCGCGGCCCTCGTGCGCGCCAGCGGTCTGCCGAATCTCACACTGATCGCCGGCACCATCCCGCCGGCTGGCTGGATCGGAAAACTCTGGGCGTTGCAGCAAGGCCTCGAACGCGCCACCACCACGCGCGTGTTGTTGCTGGATGCCGACATCCGGCTCGCACCCGGCATGTTGCCGCCGCTGCAGCGCAAGGCGGACGACGGCTGCGCGCTGGTGTCGCTGTGCGCGGAACCGTGCTGGGACGGCCTCGCCGCGCGCTGGCTGCTGCCCGCGTTCGTGTACTTCTTCAAGCTGCTGTATCCCTTTGCACTCGCCAACGACGGACGCTCGCGCGTGGCCGCGGCGGCGGGCGGCGTGATCCTGGTCGACCGCGCGGCATTGCTCGATGCCGGCGGCTTCGGCGCCTGGCGCGACGCAATCATCGACGACTGCACGCTGGCATTCCGCGTCAAGCGCAAGGGCTATCGCTGCTGGATCGGCCTGACCCGCGGCGCCACCAGCCAGCGGCGCGCGGGCTTTGCCGACATCGCGCACATGATCGCGCGCACCGCGTTCGTGCAATTGCGCGAATCGCTGATGCTGACCATCGCGGTTTCCGTCCTGCTGATCGTGGCCTTCTGGATCCCGGTGCTCGCGCTGGCGTTTGGACCGGCGCGCACCGTGCAGGCGATCGGGTTGGTCGCCACCCTCGCGATGCTTGCGTGCTATCTGCCGACGCTGATTTACTACCGTCGCAATCCACTGGCCGCGTTGCTGCTGCCGCTGGCCGCGACATTCTTTCTCGGCGCGACCTGGTATTCGGCATGGCGTGCCCTCGCCGGCACCCGCTCGGTATGGAAAGGCCGGCAGTACCTGCGTCGAGAGGCTTGAATGCAGCAGCGCGCGGCGCCAGCAGCGGCAACGCCTCCGGGGTGGACGCGCTTGTCCGACGCCGCCGTCGAGGCGCATCCGGTTGGCAACTGGCTGCTGCAGATGGGCTTCGACCTGTGGATCGGCCTGTGCTACGACCGCGAGGTCGTGATGCCGGAGAACTTCGCGCTTGCGCCGGGTTCGCTGATCGCGTCCAACCACCAGCGCGACGTGGACGGTCCGATGCTGGGCAACGTCCTGGCGCGTCGGCGCGGCCTGCGCTTCGAAGGCAGGCCACCTTTCTATGCCACCCGCGAAGACCTGTTCCGACCCGGCATCCTGTCGCGGCTGACGGTGCACTGGCCGGCACCGTTGTCGGCGTTGCTCGGTCACGTTTCGCTGGCGTGGTTCTTTCCGCTGGGGCGCACCGAGCCTATGCGGCGCGTGCGCGAATTCACGCTGGGCGAAACGCTGCACGCGCTCGTGGACGCGGGCTTGAGCGAATCCGATTGCACCGCATTGCTCAACGCGCGCGGCCAGCGCGAACTGGCGGCGGGACATGCGAGCCTTTCGGACTGCCTCGCCCACGCGAATCCCGCGATTCTGGAGGAATGGTGGGGGTTGCGCCGCCTCAAGGTCGGCGCGCTGGAAGCCATCGCCCCCGCGTTTCGCGCCACCGTCGATACGCAGCTCGCGCACTTCGCGCGCCGCGTCGACCGCGGCGGCTGCGTGTATTTCTCGCCGGAAGGCACGATCTCGATGGACGGCCATTTCTGCCGCACCCGCGAGGGGTTTTTCCGGCTGGTCCACCTTACTGCCAAGCCACCCTGGATCCAGCCGATGGCGCTGGGTTACGACACCCTCGGACCGGGGCGCTCGCGCGTCGTCGTGCACATCGGCGAACGTCTCCGTGCCGACCCGTCGCTCGACCGCCGTGCCTTCGACGGCGTGCTGCGCGGCACGATCCTGCAACTGGTCCCAATCACACCGAGCCACTTGCTGGCGCGCTGGCTGTTGCACGGGCCGCGCGCGTTCACGCGCGATGAACTCGCGTGCTGGATGGCGCGCATCTGCACCACGCTGCGGACCGTACACCCGTCGCTGGATCCGCTATTCGCGCGCAAAAGCGTGACCGCCCTCGCCGCTGCAAGATTGCGCTGGCTGGAACGCAAGAACCTGGTCGTGCGCCGCGGCGGCACCTACGAGAACACCTGCCCGCCCGATGCACCGCCCGGTTGGCGCACCCACGCCGGCATCGCACGTTATCTCGACAACCATCTCGCCGACCTGGTGCCCGGCGTCGATCGGGTGTTGCCATGCTGAAGGTCTTCGAGCATGCGCGCTCGATCCTGAAACCACAGGTGGTCTTGCCGGTGCTGCTAGCGGCCGCGCTGCTCGTGTTCGCGTTCAACCTCGGCGACCTCGGCAAGGTGGTGGCGCGCCTGCGCGACCTGCCGCTCCGCGTGCTGGGCGTCTCGGTGGGCGCCGCAGCGGTCTACCTCGGCTGCAAGTCCTTGCAGTTGCGGTTGATGTTGCGTCGCATCGACGTGCGGATACCGTCGCGCTCTTTCTGGCTCGCCTTCGCGGTCGGCGAACTCACCGTCACGTTGCCGCTCGGATTGTTTTCGCAGAACTGGGTATTGTCGGCGTCGCGCCGCGTGCACGTCGGCCGCAGTTCGGCCGCGACGGTGATGATGCTGCTGGTCGAGATCGCGACGGTTTTCCTGTTTCTTGCCATCATCGCCATCCCGGGCTGGAGCGAGGTGCGCTGGATCGCGGTGGCGTTGCTGGTGGTATTCATCGCGATCGTGGCGTGCGCATTGCTGTTCGAGGACAAGGCGCGCAAGCTGCCTGATCGGTTCCATCGCGAATGGCTGCAGGAGATCGCCAAGGGCGCCATCGAGTTGCTGGACGGCCTGCGCAAGCTGTGCATGCCCTCGACCATCGCAGTGAGCCTGGTGCTCGCGGCGATTTACCTCGGCGCGCTCAGCACCGCGTTCTGGCAGGTCGGGCACGGGATGCACGTGCAGCACCTGAGCTTCCTCGACGCGACGACGATCTACATGTTTTCGCTTGCGGTGATCCTCATCGGCGCCGGCCTGATCAGCCAGATCGGCACGGTGGATCTGCTCGGCATGGTGATCGCGCGCGCGTGGGGCATCGGTTACACCGACGGACTGGCGATGATGCTGGGCTTCCGCATCGTCTGGACGGGCTCGATCTGGCTGCTGTGCCTGCCCATCGTCGGCGCGACGTGGCGGGAAATCCCGAACGAGAAGAGGCGCGAGTCAGGCGATGG
>DATNAW010000142.1:0-15084 GCA_035572335.1 Rhodanobacteraceae bacterium
ATCGCCAACGGCCTGTCGATCGAGCACGGCTACTGGTTGGGCGACGCGTTCGCCTCGGGCGGTTCGGCGGGCTTCGACCACAAGGACATGGGCATCACCTCGCGCGGCGGCTGGGAGTCGGTGATGTATCACTTCCGCACGCTGGGCCACGATTGCCAGGCCGAGGATTTCACCTGCGTCGGCATCGGCGACATGTCCGGCGACGTGTTCGGCAACGGCTTGCTGCGGTCGCGGCACACGCGCCTGCTGGCGGCGTTCGACCATCGCCACATCTTCATCGATCCGAATCCGGATCCGGAAAAGTCGTTCGTCGAACGCGAACGCATGTTCGCGTTGCCGCGCTCGTCGTGGGAAGACTACGACAAGTCGAAGATTTCGAAGGGCGGTGGCGTGTTCGCGCGCAGCGTCAAGGCTGTAGCGATCACGCCGGAAATGCGCGAAGCGCTCAGCGTCGGCGCCGAAGTGGAATCGCTGTCGCCGACCGACCTCATGACCGCAATCCTGAAGGCCCCGGTCGACCTGCTGTGGAACGGCGGCATCGGTACGTACGTGAAGGCGGCTTCGGAAACCAACGCCGACGTCGGCGACCGCGCCAACAACGCGCTGCGCATCAACGGCGGCGACCTGCGCTGCAAGGTCGTGGGCGAGGGCGGCAACCTCGGCTTCACCCAGAAGGGCCGCATCGAGGCGGCGCGCAAGGGCGTCCTGCTCAACACCGACTTCATCGACAACTCGGCGGGCGTGGACACGTCCGACCACGAGGTCAACATCAAGATCCTGCTGAACGACGCGGTGCAGCGTGGCGAGATGGACATCGGGGCACGCAACAAGCTGCTGCATTCGATGACGGACGAGGTTGCGCGGTTGGTGCTGCGCGACAACTACCGCCAGAACGGCGCGCTCGGTGTGATGGAGCACATGTCGGTGAGCCGCATCGGTTCGCAGGCGCATTTCATCCGCACGCTGGAATCGCGCGGCCAGCTCGATCGCCAGATCGAGTCGCTGCCGTCCGACGCCGAGATGGCCGAACGCCGCACCCACCACCAGGGCCTGACGCGGCCGGAGCTCGCGGTTCTGCTGTCGTATTCGAAGATCGTGCTGTACCAGCAACTGGTGGAGTCCGACGTGCCGGAGGATCCGTTCCTTTCGCACGAACTGGTGCGTTACTTCCCGGAACCACTGCACCAGAAATACGCGGCGCACATGCAGCGGCATCGCCTGAAGCGCGAGATCATCGCGACCGCGGTCACCAACTCCATCGTCAACCGCATGGGCGCGACCTTCGTGCTGCGCACGCAGGAAGACACGGGGCAAACCGCCGCCGCGGTGGTCAAGGCCTACAACGCCGCGCGCCAGATCATCCACGCGCGCGAACTGTGGTCGGGCATCGACGCGCTGGACGGCAAGGTCAGCCAGTCCGCGCAGATCGACGCGCTGATGAAGGTGTGGTCGCTGCTGCGCAACATGTCGCGCTGGCTGCTCAACCGCCCGGGTTCGACGCTCGGCATCACCGCGCTGGTCGAACGTTACCAGCCTGGCATGGACAGCCTGCGCCAGGCACTGCCGGCGACGCTCACCGAAACCGGGCGGGCCGCGTGGAGCGTCGACCAGGAGAAGTGGCTGGGTTTCGGTTTTCCGCAGGAACTCGCAGACAAGCTGGCGACGATTCCCGCACTGGAAGTCGCGATGGACATCATCGAGACCTCACTGGAATCGGGCCGCCCGGTCGAGCACGTCGCGCGCGTGTTCTTCGACCTCGGCGAAGCGCTCGACATCGAATGGCTGCGCGGCCAGATCGACAAGCTGGCGGTGGAAAGCCGCTGGCACGCCCAGGCACGCGGCGCATTGCGCGACGAACTCGCCGTGCAGCAACGTGCGATGGTCAGCCAGATTCTCGCGTCAGAGCAGGGCAGGGAGAGCGCCGATGGCGCGGTCATCGCGTGGCTGCAACGCGACGATCCGCAACTGCAATTCACCCGCGGCATGCTGGATGAAATCCGTGGCGTGGATGTCGATTACCCGATCGCCTCGGTGGCTCTGCGCCGCCTGGCGCAGATCGCGCAATCGGGTTGATGATCCAGTAGAACCCGGGCGGCGCGCTTGCGCGCGCGTCGCCCGGGTCTTCATGCTGCGCCGCGACCGGATGATCGCGGCGTTTTTTGTGGGGATGGTTCTGTGTGCGTGCTATCGAATATCGGGAACCGGCCAAAAGCCGGAACCCTGAACCGATGACGCGAATGGTCGCTTCAACGCTGGACCAGTGGAACATGGCTCCGGCAACCTTGGACGCCGGAGCCATGCTTTTGGAGCGGCCTGCTCGCAAGCCGCGCACGGGTTATTTCGTGCACGCGTTCCGAGCGTTCCGAGCCGCGTTGAGGTACTGGGGGAAGTTCGACACGACGGGGCCATACTTGTCCGACTGCCAAGCCGTCCCGTTGCCGAAGATCCACACATAGGACTTCGCTGCCTTGTAATCGGCCGTAATGTTCTGCTGGAACTTGTCGACGGTCATTACGGCCGCTTTGTTCGTGCTGGTCTTGCCCAATGGCCAGCTTCCCGGTGCGACAGTGAACGGGAATTTGCCCTTGTACATGGAGGCGTAGTTGGAATACGCCTCAGCGACGAAGCGGGGAACATTCTCGGGCCGCGCCGTGTAGGTGGTCTCGGTCGCCATCACGACTTGTTTCCATGGCTGCTGGAAGAGCCCCTGCACGAAAGGCACGGAGAGTGCATAGCCGCCCGATGCCAGGTCGCGATCCTTGGTGGCGTTGTACTGGTGCACGACGTCGGGCAGGACGACAAGCGTCATGCCCGGGTAGGCCTGGTGCATGGCCTGTCCGATCAAACGGCCCGCCCTCTGGACGATTTGTGCGTTGCCTCCGACCCCTCCGCCCCAAGCGGGATTGTAAGGCTCCAGGTCAAGGGCTATTCCCTTGAACCCGGCGTATTTCGCCATTTTTGCGAGGTTGCCGAAGTTGGTTATGTACTGATTGACGACGGTCGGATTGCCCCAGTTCAATTTGCTGTAAATCGAAACCTTGAGGAAGTTGTCGGTTACGCCATATTTGGCGTAGGTTTGTTGAAAGGTTTTTGCGTCGTCCCAGAGCTTATTGTGTGTTGCTCCGACATTTGTCGTCCAATACGTCATGTAATAGGTGACGAATACACCTTGGGCACCTATTGTTTTCCCCCAATAGTGTGCGTCTGCAGCGTCATTTTCCGCGTAGTGGTTGATGGACCAGTAAAGCAGCTTCGGACATGCAGCAGAAACACAGCCGCTGAATACGATGCAAAAAACGGCCGCTAAAAACTTTGTCACGCGCGTTCTCCAGATGAGATGAATCGGTCGAGGGTTGCTTGAGCACGCGGCACACGACGGCTCGCGCCGTGTGGCGACGTGGCAGCGCAAAAATCCATGGGAATTAATCGCCCTGTATCCCGGTCATCCATGCCGCAATGACTTTGCTGATTTGCCAGTGCGTGACCGGAGTATGCCCGACAAGGACAAATTGTGGCGTGTGCACCCGTCACAATTTTCCGGTCAGTTTTCCGGGTTTTTTCTGAACGCGAAAGCTGTTCAGCATTCGGGATGTCAGCGGAAGATTGCGGGCATCATTGGCAATGTGCTTCAGCGTCTGGAACGAATCGAGGCCAGGATCGAACTGCTCCAACTCGAAACCGCCGCCGCCCTTGCGCCAATGCTCCACGAATTCGCGCGCGGGTTCAGGCAGGTCATCACCTTGACCTCGGGCACTTCGAACACCCGCTGTGACGATCCGCAATTGCAGTTCACCCCAGCATGCTGACGAAATCCGCGGCGTGGATGTCGCCTATCCGATCGCGTCGGTGGCGTCGCGACGTTTGGCGCAGGTCGCGCAGTCGGGTTGATGCAACCCGCAGGTGCGCCATGGAAGGTGCAGCTTGCGTGCGGGAGATGGTCGCACCGGCGCCGGACCGGGGCTGCTGATGTGATGGCTTTCACGCGTCGCTGCGCGAATTGCAACAATTGGCAAAGCTAGTGCGCCAGCTTGCGTTCGACCTCCTAGGCTACCGATCCATGCCCGCATGGGGTGGGCGCCAGCGATGATTCGCGCAATGGACGCAGTGGTCTCCAATGAGGTCGTGCCAGAGGCAATTGCCGTCCTGGAGACGCTGCCGTTGTCCGTGGTGTTGCTGCATGAAGACGGTTCGCTGTATTACGCCAATGCCCCCGCCCGCGGACTGGCCACGGTCGTCCATGATGATCCGGACCTCGGCTTGGCCAAGCTGGTTGCCAATCCGCCATGGCTGAGTTCGAATCCGGAGCCGCCGAGTGAAGGCTGCGAGGACTGCCTGAACTGCTACGGCATGGATGGACTGCCGCTGTGCGTGGTGCGCCAGTGGCGCACTTGCGGCAATACCAACCTGCTCAGCGTAACGATTCGCCCGGCGCGCACCAGCGATCCGGCCCAGCTGAGTCTCCACCCGACGGTGGCAGGCACCACGGAAGCCCTGTCGTCGGAGCAGCACAGGATGTTCCAGGCCGACAAGCTGGCGACGGTGGGACAACTTGCAGCCGGGATGGCGCACGAGATCAACAATCCGATCTGCTACGTGCAGTCCAACATGGGCGCGTTCCGCGATTACCTCAACAAGCTGTTCGGCTTGCTGGAATTGGGCGACGATCTGCTGCGCGATACGCGCATGACCGCCGAAGATCGCGTGCACGCCATGGAGACGCGCAAGCAGGCTGTCGACTTTCCCATGATCGTCGAGGACCTTCCGGCCCTGCTGGAGGAATCCCGCGAAGGCGTGGACCGTATCCGCAAGATCGTGCAGAACCTGCGCGACTTCTCGCGCAGCGACCCCACCGAAGCCTTCCAGCTGTTCGACGTGCATCGCGCGATCACGACGGCACTCGACCTGGTGCGGAGCCTGTCCGGCAAGCATCTCGGCTTCGCCACCCATTTCGATGCGTTGCCGCTGATCGAGTGCAATCCGACCGAATTGAGCCAGGTCTTCATGAACATTCTCGTCAACGCAACGCAGGCGGTGGGTGCGGACGGACGCATCGAAATCACTACCCGCAAGCTCGATGCGAATCGGGTGCAGGTCGACATCAGCGACAACGGGTGCGGAATCGACGAGCATGTCCTTGTCCACATTTTCGAACCTTTTTTCACCACCAAGGGCGTCGGCAGCGGCACCGGCCTCGGACTGTCCATCACCCTGGGCATCGTCAGGAAGCACGGCGGCGACATCGCCGTGCGCTCGGCGGTGGCCAAGGGCTCCCTGTTCCAGATAACCCTTCCCATGAAGCAGCCGCTCGCCGCGATCGCTGCCGCCGCCTGAGACCAACGCCATGTACAACATCCTCGTCCTGGACGACCAGCCCGCCATCATCAATGCAATGCGGCGCGCGATTGATCGGATTCCTTCCGACTTGCTTGACACCCGTTGCCGCGTACACGGCTTCGACAAACCGGAGAACGCGCTGGAGAGCCTGCGCGACGTGGCATACGATGCGGTCGTTTCGGACCTGCGCATGCCGGGTGTCGACGGACTGGACTTCCTGCGCCAGGCCCGGCAGCTGCAACCCGACGCCGTCCGCATTCTGATCAGCGGCCAGGGCGACCTTCCGTCGGCCATCGCCGCGATCAACGACATCGGAGTGTTCCGGTTTGTCGCGAAACCATGGGACGACGCCGAACTCCAGGTCACCATCGCATCGGCGTTGCAAACCCGCGCGATGCAAAGCGAAAACCAGCGCCTCGCGGACGAGGTCCGCGTACAGCGGGGCCTGTTGTCGGAGCAGGATGCGCGGATGCGTGAGCTCGAGGCGGAATGCCCGGGCATCACGCACGTCGAGCGCGACGATACCGGTGCAATCGTGCTGGATGAGTATTACCAGTAACGGCAAGCCGGCTCACGCCTCGCTGACCGCCACCTGCGCCATCCGCATGGCCTCGCGGAGCGTCTCGCGCAGGTCATCGTCGTTCCAGGGCTTGGTCAGGAACCGATAGACGGCCCCGCCGTTGATGGCTTCGGTCACCGCGCCCAGGTCCGCATAGCCGCTCAGGATCAGGCGGATGGTGTGCGGATGCGTGGCCTTGACCCGGCTCAGGAACTCGGTGCCCTTGCCCTCGGGCATGCGGTGGTCCGACATCACCACGTGCACGTTTTCGGTGCCCAGGATCTCGAACGCGTCGTGGAACGTGGAAGCGGTGAAGATGCGGTATCCGTCGCGGCGCAACAGTCGCGCCAGCGCACGCAGGACGTTCTGTTCGTCATCCACGAGCAGGACGGCACCATTCTGGCTTCTGGCATTCGTCTCGCGGGGATACAGCACCGGTTCGCGCAGCATCGCCAGCATCGCGTCGGCGGATACCGGCGCGCTCAGGAGATAACCTTGCACGAACTCGCAGCCATTGCGTTCGAGGAACGCCAGCTGCACCGCCTTCTCCACGCCTTCCCCCACCACCGAGAATCCGAATTCGTGCGCCAGTCCGATGATCGCCCGGCAGATGCGCGCGGCGTTCACGTCATCCGGCACCGCGGCGACGAACGAACGATCGATTTTCATGCGGTTGACCGGCAGCTTTTGCAGATGGCCCAGGGAGGACTGGCCGATCCCGAAGTCATCCATGGAGAGCTTGACGCCCATTTTGCGCAATTCGCGCATGGTCCAGGTGGCTTCCTCGACGTTCGCCATGATGGCGGTTTCGGTGAGTTCCAGGTCCAGGAAGCCCGCCTGCAGGCGCGACGCATCGAGCGCGCGACGCACGTCTTCCAGCAGCTGCCGCCCGCGCATTTGCGCGCGCGAGACATTGACGGACAGCGTGAAGTCGCCGGCACCCAGGTCCAGCCAGCGCCGCGCCTGGGCGCAGGCCTCCTGAAGCACCCAGCGCCCGATCTCTTCGATCATGCCGAGGCTCTCTGCAAAAGGCACGAATTGATCGGGCATGAGGAAGCCGAGCTTCGGGCTGCGCCAACGCACCAGAGCCTCCATGCCGACGATTTCGCGCTTGGCAGTGCTGAGGACCGGCTGATAAACCAGCTCCATCTCGCCACGCTGCACGGCGCCATCGAGCTCGTCGGCAAGCTTGAGCTGTCTGCCCAGATCCCCATCGAGGGTGGCGGTGTACGCATGGACGTCATTCCCGCCGGTGCGCTTCACGGCATAGGCTGCCGCGGCTGCCTGCTGCAGCAGCTCGCGCACTCCGGACGCGGTATCCGGGAAACACGAAACCCCTACGCTGGCGGTCACGCGTCGCGTCATCGAGCCCAGCACGAATGGCGGTTCCAGCGCCGCGGCGATGCCTTGGCCCACTTCAAGTTGATCGACGGCTGCGTCTTGACCCACGAATGCCGCCACGAACCCGCCACTTGCGGTCCGGCAGACCCGGTTCGGGTCTCCAGCGCAACGGATCAGCCGATCGGCGATCATGCGTGACAGATTCGCCGCGACGCCGAAGTCGCACACTTCGTCGAGCATGTCGAAGCGATCGATGCGCAGATAGCAGACGATGATGCGCGAACATTCGTGCACGGCGCGCACGAGTTCGGCCGCCAGGTTTTCTTCCAGCACGTGGCTGACGATCAGCCCCGAAAGCGAGTCGCGAGAAGCAAGGTCGAAGCCGCTGTCCTGCGCAGGCTGCCCGGAAATGTCCCGAAGGGTACAAAGCGAATGCGTGGCACGCCCTTCGGCTTCGGGCACCGGGCGCACCTCCACCCGGCACGTGAATGGCCCGCGCCTGCCTGCGCGGCATGTCAGGACCGCGTTGGAGGGTGCATGCAGGTCAAGATCCGGCGCATCGCCCGGCAAGCCCAGTACCTCCGGGCAGGAACGCCCGATCAGTTCGTCGCGGTCGAGGCAAAGCAATTCCTCGAGCGCGGCATTCACGCGCACGATCGGATGGTCCGGACTCGTCAGCGAGACGATCATGTTGGGATGGACACTCACTTCGAAGCTTCGCAGGACCAGTCCCGCGGCCTTGGCCGAATTCGCGTCATCTCCCCGTGCAATGGACATCGGTGGCTGGCCTCGTGCTTCGACGGAACAGGGATCCGGGCGCCGTCGCGGCGGAATCGTTCGCGTCGATGCTAAGTAGCACAACCGCAAAAACCGTTTTGTGCGCGAATGCAGAGCTCGGGCACAAGGTGGCCAAGGTGCACTTTCCGGATCGCGCGGAAGCCGATCGGGGGTCGTCGCACGACTGCCGCCGCCGCTTGGGTCGGCTCGCAATGCCACTCCACGCCCGGTTTGCTGCATCGATCCGCGAGCGCGCGGCTTGCAGCCGAGCATGCGGGCAATCGTAAAAAAAAGTGACTTCGTGATCCGGTGCAGATATGGCTGCGGGATCACGTGGTCATGATGCACGCACGAAACTCGCGCGGGTATCTGGATATCCGCAGATGGGTTCGACATGCGATCTCACACACATCGCGGTAGTGGACCCGTGCTTGCGCGGGATTGTGCGGCTCGCGTCAATTGCGAAAGGCACCGGAACGAGGCACCCCGGATGATGAAAGCGGCCACCGTGCGCCAGCCAACGTTCACTTCCGAGCTGGACGACGCGGGGCTCGTGCACACCGGAAGCTTGCAAGCGTTGATCCGCCGGTTTCTTCCATGATCCGCCTGGCGTACGTCCTGCTGGCCGCGGCCGTCCTCATCGCTTGTGATGGTATCGACGCTGCCCAGAGTGAGAACGACGCCGTTCCCGCGGCGTTCGGAGAAATCCGGTTCAGCGGTGCCGTCATGGTGCCGGCGGGAATCCATGCCGATGCCGATGCTCAAAGCGTCGCCGCGCTGCCGTCCGGCCGGACTATTCGGCGCGGAAAGGGCGATCCGGAAAAGCACGGTCCGCCGCGAACTGTAGTCGTGCTGCCGCCGCGCGAAGCCGGCGTGCGGGTCGTGGTGATCACCTACGAGTAATCCGGGCGCGATCCATCCGCAGGTGCGGCACGGTCACAACTCGAACTGCTCGTCCAGGATGCGCTGCGCGAGACTGCGCTCGGGATCGAACAGCAGGGTGATGGCGCGCTCGCGCGCCTGGCGGACACTGATTTGCACGGCGTCGCGCACTTCGAGGAAGTCCGCGGTGGCGCTGACGGGACGGTGGCCCGGTTCCAGCGTGCGCAAATCGATGCGGGTCGAGGCGGGGAGCAGCGCCCCGCGCCAGCGGCGCGGGCGAAACGGGCTGATCGGCGTCAGCGCCAGCACGTTTGCGTCCAGTGGCAGGATCGGTCCGTGCGCGGACAGGTTGTAAGCGGTGGAACCGGCGGGCGTTGCGACCAGCAGGCCATCGCAAATCAGGTTCGCCAGTTTCACGTCGCCGTTCAAGGCCACTTCGACGTGCGCGGCCTGGTTGGTCTGGCGCAGCAGCGAGATTTCGTTGAAGGCCAGCGCGGTGGCGTCGCTGCCGTCACGCTGGGTCACGCGCATCTCCAGCGGGTGCAGCACGGCCGGATGTGCGGCGGCGATGCGCGCGGGCAATTCGTCGGGCTGGTAAAGGTTCATCAGGAAGCCGACGCGGCCGAGCTTCATGCCGTACACCGGCAGCCCGTGACCAAGTTGCGCGTGCAGCGTGCGCAGCATGAAGCCGTCGCCGCCCAGCGCGACGATGACGTCGGCATCATCCGGAGTGACCGAGCCGTAGCGTTTTTCGAGTTCGCCGCAGGCCGCGCGCGCCTTCTCCGACGCGGACGCGACGAAGGCGAGGCGTGGCGTGGCGGAAACGGGGCGCGGGACGTTCACCATGAATCCAGTTTATTCGATGGTGCGAATGCCGGTTCAAAGCGGCTTTTCTTGAAAGTCAGGCCAGGGATGGCCGTTCTGGTGTTCACGACCCGGGCGTCATCCGCTGGCGAAAGAACTGGACGAAGCAGCAATCAGGGACGATTGCACAAACTAGGTCACGTAGCGCATCTCGGACGACGGCGGCGCGAGGAAGTTGCCCTGTGCGAAGTTGACGCCGGCCGAGAACAGCATCGGCATGCTGGTGGCTTCCTCGATCCACTCGACCATCGTCCGCTTGCCGGCGGCGCGCGCCTGCGAGCACAGCTCGCGCACCTTCTGCTCGTTCTCGGCATGATGCGCGAGGTCGTTGGTGAGCGCGCGGTCGACCTTCAGGTAATCGGCGTCGATGTGCTTCAGCGTCTGGAACGAGTTGAGGCCGGACCCGAACTGCTCCAGTTCGAAACCGCCGCCGCCCTTGCGCCAGCGCTCGACGAATTCGCGCGCGGGCTTGAGGCAAGTCATCACCTTGGCCTCGGGCACTTCGAACACCAGTTGCGCGGCCTTGACGCCGGCCGTCGACAGTTTGGCATCCACCCAGTCCGCCAATGTTTCGTCGTGCAGGGTGAGCGTCGAGAGCTTGATGAAGAGCGTCGTGTGCGCGGATTTCGCGGGACGCTTGCCGAGCGCGCTGATGGCGTGTTCGATGACCCAGCGGTCGATCGCGAGCAGGCGGTCATTGCGTTCGGCAATCGGCATGAAGTGCGCGGGCAGCACTTCCTCGGTCGGGCCGCGCATGCGCAGCAGCACCTCGAAGTATTCGCCTTCCTCGCCCTGCAGGCTGACGATGGGCTGGTAATAAAGCACGAACCCATCGTTGGCGAGCGCGCCGTCGATCATCTCCAGCCACTGCTGTTCGCGCGCGGCTTCGGCCTTGTCGGCGGCGGCCGGATCGTGGATGTCGATGCGGTTGCCGCCCTGTCCGGACGCGGCGCGCAGCGCGTCGTCGGCCTGCGACAACAACACCTGTGATTTCGCATTCTTCTCGCCCAGCAGGCTGCCGCCGATGCTGATGGTGAGGCTGGTGGATTTGCCGCCCGCCTCGATGATTGCCGCCTCGATGCTGCTGCGCAGCGACTCGGCGATCTTCTGCGCTTCCGCCTGCGGGCTATTGGACAGCAGGATGCCGAACGCATGGTCGCCGATGCGGCCGGCGGTATCGGTGGCGCGCAGGCGCTGCTTGATGGTGCCGGCGAGCTGGCGCAGCACGTCGTCGGCGCCGGTGATACCGACCGTGTCGAGCACGTGGCGGTAGTTGTCCGGTTCCAGCAGCAACAGCGCCTGATCGGTGGCGCCACCGATCGCGCGGGCCACCGCTTCGTCAATGAGTTCGATGAAGTGCGTGCGGTTGGAAAGCCCGGTCAGCGGATCCTGCGTCTTCAGGCGGCGCAGTTCCTCCTCCGCTTCGGGGCTGGACGCCGGCAAGCGGAAGACGATTTGCTGGCAGGGTTCGCCTTCGTAAGTGGCGGGCGAGAACTCCATCACCGCCTCGAACGCGCTGCCGTCGGCGCGCTGCGCGGTAAGGTCGAGCCGCGGCGGTGGCTTTTCGCCGCGCGCGAGCCGCTTCAGCAGGTCCTTGAAGTCGGCGGTGTGCTGCTGCGCGACCAGGTCGAGGATGGTCAGGCCTTCGACGTCCTCGAAACTTTCGAAGCCGAACATTTCGAGGTACGCATTGTTGGCGCGGACGTGGGTGCCTTCGTGGATGTATGCGATCGGATCGCGCGAGGAGTCCAGCAGCGCATCGCAGCGGCGATCGGATTCGCGCAGCGCGGCTTCCAGCTTGCGCACGTTGCGGCGGGTATCCAGTGCATCCAGTTCGCGGCGCACCACGGTCTGCAACTGGTCGTGGCGATTGCGCAGGGCGATGCCGCGGACGCTGCCCTGGCCCATGATTTCGGCGACCAGATCATCGGTGAGCCGGTCGGTGAGTGCGAGCAGCGCGACGTCCTTGCCGGTGCCGTCCAGCGCGCGCGCGATGCAGTCCAGCGTGATGCCCTTGCACGCGGGATTGGCCAGCACCATGTCCGGCGTGAACGACTCCAGCGTCGCGGCCAGTTCTTCTTCGGTCGAGACGCGCTGCGGGCGCAGCGCGATGCCGCTGTTGCGCAGCACGCTGATGATCTGCTCGGCGTCTTCGGCCTGGTCTTCGGCAATGATCAGCTTGGTAATCGGTTCAGGCAACATCGAAGCCTCTGGGTTGCGGGAACCGCAGGTTGGCGTGCCACGCCCGTGGATTCATGCGGGCCGCCGCGTTCATGATTTTCATGCACGCTGTTGTACCCGATCAGGCTGGGCGGCGCCAGCGACCGCGTCAAATCGGGGTTTTTGCGCCTTCGCCCGGCAGCTCGCGGACCAGGCGCGGAACCAGGTAGCCGGGCAGGCGGGCGCGCATCGCATCCACGAGTTCGCGCGCGCGGACGTCGGGGACTTCGAAATGGGCCGTGCCGCGTACGCGATCGAGTTGGTGCAGGTAGTAAGGCAGCACGCCGCAGGCAAACAGGCGCTCCGACAGTTCGGTCAGGGCATCGGCATCGTCGTTGACGCCGCGCAACAGCACGGACTGGTTGAGCAGCGTGGCGCCCGCTTCGCGGAGTCGCGCGCAAGCGGCTTCGACGCCGGCATCGAGTTCGTTCGGATGATTGGCGTGCAGCACCACCACGCGCTGCAACGGCAATGAGGACAGCCATGCGCAGAACGCATCGTCGACGCGTTCGGGCAGCACCACCGGCAGCCGCGAATGGATGCGCAGCCGCATCACGTGCGGTACGTCGCGCAGCGCGTCGGTCAGGTCCGACAGCTTGCGGGTCGACAGCACCAGCGGATCGCCCCCGGACAGGATCACTTCGCGGATCGAGTTGTCCGTGGCGAGGCAGTCAACGGCTTCGCGCCAGGCGTGGGCGGCGGCCAGTTCCTCGGCATAAGGAAAATGCCGGCGGAAGCAGTAGCGACAGTTCACCGCGCACGATCCGGCCGTGATCAGCAGCACGCGGCCTTCGTATTTATGCAGCACGCCGTGCGCCTGCACGGCGTCGAGGTCGCCAACGGCGTCGTCCATGAAGCCCGGCACATCCTCCAGCTCGGCGGGTTGCGGCAGCACCTGCAGCAACAGCGGGTCGGATGGATCGCCTTGGCGCATACGTGCGATGAAACCGCGGGGCACCTTCAGCGCAAAGCCCGCATCGGCGGCCGGCAGCTGGCCGATGAGCTGCGGCAGGCCCACCAACGCGAGCAATTCAGCCGGGTCGGTCACGGCATCGCGCAGCGACTGGCGCCAGTCAGGCAGGGCCTCGGGCTGGGAGGAAGCACCGGTTGCGGTTATCATGGTGGGCCTTGTGTCCGGGTCGCGCAGTCCCGGTAAACCCGTCATTTTACAGTCGTCCGGTCAGGGCCATCGCGGCACGGGCGGCGCCACGCATCCACGGAGCTCAGCAACATGGCCAGCTATGGTCTCAACGACGTCAAGAATGGTTTGAAGATCATCGTCGATGGCGATCCCTACGTGATCGTCGGCGCGGACTTCATCAAGCCCGGCAAGGGCCAGGCCTTCACGCGCATCAAGATCCGCAACCTGAAGAACGGGCGCACCACGGAAAAGACCATGAAGGCGACCGATTCGGTCGAAGGCGCCGACGTGGTCGATACCGACATGCAGTACCTCTACAACGACGGCGAGTTCTGGCATTTCATGGACCCGGCGAGCTATGAACAGCACACCGCCGACAAGAACGCCGTGGGCGACGCCGCGCAGTGGCTGAAGGGCGAAGAGGAGTGCATCGTCACGTTCTGGAACGGAATCCCGCTGTCGGTCTCGCCACCCAATTTCGTGGAACTGAAGATCGTCGAGACCGATCCCGGCCTGCGTGGTGACACCTCGGGCGGCGGCGGCAAGCCAGCCAAGCTCGAAACCGGCGCGACGGTGCGCGTGCCGCTGTTCGTGAACCAGGATGAAGTGATCCGCGTGGATACGCGCACGGGTGAGTATGTCAGCCGCGTAAAGTGATTGATTCGAAGAAAACTTGCATAGCAAATTTTCATCGCGAATCAATCACCCCAGCGCAAGCCGGGATCCAGTGGCTTTCCATCACGATGAACACGCCACAACCACATCCCGTCGACCTCCTGATCACCGCACGCTGGATCGTGCCGGTCGAGCCCGATCGCCTTGTTCTCGAAAACCACGCCGTCGCGATCGACGGCGGCGCGATCGTGGAAGTGTTGCCGGCTGCCGGCGCGATGGTGAAATACGCACCGCGCGAGCGCGCGGATTTGCCGGAACACGCGCTGATTCCCGGCCTCGTCAACGCGCACACCCACAACCCGATGACGCTGCTGCGTGGGTTGGCGGACGACCTGCCGTTGATGACGTGGCTGCGCGAACACATCTGGCCGGTGGAAGCGAAAGTCATCGGTGCCGAGTTCGTTCGCGACGGCGTGGAACTCGCGATCGCGGAAATGGTGCGCGGCGGCACCACGTGCTGCAGCGAGAATTATTTCTTTCCCGACGCACAAGCCACCGCGTACAAGGCGCATGGCTTCCGCGCGATGGTGGGCCTGCCGATCATCGAGTTTCCAAGCGCGTGGGCCAAGGATCGCGACGCATATTTCGAGCGAGCGCTGACCGTGCACGACGCCTGGCGCGGCGACCCCCTGATCGGCACGGCCTTCGCGCCGCACGCACCCTACACCGTCGCCGACGAATCCTTCGAGCGCATCCGCACGCTGTCGGACCAGCTCGACCTGCCGGTGCACCTGCACCTGATGGAAACCGCGCAGGAGGTGGAGGACGGCAAGCGCGAGCATGGCCTCAGGCCCATGCAGCGCCTGCAGAAGCTCGGCTTGGTCAACGATCGCCTGATCGCGGTGCACATGACCCAGGTGAGCGATGCCGAGATCGCGACTTGCGCGGAAGCGGGCGTGTCGGTGGTGCATTGCCCCGAGTCCAACCTGAAACTTGCGTCGGGTTTCTGTCCCGCGGAAAAGTTGCGCCGCGGTGGTGTGAACCTGGCGCTGGGCACTGACGGCTGCGCCTCCAACAACGACCTCGACATGTTCGGCGAGTTACGCACTGCGGCGCTGCTCGCGAAGGGCGTCGCGTCGGACGCGGCCGCGTTTGACGATGCGTTCGCGCTGCGCGCCGCGACATTGAATGGCGCGAAAGCACTGCAGCTCGGCGCGAAGATAGGATCGATCGAAGCCGGCAAACGCGCCGATCTCGTCGCCGTGAAGATGGACGAGGTCGAAACGCAGCCGCTCTACAATGTCATTTCGCACCTCGCCTATGCCGTGTCGCGCCGGCAGGTCAGCGACGT
>DATNAW010000143.1:0-11848 GCA_035572335.1 Rhodanobacteraceae bacterium
CAACTCGCCGCCGACAGCCGCAACGCGCTGTCGCTCAGCCTGCCACAGGCGGGCGAAATCACCGCCACCGATGCACTCGCTGGACAGCGGGTGACGCGCGGCGATGCACTGCTGAAACTCGCGACCGATCCTGCGACACGCAGCGCTTGGCTGCAGGCGCAGAGCGCGGTGAAGGTCGCACGCGACGATCTCGCGCGCACCACGCATCTGCAATCGGAAAGACTCGCCACCAATGCGCAACTCGATGCGGCGCGCAAGGCGCTGGCTGACGCACAGGCCGCGCTGGATGCGCAGGCGAAGCTGGGTGGCGAGCAAGCCGTCGTCACGCTGCGCGCACCGGCTGACGGAGTCATCACCGCCCTCGATGTGCAGCGCGGCCAGCGCGTGGCCGCCGGCACGGCCTTGCTGCAGTTCACGCCCAACGCGGCGCTGGCCGCACAACTCGGCATCGATCCCGGCGCGGCCGCCGAGGTGCACGCGGGCATGCCGGTAACGCTTGAACCCGTGTACGCGGCGCAGGGCGTGCCGCCGCTGCATGCCACGGTGGCGATGATCGGCAACGCGGTGAATCCGCAAACGCATCTGGTCGACGTGGTCGCCACGCTCGACGCGAAAACGCCGATGCCTGCAGGCACCGCACTTTCGGCAAGTATCGCGACCGCGCCCGTCACCGCGTGGGCGGTGCCACGCGATGCACTGCAGAGCGACGAGCGAGGCGATTTCGTACTACAGGTCGAACAAGGCAAAGCCAAGCGCGTCGACGTGAAATTGCTTGCCCCGAATGGCAGCCCCATCGGCGTCGAGGGCGCGCTGGATGCGCGGGCGCCGGTGATCACGCTGGGCAGCTACGAAGTCTCCGAGGGCGATCCGGTGCGTGCGTCGGCGAGCAACGCATCGCAGGGAACCGCCGCGCGATGAACATCGCCACGTGGTTCCAGGCGCATCGCCGTTCGCTGCTTTTCCTTGTCCTGATCCTCGCGCTGGGCGGCCTCGCCTCGGTGTTCAGCCTGCCGGTCGCGCTGTTTCCCGACGTGTCGTTCCCGCGCGTGCGCGTGGACATCGACGCGGGCGATCGCCCCGCCACGCAAATGGTGGTCGCGGTGACGACGCCGGTCGAGGAAGCCATCCGCCGCGTGCGCGGCGTGCGCGACGTGCGTTCCACCACCAGCCGCGGCAGCGCCGAAATCGACGTGGATTTCGACTGGGGCGCCGACATGGCGCGCGCCTTCCTCGAAGTCAACGCCGCGATGAGCCAGGTGTTGCCGGATCTGCCCGCGGGCACCCGCATCCATTCGCTGCGGATGGACCCGACCGCCGACGAGCCGGTGGTCGCGTACAGCCTGCGCAGCGACTCGCTCGATCCGAACCAGCTTTACGACCTTGCGCAATACCAGTTGCGGCCGCTGCTCTCCGGTGTTGCCGGCGTCGCACGCGTGGATGTGCAAGGCGGCGGCATCGGCGAACTGCAGATCGACGTCGATCCCGCGAAGTTGCGTGCGCAGGACCTGACGCTCGCCGACGTGTCGCGCGCGGTGTCGCAGGCCGCCGACATCGAAGCGCTCGGCCGTCTTGCCGATCATTACAAGCTGTTCCTGCTGCTGGCCAACAACCAACCCGACAGCGCGCAGAAGCTGCGCGACGTGGTGGTGCGCGCCGGTCCCGGCGGCGCGGTGCGTGTGGGCGATGTCGCCACGGTCGCGCACGGCGTGCAGCCACAATGGATACGCACCGTCGCCGACGGCCGTCCCGCGGTGCTGATCCAGGTGTTCCAGCAACCGGCCGCCAACAGCATCGCGATGGTGGACGGAGTGAAGGCGCGCCTCGCGTCCTATGCGCCGCAGTTGCCGAAAGGCGTGAAGATCGCGGCGTGGTACGACCAGACCCAGCTGGTGCGCGCGTCCGCGGGCAGCGTGCGCGACGCGATCCTGATCGGCATCGTGCTCGCCGGACTGGTGTTGTTCGTGTTCCTGCGCAACACGCGGGTGATCCTGATCGCACTGCTGGTGGTGCCGGCGACGCTGGCGATCACCACGCTGCTGCTCAAGACGTTGAACATGAGCTTCAACATGATGACGCTGGGCGGCATGGCCGCGGCGGTCGGATTGCTGATCGACGACGTGGTGGTGATGCTGGAACACATCATGCGCCGCCTGCGCGGCATGAGCGGGCATGTGCACGAACGCATCGCCTTCGCCGCACGCGAGTTCGCGCGTCCGCAGACGGGATCGTCGCTCGCCACCATCGTGATCTTCCTGCCGCTGGCGTTCCTGACCGGCGTCACCGGCGCGTTCTTCAAGGCGCTGTCGCTGACGATGGCGAGCGCGCTGGTGATTTCGTACCTGCTCACTTTCATCGTGGTGCCGCTGCTGGCCGAACGCCTGATCGACGAACGCCATGCGCAGGAACGCCCGCCGACGCGCGCATGGCAACGCGGCATGCACTTTTACGAGAGCGTGCTGCTGCGCGTGCTGGAGTGGCCGGCGTTGCTGCTGCTCGGCCTGGTCCCGCTGGTGGTGGCCGGCTTCTTCGCCTACAAGTCTGTCGGTACCGGTTTCATGCCGAAGATGGACGAAGGCGGTTTCGTGCTCGATTATCTCTCCGAACCCGGAACGTCCCTCGCGGAAACCAGCCGGCTGCTGAAAAAAGTCAGCGCGATCCTCGCCGCCGATCCATACGTCGATACCTGGTCGTTGCGTACCGGCCTGCAACTCGGCGGCGGCCTCACCGAAGCGAACACCGGCGATTTCTTCGTGCGCCTGAAGAATGGCGCGCGGCCATCGACCGAAGCCGTGATGGAGCACATCCGTCAACAGGTCGCCGCGCAGGTGCCGGGGCTGGACGTCGACGTTTCGCAATTGCTCGAAGACATGATCGGCGACCTGACCGCGGTGCCGCAGCCGATCGAAGTCAAATTGTTTTCCGATGACGTCACCCAACTCGACGCCACCGCAAACAAAGTCGCCGCGCAACTCGGCAAGATTCCAGGCGTGGTGAGCGTATTGAACGGCATCAACCCGGCGGGCGATGCACTGGAGGTGCACGTCGATCCGGTCAAGGCCGCATTGCTGGGGCTCGATCCGCGCAGCGTTGCCGACCAGGTCTCGGCCGCGGCCTCGGGCACGGTCGCCGCCGAACTGCCGCAGGGACCGAAGATGGTCGCGGTGCGCGTATGGGTGCCGCCGGATGACCGCGCCGAAGTCGAACAGCTCGCGGCGCTGCCGATCAGCGACGGTCAGGGCCACGTGTTCCCGCTGTCGCGTGTCGCGACACTGGGCCAGCAGCGCGGCCAGCCGGAAATCGGCCACGAAAACCTGAAACGCATGCTGGCCGTGACCGGGCGCATCGAAGGCCGCGATATGGGTTCGACGATGCGCGACGTGAAGCAGCTGCTCGACATGCGCGGCGAACTGCCGCCCAAGATGTATTACGAACTGGGCGGCCTGTACCAGCAGCAGCAGATCGCGTTCCATGACCTCACCATCGTGCTGCTGACGGCGATCGCGCTGGTGTTCACGCTGCTCTTGTTCCTCTACGAAAGCTTCCGCGCCGCGATCGTGGTGATGATCCAGCCGCTGCTGGCGATCTGCGGCGTGTTCATCGGCTTGTGGGTTACCGGCACCGAACTCGACATTTCCTCGATGATGGGCATGACGATGATCGTCGGCATCGTCACCGAGCTTTCGATCTTCTATTTCTCCGAGTTGTCGGAAATCCAGGCCGAGGCCGCGCGCAACGAACAGTCGTTGAACCTGCGCGAAGCGTTGCTGGCGGCCGGCCGCAACCGCGCGCGCGCGATCCTGATGTCCACCATCGCCGCGATCCTCACCCTGTCACCGCTGGCGCTCGCCATCGGACGCGGCGCGCAGATGCAGCAGCCGCTGGCGATCGCGATCATCGCCGGCATGTTCGTGGCGGTGCCGCTGGTGCTGGTGGTGATGCCGGTGCTGTATTCGCTGGCAATGCGGCGCAAATCCACTATGTAGGTTGGGTGAGCGGCTTCATGCGAACCCCAGCCTACGTGCCCGAGGATTCATTGGCGCTCCAGCGCAACGCGGCATGCAACACGCCGTCCTCCAGTTCATACGAGAGCGTCATCTTCAGCGCACGCGCCGCGGCCGCGGCCAGCGCGAGGCCGAGCCCGGCGTGGCCCTCGCCTTGCGCGCCCTTGCGCCAGAAGCGTTGACCGAAATTCGCGAGGTCTTCCGCGTGCAGCGCGGGCGCCGCATTGCGCACTTGGATGCCGTCCGCGCTTGCGTGCAAGTGGACGATGCCAGTCGCCGGCACGTAGGCCACCGCGTTCCCGAGCAGGTTGTCCAGCACGATTTCCAGCAGCACGGGATCGGTCTTGATCGCGAAATCCGGTTTGCACGCGGAATCGGATTCAATGCGCACGCCGCGCGCATGCGCATCGTCCTGGTGGCGCGAGCAGACGCGCGCGAGCAACGGCAGCAGCGGCACGCGTTCGGTCCGGGACTGTTCCAGCCCCGACTGGATGCGCGTCAACTGCAGCAGCGCGGTCACGGTCGCCTCGAGTTCCTTGCCGATGCTGCCGGCTTCGCCGAGCAGGCTGTGCGCATCGCGTCCGCTTGGGTAACGCGTTTCGACGTCCACCAGCGTGCGCAATTCGGCGAGCCGGGTGCGGAATTCGTGCGCGAGTCCCGCCGCGAACTGCCGCTCGCGCGCAAGCCCCTCGTCCATCCGCGCAAGCACCTCGTTGATGCGCGCGACCAGCGGCGCGAGTTCGGTGGTGCCGCTGGCGGGCAGGCGTCCGCCGGGTGCGTCGGGTCCGATGTCCGCCATCGCGCGATCGAGAACGCTGAGCGGACGCAGGCCGCGGCGCACCAGCAGCGGCGTCACCAGCATCACCAGCACGCAGGCGCCCAGCAGGCTGCCGAGAAGAATGATGTCCAGGGTGCCGAGCAGGTCGTCCAGCGGTCCGCTGTCGAGCGCATAGCGAAGCTGGCACCCCGGTGCCGCGACGGCATTCGTGCGGCGGCCGTCGTTGGCGGGCACAAAGCGCAACGCGACCACGCGCAACGAATGCGCGCCCGGCAGTTCCGCGTCCGCAAACACCGGCTGCACGCCGGCAGCAAGTGGTGGCGGCACCTGCGCGGTGCGCGCCACGACACGGCCGCCGCAGCGCAGTTCGTACCAGCTCGATTCCGCGTCGCCGGGAAACACGTTCGCCTCGGCATTCTCCGCATCGACGGCGATACGGCCGTTCTGGACCTGCGTCAATGCCGCCAGCGATTGCGCGCGCGCCAGCAGCGAAGCATCGAAGCGCTGCTGCATTTCGGCGTCGGCACGCCAGTCGACGATCTTGGCGGCTGCGCCGAATACCACCAGCACGGCCAATGCGAGCAGCAGCGTCAGGCGTGCGCGCAGCGAGAAGGTTTTTGCGCGCGCACTCACGGTATCAAATACCCGGCGCCGCGGCGGTTTTCGATCAGGCTTGCGCAACCCGCGTCCGCGAGCTTGCGGCGCACGCCGAACACCACCACCTCGATGCTGCGATCCGACGCTTCGCTCTCGCCGCCGGCAATCCGTTCCAGGATCGCCGCGCGGGTGAACACCCGTCCGCGATGCCGCAAAAGCAATTCCAGCAACGCGAATTCGCGCGGCGTGAGTTGCAGCAGGGCGCCATTCGCCGTCGCCCGGTGCGCCTGCGCGTCCAGCCGCACGCCGGCGTGCTCCAGCACATCCGCCTGCGTCTCGGCAGGACGTCGCGCCAGCGCGTGCAGCCGCGCCACGACTTCCTCGAACGCAAATGGCTTGACCAGGTAGTCGTCTGCACCGGCGTTCAACGCGTCCACGCGATCACCGACCTGGTCGCGCGCGGACAGCACCAGCACGCGCGGACGTTCACCACCGGCGGGCAGCGCTCGCAACACGCCGAAGCCATCCAGCCTTGGCAGGCCCAGGTCCAGCACCATGAAATCGTAGGCGTACGCGGCCAGGTAGCCGGTTGCTTCCACGCCGTCGCCGGCGACGTCCACCGTGAAACCGGCTCCCCGCAGGCCGCGCGCAAGGTTGTCGCGCAGGCGTTCGGAATCCTCGACCAGCAACAGTTTCATTGCGGCACCTGTCATGGAATGCGCGAAAGCTAACACCGCGCGCCTGCGCCCACCACCACGCAGGGCCTGGCCGCAGCCGCATTGACGGAAACGCAAGTCCGGTCGAGACACGCGACTCCGCTGAAACACAACCGTCCGACAGCTTCGCAAGGTTGGCGAAAGCTGCGCGGAAGCGGGCGCTAAGCGACGGGTTGCAAAGTGTGCTTCATCGAACACCGGCACAACCGACATGCCATCCGGCACCCTCATGCGGCGATTCACGACGCTGCTGTTCATCGGCATCTTCACGATGGCACCGCTGCACGGCGCGCTGGCCGGCGGTCCGTTCGGCATCGACCATCGCATCGCCTACGACAACAGCGGCATCTGGGCGCGCAACAACCAGAAAGCATTGATGGGTGCGACCATCCTGACCGTCGTGGGCGGCTCGCTCGCACTGGGCGACCAGGACAAGCTGGGCGACACGTTCTGGCGTTCACTGGATTCGATGGCGGTCTCGTCCGTGATCGCGCAAGGCGCGAAATGGACCTTCCAGCGCGAGCGGCCCTCGCAAACCAGCGATCCCAACCAGTGGTTCCAGGGCACGCGCTACCAGAGTTTCCCAAGCGGCGAAGTCACTGCGATTGCAGGCGCCGTGACGCCGTTCGTGGTGGCGTACGGCCACGACCATCCCGCGGTGTACGCGCTGGAACTGCTGCCGTTGTACGACGCCGTCGCGCGCGTGAAGACGCGCGGACACTGGCAAAGCGACGTGCTGGTCGGCTGGGCGCTCGGCACGGGCGTGGGCATCTGGGCCGCGCACCGCAATTCGCCGTTGATCCTTGGCTGGCTGCCGGGCGGTTTCCAGGTGGGCTTCATCCATCGCTTCTGACGAGCCCACGGTACACGCGCAACATCTGCAAGGCTTGGCGCACGAACAAGGCAATCCAGGGCGGACCTAAACCGCGGACTGTTGCAGCAGCGCGCGAAGATCCCTGTCGATCTTCTCAGGCGTGTCAGCGGAGGCGTAACGCCGCACCACGTTGCCATTGCGATCGATGAGGAATTTGGTGAAATTCCACTTGATCGCTTCGCTGCCGAGGAGGCCCGGCGCGGCATGCTTCAAGAATTGGTAGAGCGGATGCGTGTCGGCGCCGTTGACATCGATCTTGGAGAACAACGGAAACGTGACGTCGTATTTCGCGGAACAGAACGCGCGGATTGCGTCGGCGTCACCGGGCTCCTGGTGGCCGAACTGGTTGCACGGAAACCCGAGCACCTCGAAGCCCTGGTCCTGGTGCGCGTGGTGCAGGGCTTGCAGTCCTGCGTATTGCGGCGTGAACCCGCACTTCGAGGCGACGTTGACGATCAGCAGCACCTTGCCGCGGTACGCGTCCAGTTTCTGCGGCGTGCCATCGAGCAGGTTGGCTTCGAAATCGTAAACGGTGGTCATGGGTAATGCCTCGAAAACCGCAAGTGTAGGCGGGTGACAACCCGCCCATCGCATGGAACAGGGGGGATCCGTTTCACTTCTCCCGCCCTACGATGCTTCGCAAGCGAAAGATGTCGTCACAGCCAGCTCCCGAACCGCCGCATATAGAGCGTCTTCACGAATTGCGTCAGTGCGCAATACGCGACGACGGTCGCGGCCAGCCAGCCAAAATATTCCAGCGGCAATTCGACCATGCCGAGTTTGTGGCCAAGCACCGTGTACGGAATCGCGATGCCGATCGCGATGATCGCGGTGGTGAGGCCCAGCACCGGCGCCGCGGCCGCACTTTGCACGAACGGGATCCGGCGCGTGCGGATCATGTGCACCACCAGCGTCTGCGTCAGCAGGCTTTCCACGAACCAGCCGGACTGGAAGAACGCCTGGTGCGCCGGCGCCGTCGAATTCGCGCCGAACCAGAACCACAGCAAAAGAAAAGTGGTGATGTCGAACACCGAACTGGTCGGCCCGATCCAGAACATGAAGCGGCCGATGTCGCCGGCGTCCCACTTGCGCGGACGGCGGATGTATTCCTCGTCCATCCGATCAAACGGAATCGACAATTGCGAGATGTCGTAGAGCAGGTTCAGCACCAGGATCTGCAGCGGCAGCATCGGCAGGAACGGCAGGAAGATGCTGGCGATCAGCATCGAGAACACGTTGCCGAAGTTGGAGCTGGCCGTCATCTTGATGTACTTGATGATGTTGCCGAAGGTGATGCGGCCTTCCAGCACGCCCTCTTCCAGCACCATCAGGTTTTTTTCCAGCAGGATGATGTCGGCCGATTCCTTGGCGATGTCGGTCGCGGTGTCGACCGAGATGCCGACGTCGGCGCGGCGCAACGCCGCGGCGTCGTTGATGCCATCGCCCAGGAAACCCACGGTATGGCCTCGCCGCTGCAGCGATTCGACCACGCGCGACTTCTGCAGCGGCGACATCTTCGCGAACACGGTGGTGCGCGCGACCAGATCATCGAGCGCCGCGTCGTCCAGTTCCTCGATGTCACGGCCCATCACCGAATGCGTGACGTCCAGCCCGACTTCGCGGCAAATCTTGCGCGTCACCGCTTCGTTGTCTCCGGTGATCACCTTCACCGCGACGCCATGGTGGTGCAGCGCCGCGATCGCGGTGTGCGCGGTGTCCTTGGGCGGATCGAGGAACGCGAGGCAGCCGATCGCGGTGAGGCCGGCCTCGTCGGCGATGCCGTAGGCGCGGCCGGGCGCCGGCTGGCGCTTCACCGCGACAATCAGCACGCGCAGGCCGTCTTCGTTCAACTCATGCGTCATCGCGCGGATGCCGTCGCGGCGCGCGTCGGTGAGCGGGATTTCGCGGTCGCCTTCGCGCGCGAACGTGCAGATCGACAGCATTTCCTCGACCGCGCCCTTGCACACCAGCAGGTCTTCGCCCCGTCCTTCGGTCAGTACCACCGACATGCGCCGGCGCTGGAAGTCGAACGGAATCTCGTCCACGACTTTCCACTTCGCGATGGAATGCTCGAGATCGCGGTGCGCCAGCACCGCCTTGTCCATCAGGTTCTTCAGGCCCGTCTGGAAATGGCTGTTGAGATAGCCGAACTCCAGCGCGTCATCGGACTCTTCGCCGTCGAGGTCGAGATGGCGCTCCAGCACGATCTTGTCGAGCGTCAGCGTACCGGTCTTGTCGGTGCACAAGACGTCCATCGCGCCGAAGTTCTGGATCGCGTTCAACTGCTTCACCACCACCTTGCGCTTCGACATCGCCAGCGCACCTTTCGCAAGGTTCGCCGTGACGATCAGGGGCAGCATTTCCGGCGTCAGGCCCACGGCGACGGAAATCGCGAACAGGAACGCTTCCAGCCAGTTGCCCTTGCCGAAGCCCTGGATCACGAACACGATCGGCACCATCACCGCCATGAAGCGGATCAGGAGCCACGACACGCTCTTTACGCCGCGATCGAAGCTGGTTTCCGCGCGCTCGCTGGAAAGCGTGTGCGCCAGCGAACCCAGGTAGCTGCGCGGCCCGGTCGCGACCGCCACCGCGGTCGCGCTGCCGCTGACCACGTTGGTGCCCATGTAGCAGACGGTCGGCAGGTCCAGCGGTTCGGAGGTCGCGTCGTCCCTTTTTGGCGCGTGTTCGGGCGCGGTCTTTTCCACCGGCAACGATTCGCCGGTCAGGATCGCCTGCGAAATGAACAAGTCCTTCGCGGAAAGCAGGCGCAGGTCGGCGGGCACCATGTCGCCGGCGGACAGGTGCACGATGTCACCCGCGACCAGTTCCACCACCGGCACTTCGATGCGTTCGGAATGACCGTCGGAAGCGCGCCGCGTCACCGTCGCGGTGTTGCGCACCATCGCCTTCAGCTTCTCGGCCGCGCGCGAGGAACGGAACTCCTGGGTGAAACTCAACACCACGCTGATCAACACCATCACCGCGATGATGATCGGGCCGGTCAGGTCATCCGGCGAAGTCGCCAGCTGCACGCCCGCCAGCACCAGCAGCACCAGGATGAACGGGTTCTTGAACGTGCGCGCGAGTTGCAGCGACCAGTGCGGCGGCTTCTCGTGCGAGGCCTCGTTGACGCCATCGCGGTCGAGGCGCGTCTCGATCTGTTCCTCGTCGAGACCCGCGTGCGTGGTATCGAGCGACGCCAGCAGCGCCGCATCGTCCGTCCACGCGGTGCCGGCAACCACCGGACGCGCGCTGACGGCGCGGGCCTTGCCGCCCGCGGAATTCGCACTGGATTGGAGGGGAGATCCGAACATCACGCGTTTCCATGGCGTTGACAGACGCGAACACGGAACCGGTGGCGGACCGTGGGCTTACATCGGGACGGATCGCGGCATTGTTTTTGCGATCATCCCTGATCGCGGCGATATTCGATCGCGTCGCGGACGACTTGGTCGATGGCCATGAAGACCAGAGCGGCCATTCTTGGCCTGACTTTTCACGACAGCACGCGCCACATCAACCGCCAAGCAGCGGGTGCGTATTCGTGGCGGAGGCCGCAAGCCTCGTTGGCGGATCGCGAGCATCACGCCGCCTGCGACTGCCCGCGCGGCGCAGGCACGGTCACGGTCCACTCGCGGCGGCTGCCGCGGCGGTGCGAATGCGCATGACGGGCTGCCAGGCGCGCACGAATGAAGTTGCGAAGGAGGTTCATGGCCCATCTCCTCAAAGCAGTGCCGCAGCACCGCGAGGTCGGGCCGGATGCGCCTAGTCGGGGCGAGTACCAGCCGGCCGGGCGCGGTCGCCACGGATCGGTTCGATTTTTGCCGCCGCCACCCGATGCAAGCGGGTCACGGCGGTGCGACTAGGGTGTACGTCCATGGTCATTTGAAATGGAGGACAGTGCCGAACGGTGCAACGCGCCCTTCGGCGCGCGCATTGTCCCTGCGTCGCGCGGCTGCCGTCAACCCTTCGAAACGCGATCCACCGCATGCCGCGCGCGTGTTGTCGGCGCGGAACCGGCGGCACGCAACGCGTTCGCCAAGCTGAAGGAATCGCGAACGCCGCGCGGCGGCTGGAATGGAGTGGTGGTCAGACTGCACGCCTGCGCAAGGCAAGCAGCGAGGCGACAAGTGCCCAGAACAAGGAACCGAGTACAGCCAGGCCCATCGCCGTGGTGTAAGCAAGCCAGGCGGAGTCGCGCCAGCCGCTGAAATTGAGCGCCAGATTGCCGGCGAGAAGAACGGAAACGGGAAGCCAGAGTGCCGCAACGACGAGCGAGACTACGGACACAAGCCTGAGCGCCGTGCGGGGAACGCTGAGCAGGACAGCGACACCGGCCACGGCAGCAGGGCCGAGCGGAAAGAGGACATTGCCAAGCGGCAATCCCCCGGGGAGCATTGCCTCAAGATAGTTCGCGCCCGATACAAGGCTCCATACCGAGAACGCTGCAACAACCACCAGCACTGCGGCGACCATCTTCTTCATATCGCGACGAATGCCTGTTGTGTAGTCTGCGCCTGCACGACGTGCCTACAAGTGAAAGAAGAAGACCGGCGCACATGCGACCAAGACCGCCAGCCCTTGTCCCGCCAAAACCACCAAGGCGCGCCCGGGAGTGCGTTGCAGCCACCTGACTGCGAAGAAGACGACTATGGGTAGCTGCCACACGATGAGAAGCTGAAACAGGTGCGCTGCGACCCCCTCGTCCAGCGAACGTGTTGTGCCAACGAGAATGAGACGGCCGAGAACGACCGCCAACGCGGCGAACGACATGATCATGGGTGCCAACGCACTGGGCCGTGTAAAGGTGTTGGTACTCATATGACCCTCCTTGCACGCGCCTAACGCTTGAATTTAGCGGCGCGCGCAGCGCGTCCGC
>DATNAW010000144.1:0-3669 GCA_035572335.1 Rhodanobacteraceae bacterium
ACAAAAGCTGCTTCGAACGGAGTTTCAATCCCAATGACCGACGACAACCGGCGCGAGCTCGAAGCCGGCATCCAGCGCGACCTTTCCGGCCACATGACCTACGCGAGCTATCTGAAACTCGACACCTTGCTGTCCGCGCAGCGGCCGGTCTCTGATCCGGCGTATCACGACGAGATGCTGTTCATCGTGCAGCATCACGTCGCGGAGTTGTGGCTGAAGCTGATGATCCACGAACTGCGCGCGACCATCGTCGACATCGATGCGGATCGCGCCGATCAGGCGCAGAAGAAGCTCGCGCGCGTCAAGCGCATCCAGGACCAGTTGTTCAATGCATGGGCGGTGTTGGAAACCATGACGCCGCACGAATACCTGAAGTTCCGCGATGCACTGGGGCCTTCGTCCGGCTTCCAGTCGCAGCAATACCGCACCGTGGAATTCCTGCTCGGCAACAAGCATGCAGACATGCTCAGCGTTTTCGCGCACGACAACGAAGCGCAGGCGGGCCTGCGCGCGACGCTCGAATCGCCGAGCCTGTACGACGCGGTGCTGCACTGGCTTGCGCGACGGGGGCATGCGATTCCACAAACCATTCTGGATCGCGACGTACGCCAAGGCTGGAAGCGCGACGAAGCGCTGCTGCCGGTGTTCCAGCGCATCTACGAGGCGCCGGAAAAATTCTGGCCCGAATACCACCTGTGCGAAACGCTGGTGGATGTCGAGGAAAACTTCCAGCTGTGGCGCTTCCGCCACATGAAGGCGGTGGAACGCATCATCGGTCATCGCCCGGGCACCGGCGGATCGTCGGGCGTGGGGTTCCTGAAAAAAGCGCTCGACTTGACGTTTTTCCCCGAGCTGCTGGAAGTGCGCACGCAGATTCGTTCGGCGTGATCGGCTTGCCGCGCGTGCGTGGCGCCGCATGTTCGCATGGCTGCCGATCGGCGGCGGCGGAGTCGCCTTGATTTACCTGATCACCGCGCCGTGGATCGTGAAGCTGATGCACGGCGTCCGATGAATCCTTGCGAGAACACACCATGATCGAAGCCATCGACAACGCAACCTTGCCTGGCGCACCGGATTTCCCGCAGCGACTCGGCCATCCGAAGCCGTTGTGGATGCTGTTCATGACGGAGTTCTGGGAACGCTTCGCGTTCTACAGCGTGAGCTGGGCGCTGGCGCTCTACATCGTGCAGCAGTTCTACCACGGCGATGCGTCGGGACAGGGTTGGGCCAGCGGCATCTTCGGCGCGTACACCGCCCTGATCTACGGCACCTGCCTGTTCGGCGGATGGGTGGCGGATCGCGTGATCGGCTACCAGCGCACCATCCTGCTGGGCGCGCTGGTGATGGCGGCGGGCCTGTTCGTGCTGATGCTGCCGTCGCGCACGATGCTGCTGTTGGGCCTGGCGCTGGTGATCGTCGGCGACGGCCTGTTCAAGCCCAACATCTCGACGATGGTCGGCCAGCTTTACGGTCGCGACGATCCGCGCCGCGACCGCGGCTTCACGCTGTTCTACATGGGCATCAACGCGGGCGCGCTGGTCGCGCCGCTGCTGACGGGTTGGCTGGCGGCGTACTTCACCGCAACGCCGACGCAGCAGAATTTCCGATTGGTGTTCGCGGCCGCCGGCGTCGGCATGCTGGTCAGCCTGGTGTGGTTCTGGTTTGGGCGTCGGCAGTTGAAACACGTCGGCCGCCCGGCGCCGGACGCGGAAGGTCTGGCGCGCGTTGCGTGGGTGGTGCTGGGCATCGCGGTCGCCGTGCCGCTGGTGTACCTGCTGCTGTCGAAGATCGGCGCGGACGGCCTGCAATGGCTGCTCGGCCTCCTGTTCGTGATCGTCGCGGCGATGCTGCTGGTCGAGGCCGCGCGCCACGATCGCGTGCAGGTGCACCGCGTCATCGCGATGCTGATCATCTTCGCGTTTAACGTGCTGTTCTGGATGTTCTACTACCAATTCGGCACGTCGTTCAATTTCCTCGCCGAGAACATCGTGGACCGCGTGATGCCGGGCGGCTGGGCTTTCCCGGTCGGCTGGTTCCAGTCGGTGAGCCCGCTCTCGATCATCGTGTTCGCGCCGCTGGTGACGTTGGTGTGGGCCGCGCTGGATCGCCGGAAAATGGAACCCTCGATCCCGCGCAAGTTTGGCTTCGGGCTGATCTTCAACGGCCTCGGTTTCCTTGTGCTGATGTTCGCGCTATCGAAGCTGCTGGGTGCGAACGGGCTGATTCCACTGTGGCCGCTGGTGCTGTGCTACGTGCTGCAGACGTGGGGCGAGCTTTGCCTGTCGCCAATCGGCTTGTCGATGGTGACCAAACTTGCGCCCCCGCGGCTGGTCGGCTTCGCGATGGGCGGCTGGTTCCTGTCGCTGGCGGTCGGCGGCAATCTTTCCGGACTGTTTGCCAGCCGCATCGCCGGCAGCGGCGGCATGACCGTCGCTTCCGCGCAGTCGGGGTTCACGTTCGGGTTCTGGCTGCTGCTGGGCGCGGGCGTGCTGCTGCTGCTGATCTCGCCGCTGGTGAACCGGTTGATGCACGGGATTCGCTAGGTTTCCGCCGGCATCAGCTTGTGGAGGATGCGCGCCAGCCAGTCGCGCTCTTCCCCGCTCAACATTGCGAGGAACTCGCGCTCGTGCTGGCGCGCCCGGGGCGCCACCACGTCGTGGATGCGCCAGCCGGCCGCGGACAATCGCAACACCGAGCGGCGCTTGTCGCCGCGATGCGTGCGGCGCAGCACGCGTCCCTTCGCCACCAGCCGCGCCAGCGCGCGGCTGATCGCCACCTTGTCCATCGCGGTCAGCCGCGCCACCGCGCGCGCCGACAACCCGTCGCCGTCGTAGCGCGCCAGCACCGCCATCACGCGCCATTCGGTGGTGCCGAGGCCGAATCGCTCGCGGTACTCGCGCGCGATCTCCTCGCTGACCGTGTTGGACACGATCGACAACTGGTACGGAATGAACTTTTCCAGTTCGATGGGGGCGTGCCGGGGCATGCGGTTCACGGTTGCAAATGGTTTCATTTGAAACTATTGTAATGCAATCATCCATGATTGCTGCATCGCCGTAGCTTGCTGGCGTCCTGGACGCTTTCGGTCACCAGCACTACCACGGCCATAGAGCCGCCATCCATGGCAAAAAGCTCCGTGGCCTGACTTTTCTCGACAGCTCGCACCAACAGAATCCCGGGAGGTTTTCATGAGCGCCCAACCCCACACCGGCATGCAACCGACCACGTTCGAAAACCCGATGGGCGTGGACGGTTTCGAATTCGTCGAATTCGCCGCGCCCGATCCATCGCGGTTGCACGACTTGTTCAAGCGGCTGGGTTTCACCGCCGTCGCAAAGCACAAGTCGAAGGCCGTCACCCTGTACCGCCAGGGCGATTGCAACCTGCTGGTCAACGAGCAGGCGGATTCGTTCGCGTCGGACTTCGCGCAGAAGCACGGCCCCTGCGCCTGCGGCTTCGCGATCCGTTTTTCGCATCCCGCGTCCGAGGTGCTGAAGGCGACCCTGAAGAACGGCGCGAAGGAAGTGACACACAAGGCCGATTCGCGCATCATCGCTGCACCGGTGATCGAAGGCATCGGCGGCTGCATGCTGTATCTCGTCGACCAGTACGGCGACAAGGGCTCGGTGTTCGACAACTACGAATGGCTGGAACCGGAAGCGCAGCGCA
>DATNAW010000145.1:0-9372 GCA_035572335.1 Rhodanobacteraceae bacterium
GGCGTTCGAGGCGCGCGGCTACATGCAGCGTTTCGAATCCGCGGGGCAGGCGACGCCGCAGTCGCTGCTGCTCGGTTACCAGATCGCGACCCGTCTTGGTGACAAGGACATGGCCACCAATTATTCCAACCGCCTGCAGGACCAGTTCCCGAACTCCTCGCAGGCACAATCCTTGAACGGCCCGGAACATGATTGACCATCAGGACACCGAGGATTTGTTTTCCGGAGAACAACCCAAGCGGAGCGTCCCTGCGCCCGTCGTGGAGCATCGCCTGGATTCTTCCGGTCATTCGATCGGGATGCGCCTGCGTGCGGCCCGCGAAGCGCGCGGACTGTCGATCGCCGATTGCGGCCGCCAGTTGCACCTGCCGATCAAGGTGCTGGAACGGCTGGAAGCCGAGGATTTCGGATCGCCGGAACACTTCGTGTTCCTGCGCGGCGCGTTGAACAGCTATGCGCGTTTCCTCGGGCTGCCGCCCGGAAGTTGCGATGACGTGCTGCGCGCGGTGGCGCCGCCCGAACAACCCGTGCTGGTCTCCGTCGCCCGCACGTCGCAGACGCGTTGGTTGCTGCAGCGTTATGGTACCGCTGCGACCTACATCGTTCTCACCGCCACCATCGCGGTGCCGCTGGTGCTGCTCGGATTGCGGGGTGGCCTGCATCGGCCGACCGCGCGGATCGTGTCGCTCGACCAGCCGGCCGCTTCGGCTTCGGCACCGGCGACGAGCGTCAAGACGCCGCATGTCGCCACGATCACACCGACCGTCGACGACACACCGTTCCGCGCTTCGATGACGCCGTTCGCCGCGATCGGCATGAACGACGACAGTGCAGCCACGCCCGCTCCCCAAACGGCGCCCGCCGCTGCGGCCCCCGCAGGCCAGCACACGCTGACGCTGAACGCCAGCGCGGATTGCTGGTTCGAGATCACCGACGCCCAGGGCAACAAGGTGGATTCGGGCATGCTGCGCGCCGGCGACAGCCGCAGCTGGCACTCGGCCGGCGTCCTGCACGTGACGCTCGGCAACGCAGGCGGCGTGACGGTGACGCGCGACGGCCAGCCGTTCACGCTGGACGCGTCGCGGCACGCCAACGTCGCCCATTTCGACGTGTTCGGATCGTCGGGCGCGAGCGAAAACGACTGAATCTCTTGTATGCTTTCGCGTTTCCGCGCGGATTCCCGGGCGCGGGTGTCCGTATGTGAGTGAACGATGGCCTTCGAAGATTACGACGAGTACGAGCAGGGCGAACAGGTCCGCAAGTGGATCAAGGAAAACGGCATCGCCGTGGCGGCCGGCGTGGTGCTCGCGCTGGTGCTCATCTTCGGCTGGCGCCAGTGGCAGGCGCACAGGGCGAACACCGAAATTCAGGCCGCCTCGCAGTTCGCGGTGGTGCAGAACGCCGTGCAGTCGGACAACAAGCAGGCCATGGGCGCTGCGTTGGGCGACCTGCAGAAGAATTACACGAAGTCTGCCTACGCGGCGTTCGCCAGCGCGGCGGTGGCCGAATACGATGTCGGCAAGGGTGACCTGAAACAGGCGACGCAGAACCTGCAATGGGCCGTGGCCCACAGCAACCAGCCGGCATTGCAGTCGTTGTTCTCGCTGCGACTGGCGCGCGTGTTGCTGGCGGACGGCAAGGCGCAGGATGCGCTGACCGCGCTCGGCAAGATTCCGTCCGGCGACTACGCGGCGATGGCCGCGGAACTTCGTGGCGACGCGCAGCTCAAACTCGGGAAGACCGATGCCGCGCGCGCCGCTTACCAGGATGCGTTGGCGAAGCTCGACAAGGACGCACCGGGCCGCAGCGCGGTGCAGATGAAACTCGACAACCTCACGCAGCCGCACGCTGCCACGACCGGGAAGGCCAAATGAAGCGCCGTCATCTTCTGCTGTTGCCGTTGCTGGCCGCCGTCTTCGCCTTGTCGGGTTGCGGTTTGTGGAACAAGATTTTCAACCGCGGCGGCAACCTGCAGCCACCGAAGCCGTTGATGGAGTTCACGCCGACGGTGCAGGTGCAGAAAATCTGGTCGACGCGGATCGGCGATGGTTCGGGGCGTTCGGGCGTGCGCCTGCAGCCCGCCTTCGCGGACGGCAAGCTGTACCTGATCAGCACCGACGGCAAGCTCGAAGCACTGGATGCATCGACCGGCAAGGAAATCTGGAAGCAGTCCACGCGCGTCGGCGGCGGCATATGGCCGTTCAAACACAAGAAGCCCGGCCAGGATGCGCGCTATGCAGGCGGTCCCACCGTTTCCGGCACCCTGCTGGTGGTAGGCACGCTGGATGGTCATGTGTATGGAATCGATGCGGGGACCGGCAAGCAGCTGTGGAGCGCCGAGGTCGATGACGAAGTGATCTCGCCGCCCGCAATCGACGCGGGCACGGTGTACGTGCGCACGAACTCCGGCTACGTGTACGCGTTCGACGCCAATACCGGCGAACGGAAGTGGCTGAACGACCAGGGCAACGTGCCATTGCTGAGCCTGCGCGGCAATGGACCGCTGCTGGCGGTGCACAGCGTGGTGATGTTCGGCACCGACGACGGCAACGTGGTGTCACTGCGCAGCGACACCGGCGCGGTCCAGTGGAAAGTGCCGATCACCAAGGGGCTCGGCCGCACCGACATCCAGAAATTGAACGATGCCGACGACACGCTGCAGCTCGACGGCAACATCCTGTACGCGACCGCCTATCACGGTGAATTGGCGGCCGTCGATGCGACGCAGGGCCAGCTGGCGTGGACGCGCGCGTTCTCGAGCTACGTCGGAGTGGGCGTGGCCGACAAGGAACTGGTGGGCGTGGACGACGATTCGCTCGTGTGGGCTTTCTCCAAGGACGGCGGCGGCGACATGTGGAAACAGGATGCGCTGCAATACCACTGGCTCACCGCGCCGGCGATCCAGGACAAATACGCCGTCGTCGGCGGCATCGACGGCTACGTGCACTGGCTCGATCTGTCCGACGGCAAGCTGGCCGCGCGCGTGCGTTTGTCGAAGGACGAAATCCGCGCGCGTCCGGTCGTCAATGGCGACACGGTGTACGTCGAAGACGTGAAGGGTCACGTCGCCGCCTATCGGATCAACGCGTCGCCCTGACGCGTTGACGGGCACGCACCATGTTGCCGGTCGTCGCCCTGGTCGGACGTCCCAACGTCGGCAAATCCACACTGTTCAATGCGCTGACGAAGAGCCGTGACGCGCTGGTTGCGGACTTGCCCGGCGTCACCCGAGATCGTCACTACGGCGTGTGCCGCGTCGGCGAGCGTCCGTTCGTGTTGGTCGATACCGGCGGGCTGTCGGGCGAACGCGTCGATATCGACGAACTCACCGAGAAACAAGTCCAGCTGGCGATCGATGAAGCCAGTGCCTGCGTGCTGCTGGTGGATGCGCGCGAAGGTTTGTTGCCGCAGGACCGCGCGATCCTCGACCGCCTGCGCCGCGCGGGCAAGCCCGTGCTGCTGGCCGTCAACAAGACCGATGGCATGGAGGCGCACGCCGCGCTGGCGGAATTTTCCTCGCTGGGCGTCGCCACGACGTTTGCGATCGCCGCCGCGCACGCGCGCGGACTCGATGCCTTGCTGGCCGCCACACAGCCGTTGTTGCCGCCGGATGCCGATGCCGAAGGCCCGGGCGACAAAGAAGTTGCAGGTACGCGCGTCGCCATCATCGGCCGGCCCAATGTCGGCAAATCCACGCTGGTGAATCGTTTGCTGGGCGAAGAGCGCGTGGTGGTATCCGACGTCGCCGGCACCACGCGCGATTCGATCCACGTGCCGCTGGAGCGCGACGGCCGCCAGTACGTCCTGATCGATACCGCGGGCGTGCGCCGCCGCGGGCGCGTGGAAGACGCGCTGGAGAAATTCAGCGTCATCAAGACGCTGCAATCGATCGCCGCGGCGGATGTCGCGGCGGTGATGCTGGATGCCGGCGAAGGCGTCACCGACCAGGACCTGGCCTTGATCGGGCAGGTGCTGGATGCCGGGCGCGCGTTGGTGATCGTCGCCAACAAGTGGGACGGCCTGGAGCAGTACGACCGCGAGCGCTGCAAAGCCGGCCTCGAACGCAAGCTCGATTTCGTGGCGTGGGCGCGCATCGTGTTCCTGTCGGCGAAACACGGATCGGGCCTGCGCGAATTGATGCGCGCCGTCGACCGCGCCGGTGCATCGGCGGCACGCGAACTCGGCACCTCCGACCTCACGCGCTCGCTGGAAAAAGCCGTCACGGCCCACCAACCGCCGTTGGTACGCGGACACTCGCCCAAGCTGCGCTTCGCGCATCCCGGTGGTGACCATCCGCCGACCATCGTGATCCACGGCAGCCGCACCAAGCACATCGCGGACAGCTATCGGCGCTATCTCGAAAATTTCTTCCGAAAGCGCTACAAGCTGGAAGGCACGCCAATCCGCATCGAGTTCCGCGAAGGCGAAAATCCGTACGCGGGCAAGCGCAACGTGCTCACCGAGAGCCAGCAGCGCAAACGCAGGCGGATGATCCGCCACGTGCGTGGCCGCTGACGAAACGCTGGGCGTGATCCTCGCCGGCGGCGCCGGCCGCCGCGTGGGCGATGCGGACAAGGGCTTGCTGCCGTTGTGCGGACGCCCGCTGGTCGAACACGTGCTGGAACGGTTGCGCAGCCAATGCAAGCGCGTCGTGATCGTCGCCAACCGCAACATCGATATGTATGCACGCCTCGCGCCGACGATCCACGACGAAGTAGTGGGCCACGATGGCCCGCTTGCCGGGCTGGCCGCGGCATTCGGATTCCTGCAAGCCAACCGGCATGCGTTGCCGGAATGGCTGCTGACAGTCCCGGTGGACTGCCCCGATCCGCCGCGCGATCTTGCAGCGCGACTGCGTGCGGCGCTGGCGACGAATGTCGGCGCGGCCTGTTCGTTTGCCCTCGTCGCCGGCAGGCGCGAGCCGCTGTTCGCGATGTATCGCGTCGGTGCAGTGGCAGAACCTTGGCATGCCTCGGCGCAAGCCGCTTTGCGCGAACACGGTTCGCCCATGCGCTGGCTCGCGGCGCAAGGTGCGCTCGCGGTCGATTTCGGCGATGCAGATGGTGCGTTCCATAATCTCAATGCACCCGACGACTTTCGCGATTACGAACGCGCGCATGGCTGATCCTTCTTATCCCGCCCGCATCGGTCTCGAGCAAGCGCTGCAGATCGTGGCCGCGCGCGCGGCGCGGCATCGGCTGCCGATCGAAACGGTGCCGCTTGCCGATGCGCACGGCCGTGTCCTGGGCGAGGATGTTCGCACGGCACATCCATTGCCGCCTTTCGCGAATTCCGCGATGGATGGTTTTGCGCTGCGCGGCGCCGACTTGCCGGAAGGTGGAGCGCGCGAATTCACGCTGATCGGCGACGTGTTCGCAGGCGCAACCTCCGCACCCGAGGTCGGCGAAGGGCAGTGCGTGCGCATTACCACTGGCGCGCCAATGCCCGTCGGCGCGGATACCGTCGTGATCAAGGAAAACGTGTCGGTCGAGGGTGAACGTGTGCGGGTGAAGGCCGGCGAGAGCGTGGGCGCCAACGTGCGTGCCGCGGGCGAAGACTATGCCGGGGGCGATCTTGCGTTTGCTTCGGGAACGCCGCTCGGTACCGCGCAGATGGCGGTGTTTGCCGCGCTGGGTGTCGATCGCGTGCCGGTGCGGCGTCGACCTCGCGTCGCCGTCATCGCCACCGGCAATGAACTTGTTCCCGCAGGACAGCGGCTGGGCTTCGGGCAGATCCACGAATCCAACGCGCTGATGCTGGCATCGCTGGTGCGCGAATCGCACGCGACGGTGGTCGTGCAGCATTGCGTGCGCGACGACCGGGAAGCGCTTCGAAGCGCATTGCTTGAAGCGGCAGCCGAGGCCGATGTCATCGTTACCAGCGGCGGCGTGTCGGCGGGCGAGGCCGATCACTTGCCGGGCGTCCTGCGCGAGATTGGCGAAATCCATTTCCACAAGGTGCGGCTGAAACCCGGCATGCCCACGTTGTTTGGCGAAATCGGCGCGTGCCTGTATTTCGGGCTGCCAGGCAATCCGGTCGCCTCGGCGGTGACGTATCGCGTTTTCGTCGCCTTCGCCCTGCGCGCGATGCTGGGCGTCACCATCGTGCCGAAACCGGGCCGCGCGCGTCTGGACGCGCCGCTGCACAAGCGCCATCCGCGTGCCGAGTTTGCACGCTGCAACTTGCGTATCGATGAGGATGGCGTGCAGTGGGCGACGCTGCATGCGAAGCAGGGCTCCGGGATGCTGCGCGGACTCGCTGAAACCGATGCGCTGGCGCTGCTGCCCGAAGGTGAAAAGGAATACGGGCGCGGCGACACCGTGACCTTGTGGCCCAATTGATTGATGACGCGATGGGCGATAATGCGCGCATGACGATACGCGAGCTTTCCCCCCGCGAAGCCCTGCAACGCCAGCAAGCTGGCGCGTTGCTGCTGGATGTGCGCGAAACCTTTGAACACGCGTCCGGCATGGCGCAAGGCGCTGTGCCAATGCCGCGCGGCGAGGTTCCCCGGCGCATCGCCGACATCGCGCCCGATCGCGCCGCGGAAATCCTGACGATCTGCGCGCATGGCCAGCGTTCCCTGATGGCGGCGCAGGTGCTGCAGCAAATGGGCTATACCAACGTGGTGTCCGTTGCGGGCGGCACCGCGCGCTGGATCGAGGAAGGGTTGCCGATGGCAAAGGCCGGCGGCGATGAGGACTTTTACGACCGGTACTCGCGCCACCTGCGCTTGCCCGAAGTCGGCGAAGCGGGGCAGCGCAAACTCGAACAATCACGCATCGTGGTGTTGGGTGCGGGCGGGCTGGGTTCGCCGGCCGCGTTCTACCTTGCCGCCGCGGGCGTCGGCACGCTGGTGATCGCCGACGATGACGTGGTCGAGCGCAGTAACCTGCAACGCCAGATCCTGCACGCGGATGATCGCATCGGCATGTCGAAACTCGATTCGGCCGCACATGCGCTGCAGGGTTTGAACCCGCGCGTGCAACTGGAAGGTTTGCGCGAACGCGTCACCTCGACCAACGTCGATGCCTTGCTCGAAGGCGCGGACGTGGTGCTGGACGGCGCCGACAATTTCCCGGTGCGCTATCTGCTCAACGATGCCTGCGTGAAACACGGCATCCCGCTGGTGTACGGCGCAGTACAGCGCTTCCAGGGACAGGCCAGCGTTTTCGACGCGGGCCGGAAGCGCGGACAGGCGCCGTGTTACCGCTGCCTGTTCCCGCAGCCGCCGGCGCCTGAAGACGCACCGAATTGTTCGGAAGCCGGCGTACTGGGCGTGCTGCCGGGACTGATCGGATTGCTGCAGGCGACCGAAGCGATCAAGTTGATCCTCGGCATCGGCGAGCCGCTGATCGGCCGCGTATTGATGTTCGACGCGCTGGCGATGCGCTTCCACGAAACGCGCCTCGCGCCTGATCCCGAATGCCCGGTTTGCGCGTCGGGGCGCGCGTTCCCGGGCTACATCGATTACGCGGCGTTCTGCGCGGGCGCCTGACGCGCCGGTTCGCTACGCAGCGTGTCCGTCGTGCTGCCGCGTGGCGTGGAAAGCGGCGAGCTGCTCCGGCGTTGCCTCTTTCTGGTGGCGCGCCTTCCATTCTTCGAAGGGCACGCCATAGATGGCATAGCGGGCTTCTTCCCTGGTGAGGTCGAGGCCGCGCTCGGCGGCGGCTTCGCGATACCAGTCGGCAAGGCAGTTGCGACAGAATCCGGCCAGGTTCATCAGGTCGATGTTCTGCACGTCCGGACGGTCTTCATTGAGGTGTTTCAGCAGGCGGCGCAGGACCGCTGCCTGCAATTCGGTGGCTTCGATCATCGTTCTGCTCTCAAGGGCAATAAGTGCTCAGTCCTGTTCCCGATGCGTACGCTAGCCGCACCGGGTGTATTGGCGCCGTGAACTGGGTAACGGATGCGGACGGCGGCGCCCGTCCGATTCGCCATTGTGTGGCCCCCGCCACGCCCCGATAATGAACGCTTTGGGGTACGCCGACACCATGACTGCGCGCATTCTCGACGGACGCAAGATCGCGGGCGAAGTGCTGGACCGGGTCGCGGCGGGCGTCAAGGCACGCGTCGATGCGGGCAGCACGGCGCCGGGTCTGGCGGTGGTACTGGTCGGCGCCGATCCCGCATCCACGGTGTACGTAAAGAACAAGCGCAGGGCCTGCCGGCAAGTCGGCTTCAAGTCGTTCGATTTCGACCTGCCGGCACAGACCGGCGAAGCGGATTTGTTCGCGCTGATCGATCGCCTGAATGCCGATCCGAAAGTGCAAGGCATCCTGGTGCAGTTGCCGCTGCCGCCGCACGTCAACGCCGCCGCGCTGATCGACCGCATCGATCCGCGCAAGGACGTGGACGGCTTCAGCGCGGTCAACCTGGGCCATCTGGCGTTGCGCCGCTTCGGACTGCGGCCATGCACGCCCAAGGGCGTGATGACGCTGCTCGGCCACACCGACCGTCCGGTGCGCGGGCAACACGCCGTGGTGGTCGGCGTGTCCAATCACGTCGGACGCCCGCTCGTGCTGGAACTGCTGATCGCCGGTTGCACGACGACGTGCTGCCACAAATTCACGCAAGGGCTGGACCACTACGTGCGCGAGGGCGACATCGTGGTCGCCGCGGTTGGCAGGCCCGGCATCGTCAAGGGCGAATGGATCAAACCGGGCGCGGTGGTGATCGATGTCGGCATTAACCGGACGGACGACGGACGTCTGGTCGGCGACGTGGAATTCCAGCCTGCCGCCGAGCGCGCATCGTGGATCACGCCGGTACCCGGCGGCGTCGGCCCGATGACCGTCGCGACGCTGATGGAAAACACGCTGGAAGCAGCGCAGGCGATCGACGGCCACTAACCGTCAGTCTTCGATGCGCACCCGCTTGATGCGCGCCCCGGCACCCGCCGTGATCCGCACGCCGGCCTTCGCACAGCCGAAATGGCCGGCCACCAGCGCGATCAATTCCGCATTGGCCCTGCCCTCCACCGGCGGCGCCCTGAGCGCCGCGCGCCAGTTTCCTTCCGTGTCTTGCTGCAGCGAGGAAACACGGCTGTTGGGCTTGACCTTGATCGTGAGCAGGCGGGCCATCGGCATCGCTTGAGGCGGGGGCTTGGCGTATAATCGCGCATTGCATTGCCGGACTCCAACCAATGCGCATCCTCGCCGAGGCCCTGACCTACGACGACGTTTACCTCGTCCCCGCCCATTCTTCCGTTTTGCCACGCGATGTCGACACCTCGACCCGCCTGACCCGCGCGATCCGCCTCAACATTCCGCTGATGTCTTCGGCCATGGATACCGTGACCGAGGCGCGCCTCGCCATCACGATGGCGCAGACCGGCGGCATCGGCATCATCCACAAGAACATGACCGTCGA
>DATNAW010000146.1:0-9693 GCA_035572335.1 Rhodanobacteraceae bacterium
GCCTTCGGGTCCGGCCATCTTCTTCAGCTTCGCCAGCGCATCCCGATAAGCCTTGTCGGTCAGCGGCCCCTTGGCTTCGGCCTGCTCGAACAGTTCCTGCCCGAACCAGGGCATTTCTTCCGCCGCGTGCGCCTTGTCGAAAGCGATCAGGTCGGCCAGCGAGTGAACCTTCAGGCCCTTGCGCGTGGCGAGATAGGCGTCGACGCCGTGCTTGAACTCATACAGCAGCACCGTGGATTCGGCGTGCCCGTAATCGTTGACGTGCGGAATCTTCACGTTGTCGACCACCGTGGCGCCGTGCGCGCGCAACACCGAGATCGCGTGGTCCAGCAACGCCTTGACCTGCGGATCGCCGCCCGCCAGTTCGCGCACCACGCCGATGCGCTTGCCCTTGAGCGCGTCCGGGTCGAGGAATTTCGTGTAATCGGTCGCGTGCTTGTCCGCATCGACGGTGGCCGGATCGCGTGGATCGCTGCCCGCGATCGCCGACAGCACGATCGCGGCATCGCGCACGTCACGCGCGATCGGACCCGCGGTGTCCTGCGTCGCGCTGATCGGAATGATACCCGCGCGGCTGACCAGGCCCACCGTGGGCTTGATGCCCACCACGCCGTTCGCGGCGGACGGACAGATGATCGAACCATTGGTTTCGGTGCCGATCGCGACCGTCACGAAACCTGCCGCCACCGCGGCTCCGGAGCCGGAACTCGAACCACACGCGCTGCGATCCAGCACGTAGGGATTGCGCGTCAAGCCGCCCCGCCCGCTCCAACCACTGCTTGCACGCGTCGAACGGAAATTCGCCCACTCGCTGAGGTTGGTCTTGCCCAGGATCACCGCGCCCGCCTCGCGCAACTTCGCGGCCACCGTCGCATCGCGCGGCGCGGGTTCGCCCAGCAACGCCAGCGAACCCGCCGTTGTCGGCATCTTGTCACCGGTGTCGATGTTGGCCTTCAGCAGGATGGGGATGCCCCACAATCCATCGTGTTTCCCGGACTTGTGCTTGTCGCGCTGCTTGGCGATCGACAAGGCGTCGGGATTCAGCTGCAGCACCGCATTGACCCGCGGCCCGGCCTGGTCCAGCGCCTCGATGCGCTGGATGAAATCGCGAACGAGCTGCTGCGAATCCAGCTTGCCACTCGCCATTCGTTGCTGCAGTTCCGGGATGCCGGCGTTGTCGGTCGACGCCGCGCTGGCCGGCACTTGGCCGGCATCCTGCGCCCAACCCGCACTCGACAGTGCAATCCCCAGCACCAGGACAACGACCCGCGACCGCTTGCGCATCGTGATTCCCTCCATCTGCCTGCCATGCACGCTACGGCATCGCGGGCTCGGGCTCAAGCGGCGGGTGTTAGGTCTTTCCGGCACGCAAGTTCGGCGCCGTGCCGGTTGTCACCAACGCGGCGACGCAATTATCATGGGCGGCCCGCTCACGCGGGTCTGAAGACCACGAACCCCGGAGAGGTGGCGGAGTGGTCGACAAAAGCGCCGGGAGCGACAAAATCGTCTGGAACGATTTTGGACGGCGTAGCCGGCCCGAAGGGCGAGCCCCATGGACGGGGTGAGCAAATTTGGACGGCCGAAAGGCTGGCCCCGAGCATAGCGAGGGGTGAGCATCAGGGATGATGCGAACAACGCGCCGGCGTGCCCTGCCAAGATTCCGCGCGCTACATTTTTGGAGAGGTGGCAGAGTGGTCGAATGCGCCGGATTCGAAATCCGGTTTACGGTATTGCCGTAACGTGGGTTCGAATCCCACCCTCTCCGCCAGAAATGCAAACGCCCCCTGTGGGCGTTTTGCGTTTCTGGGGGTGGGGCGGCGTGGACGAACCCACTCGGGTGCGACAAATTCGTCTGGAACGAATTTGGACGCCGAAGGCGGCCCTGAGCGCAGCGAAGGGCGAGGCCCATGGATGGGCCGAGCAATCCCACCCTCTCCGCCAGAAACAAAGAAGGGGCCGACGGCCCCTTTCTTGTTTTTCGAGGATAGTAGCCTGCGAACGAACCCGCTTCGAGAAATTCGCTCCTCAAAAACGTCAGCCCTTGCACCCCACCAGCCGCAAGCGCTTGCCGATTTGCAGATCGGTGGCGGAACGCAAGTGGTTGCTGCGCACCAGTTCACGCACGTCGTCGCAGTCGAAGCGACGCGCGATGCCGTAAAGGGTGTCGCCGCTGCGGATGGTGTAGTGGCCAGCGGACTTGTGCTTCGATTTGTTTGAAGGCGGATCGGCCGCGGCCACCTGCGCGGGCGGCGTGGGCAATTGCGCGGCCTGCAGCTGGGCGGCCAGCGCGGCCCATTTTCCGTCGACACAGGATTGCTTGTACGCATCCTGCAGGAACCGCGGCAGGCTGATGCGCGTGCCTTGCGGCTGCATCTGCGACGGATCCATCTGCGGGTTGAGATTGCGCAGCGTGCGGTACCAGCCGTAGCGCGCGCTGTCGTCGTTGCCGAGACACACCGACAATTCATTGAGCGATGCCGCGTTCACCAGGTTGACGAAGCCCGGTGTGCCGTCGATGTGCGGAAACCGAAGGTTGTAGCGGGCCGGATGCAGGAACAGCCACGCCGCCGCCAGCACCATCGGCACGTATTCGCGCGTTTCCGGCGACAGCGAGAAATACACGTTCGGATCCCAGAAGCTCGCGTCGGGCGTACTCGAGACCAGGCGCCCCATCCGTCCCTCGCCGCCGTTGTAGGCGGCCAGCACCAGCGCCAGGTTGTCGTTGAGCTGGCCAAGCTGTTCGTTGAGGTACGCTGCAGTCGCCTGCGCGGACATGGTCGGATCGAAGCGCTGGTCGAACCCGTTGATCGTGTTCAACCCGAAGCGGGCTCCGGTCGCCGGCATGAACTGCAGCGGCCCCGCCGCACCCGAGCGCGACACCGCATGCACGCGGCCGCCGGACTCCTTGGCGATCAGGCCGAACAGGATCGCTTCCGGCAGGCCCGCCTGCTGGAACGCGGGTTGCATCTGGTAGCGCAGGTACTGGTAATCGACGTACGCGCGGATCAGTTCCGGACGCAAGCGCGTCAGCCACACCTGCAGCGCCGCCTGCACGGTGCCGTTGGTGGCGACCAGATCCGACAGCTTGTGGTCGTGCAGCAACTGCACGGTGCGCTGCGCCTGCGGCAACGCGGTGAGCACGCCGGAATCGGCCGTCGTCGTGGCCTGGTCATCATTGTCGAGCGACTGATCGTCGCCCTCGGTGCCGAGGAAGCTCCCGTCCTTCAGGCGCAACGCGCGGTCATACGCCGAAAGGAAGCGCGCGGTGTCGCAACCGGAGGTGTTGACGCACTTGTCGGACGCGCCGCGCAGCGCATCCAGCGCGGCCTGCAGCGTCTTCTGCGACTGCGCATTGTCGCCGTGCCGCGCCTGCTCCAGCGCCTGGTCGTAGTGCGCGCTGGCCTGGTTCAACTGTGCATACAGCGCGTTCAAATCCGAAGACGTGCCCTTGGTCGGCGTCTGTGCGCAACCCGCCAACCACCCCAGCGCGCCGACGCACGCCATCCAACCCAATCGCCGCAACATTCAACGCCCACCCGAACCCGAGACAACGCCCGCACCCTAACGCGAAGCCGCGGGCGACTCAAGCGTTAGCACGTACAATCGAGAATCAAGGCATGAATCAGCGACCGGGGAGGCCGCGTGAACGACATCCTGATCGGAAGGAACGAAACCACCGCAGTCGAACTCGATCCGCGCTTCGGCAATCGCCACGGCATGATCGCCGGCGCCACCGGCACCGGCAAAACCGTGTCGCTGATGGTGCTGGCCGAAGGATTCTCGCGTCTCGGCACACCGGTCTTCATGGCCGACGTCAAGGGCGACATTGCGGGCATGTCGCAGGCCGCCCCGCCTGCTGGCGACAAGCTGAAGACGCGGCTGGCGAAACTCGGCATCGAGAAATCCTGGCAGCCGCAGGTCAACCCGGTGGTGTTCTGGGATCTGTACGGAAAGTTCGGCTCGCCGGTGCGCGCGACGGTTTCTGAAATGGGCCCGATGCTGCTGGCGCGCGTGCTGGAATTGAACGACACCCAGCAGGGCGTGCTGGAAATCGTATTCAAGCTGGCCGACGACAACGGCTGGCTGCTGCTGGACATGGACGACCTGCGCGCACTGCTGAACCATGTCGGCGACAACGCCAAGGATGTTTCGCAACACTACGGCCTCGTCAGCAAATCCAGCCTCGGCGCGGTGCAGCGCGCGCTGCTGCAACTGGAGCAGCAGGGCGGCGCGCAGTTCTTCGGCGAGCCCGCGCTCGATTTGAAGGACATCATGCGCCAGGACATGTCCGGGCGCGGCATCATCAACATCCTCGCCGCCGACCAGTTGATCCTGAAACCCAGGCTCTATTCCACGTTCCTGTTGTGGATGCTGTCGGAACTGTTCGAGCAACTGCCGGAAGTGGGCGATCCGGACACGCCGAAGCTGGTGTTCTTCTTCGACGAGGCGCACCTGTTGTTCGACGATTGCGCGCCAGCGCTGCAGCAGCGCGTGGAACAAGTCGTGCGGCTGATCCGTTCGAAGGGCGTGGGTGTGTATTTCTGTTCGCAGAATCCCGACGACGTGCCCGACGTGATCCTCGGCCAGATGGGCAACCGCATCCAGCACGCGCTGCACGCATTCACGCCGCGCGACCAGAAAGCGGTGAAGGCGGCCGCGGAAACCTTCGCGCCGAACCCGAAGCTGGATGTCGCGCAAGTGATCAGCACGATGGGCGTGGGCGAAGCGCTGGCTTCCACATTGCGCGACAGGGGTGCGCCGACGCCGGTCGAACGCGTGCTGGTTTCGACGCCGACCTGCCGGCTCGGTCCGATCACCGACGAGGAACGCAGCGTCATCCGCTCGCGTTCGCCGGTCGGCCCCAAATACGACACGGCCGTCAATCGCGAATCCGCCGCCGAGATGCTGGCCAAGCGCGCCGACGAAAAGGCCGTCGACGATCCTGCTGAAGTCGCGAAGCAGGAAGCCGCGAAAGCACCGCAAGGTTCCGCCTGGGGCGGCGCGATGCACGACGCGATTTTCGGCACCAAGCGCCGCCAGGGCATGATCGAGACGATGGCCAAGCAGACCGTGCGCACAATGGGCAGCCAGCTGGGGCGGCAGATCCTGCGTGGCGTGCTGGGCGGCATCTTCGGCGGGCGACACTGACCTGCCCATGCCGCGCGTCCGCACCGCCGTCGAAGACATGCCGCTTGCCGACCGCCTGATCGGTGGACTCGCCTACCCCCTGCGCGGCGGCGCGCTGATGGCGTGCATCGCGCTTGGCCTGTGCCACTACGCAATGCTGTTGCCTGGCTTCGTCGGCGTCATCGCGGCGAGCATCGTGTGGCTCGCGACGTGGCGTTATGCGATCGACGTGATGTTGCAGACGGCGGACGGCTTTGACGATGCCCCGGAAGTGGCACGCGAGGATCGCGCCGGCAATCCCAACGCGCTGTTCCTCGTGAACGTCTTCGCGATCCTCGCCTGCATCGCGGTGGCGTTCTGGGCGCCGGGATTCCTGTGGCTTACGCTGATCGTCGCTGCGATGTTGCTGCCGGCCATTGATATGTCGCTGGCGTTCGACGGCGACGTTTCGGTGGCGATGCATCCCGCCACCTGGTTGAGCATCGTCAAACGGTTCGGTTGGGCATACCTGATTCCGGTCATCGCGAACGCGGCCCTGGCCGTGGCGTTGGGGATCGCACGGGCCAGCATCGGCCAGTTGCCGCACCTGATCGGCTTGCCGGCGTTCGGGTTCGTGTGCACCTACCTCATCGTGCTGGATTTCCACTGGATGGGCGTGCTCGTGTGGCACTACCGGGAACGCTTCGGCATGCAGCCCGCGGCGCCGACCCTGGTCGATTCGATGGGCTGGGACGATGACCAGCGCCTGCTCGACGCGTGCTGGCAAATCGCGGCTACCAACCCCGAAGCCGCCGCCATCGAGTTGCGCAACCGCATCCGCGACCACCTGGCGCCGGCGCCGATCCATCGGATGTTCCGCGACCTCTTGCGGCAACTTGGACGCCACGACCTGCTGCTCACGCACGGCCAGACCTGGATCGCGCAACTGTGCGCCAGCGGCGACGCGCGGCGTGCGTTGGGCGTCGTGCAGGAATGCCGCGACATCGAGCCCCATTTCCTGCCCGACGATCCGGCCAATGTCGCGATGCTGGCCGAAAACGCCCAGCGCAGCGGGATGCACCGGCTGGCCGAACATCTCGCCCGTGGTTTCGCGCAACGCTGGCCGCAACACGAAGCCGCGGACCGCATCGCCGCGCTGGTCTCCGACACCCCGCGCCTGGCATGAGCCGCTGGCGTCCATCCCCGCCCCGCTCCACCGCGATCATCACGCGCGCGGGTTTTGGTGCGTTGAAGGCCGAACTCGATCACCTGTGGCGCGAGTTGCGCCCGGAAGTCGTGAAGGCGTTGGCCGCTGCCGCCGCCGAAGGCGATCGCTCCGAAAACGCCGAATACACCTACCGCAAGAAACAGCTCGGTGAAATCGACCGGCGTGTGCGCTACCTGTCCAGGCGCATTCCGTCATTGAAAGTCGCCGAAGGCACGCCCGCAGACGGTGATGCGGTGTTCTTCGGTGCAACGATCGAAATCGAAAACATCGGCAGCGGCGAGACGCACGTATACCGCATCGTCGGCCCCGACGAAACCGATGCGAAGAAAGGCTGGATCAGCGTCGACTCCCCGCTTGCGCGCGCGGCGCTGAAGAAGCGCGTTGACGAGGAGTTCGAAGCGGAACTGCCGGGCGGCAAGGCACGCTTTGCAGTGGTGTCAGTGAACTATCCGCGTGAGACTTGATCGCCCTCAGCCAAACGCCACCACCTCTCGCCCGACGTAGGCGACCAGGAACAGCGCCATCAGCACCATGATCGCGGCGAGCAGCTTTTCGCTGAGCAGGCCGGCGTAGGGCACGTCGCTGCCCTCGTCGATGTTGCGACGGCAGCGCATGAAACGCAGCGTCGCCAACAGGATCATCAGTGCGCCGAAAATGATGAGCAGCAAGCCGGCCCATTCGGTGCCGCGCAGGTGCAACTTCGTGACGGCGTGCGCGGCAACGTGCGACAGCGAGGCGAGGAACAGATCGAAGCGTTCGATGAGGAATCCGAACGCCATCACCGCGATCGCGGTGCGCACCCATGCGAGATAGGTGCGTTCATTCGCTGCGTGATCGCTGAAATGGGGGATCACGTGATCATCCTGCCAGCCGTGCTTCCAGATCGTGCGCGTCGGCATCGGTGACCCGCACCTCGACGAACTGGCCCGGCTTCAACGACGTGCCATCGGCAATCCGCACCACGCCGTCGATTTCCGGCGCATCGGCCATCGAGCGTGCGATCGCACCGTCGGCGCTTACCTCATCCACCAGCACCGTCAGCGTGCGGCCGATCTTCTTCCGCAGCTTCGCGGCGGAAATCCCGGCCTGCACTTCCATGAAGCGTTCCAGCCGGTCTTCCTTCAATTCTTCCGGCACCGGATCGGGCAGCTCGTTGGCCCTGGCGCCACCGACCGGCGAATAGGCGAACGCACCGACGCGATCGAGTTGCGCTTCGCGCAGGAAGTCCAGCAGCTCCTCGAACTCGGCATCGGTTTCGCCGGGAAAGCCGACGATGAAGGTGCTGCGGATCGTCAAATCCGGACACGCGCGGCGCCACGCATGGATGCGATCGAGCGTCCTGTCGATGTTGCCGGGACGCTTCATCAACTTGAGGATGCGCGGGCTGGCGTGCTGGAACGGGATGTCGAGGTACGGAAGGATCTTTCCTTCCGCCATCAGCGGGATCACGTCGTCCACGTGCGGATACGGATAGACATAGTGCAGCCGCACCCACGCGCCGAGTTCGCCGAGACCGCGGCACAAATCGGTCATCCGCGTCTGGTAGGGGTTGCCGCGCCACGCGTGTTTGGCGTAACGAACATCGACGCCATACGCGCTGGTGTCCTGCGAGATCACCAGCAATTCCTTCACACCGGAACGCACGAGTTTCTCGGCCTCGACCAGCACCTCGTCGATCGGCCGTGAAACGAGATTCCCGCGCATCGAGGGAATGATGCAAAACGTGCAGCGGTGATTGCAGCCCTCGGAAATCTTCAGGTACGCGTAGTGTTTCGGCGTCAGCTTGATGCCGGTGTCCGGAACGAGATCGACGAACGGATCGTGCGGCTTCGGCAACGCCGCGTGCACCGCGCCCATGACATTGGCGTAATCCTGCGGACCGGTGATCGCCAACACGTCTGGATACGCCTCGCGGATCAGTGCATCGCGCTTGCCGAGGCAACCGGTGACGATGACCTTGCCATTCTCGTGAAGCGCCTCGCCGATTGCGTCCAGCGACTCCTGCACCGCCGCGTCGATGAAGCCGCAGGTGTTGACGATCACCGCGTTGGCCTTGTCGTAGCGCGGCACGATCTCGTAACCCTCGGCCTTCAACTGGGTCAGGATGCGCTCGGAGTCGACCAGCGCCTTGGGGCAGCCGAGGCTGACGAAACCGACTTTGGGATTGGGTGCGGGCATGACATGCAACGTGTTCGCGGGCCTGCCATTTTATCCGGCGCGCGCCGCCCCGGCATCTGGAACGCCACACGGTAGTACGCTGTGTGGATTGCATCCAAGGAGAACCACGATGGGCGAACGCATCAACATCATGACCGCCGGCACGCATTGCATTGGCGCGTATCTCGCCAAGCCTGAGGGGAAACCAAAAGGCGGCATCGTGGTGGTGCAGGAAATCTTCGGTGTCACGCCACACATCCGCAGGGTCGCCGATGGCTACGCGCATGACGGCTACACCGCCATCGCGCCGGCGTTCTTCGACTTCGTCGAGAACGACGTCGAGCTTGCCTATGACAAGGCGGGGACGGAGCGCGGCAAGGATCTAGCGATGGAAGTCGGGCTGGATCGCGCGGCGGAGGCCGTGGCGAGCGCGGCGGATTCGATCAAGTCATCCGGAAAAATCGGCGTGGTGGGCTACTGCTGGGGCGGCACCGTTGCGCTGCTCGCGGCACAACGGCTCGGCCTGACGGCGGCGAGCTATTACGGCGCGCGCAATACCGGATATCTTGACCAGCCGCTCAAGGCGCCGGTGATTTTCCACTTCGGCGCGAACGACCGTTCGATCACCGCCGAAGCGGTCGACAAGCATCGCAAGGCGTGGCCCGATGCGCCGGTATACGTGTACGAACATTGCGGGCACGCGTTCAGCCGCGACGTGGACAAGAGCGTCTACAACGCGGATGCAGCGCGTCTCGCGCGGGAGCGCACGCTCGCGTTCTTCGGCAGGGAACTCGCCGGCCAACCATGAAAGCGGCTGCCGATGCCGGATTCCAGCTCGACGCGCGGCTCGCCGCGGACACGCTGTTCGTGGCCGAGTGGACTCTGTGCCGCGTGCTGCTGATGGACGACGCGCAATTCCCGTGGCTGGTGCTGGTGCCGCGGCGCGAAGGTCTTGCCGAATTCGATGATCTGGCCGAGCGCGACCGCACGCAGTTGATGCGTGAAATCACGCGCGCGATGAAAGTGCTGCGTGGCGCGGTCGAATGCGACAAGCTCAACGTCGGCGCGCTCGGCAACATCGTGCGCCAGTTGCACGTGCACGTGGTCGCCCGCCGCGAGGGCGATGCCGCGTGGCCGGGGCCGGTTTGGGGCCATGGACCCGCGCATCATTACCTGCCCGAGGCGCGCGACAGGTTGCTCGC
>DATNAW010000147.1:0-16278 GCA_035572335.1 Rhodanobacteraceae bacterium
GCGCGCCGTTGCGAAGACGCGTACGGAATCCGCCAGAGGTGGATCGAGTGATCATCCAGCCGCGGTGCAACTTCGGCCGGAACCGCGCGCACGAATTCCAGATGCAGCGACATCGATCGGATCGCTCGATCAGTGCCGCACGCGCTCTTCGTACAGCCGCTTCACGACCGAAGGATCCGCGAGCGTGGACGTATCGCCGAGCGCGGAGAGGTCGACCTCGTTGTTGCCGGCCTCCGCAATCTTGCGCAGGATCCTCCGCATCGTCTTGGCCGAACGCGTTTTCGGAAGCGCCGCCGCCCATTGCAGGTATTCCGGAGCCGCAAAAGGCCCGATCCGCTCGCGGATGCCGCCGATGAGTTCCTTCCTGAGCGCATCGCTCGGCGCCACGCCTTCCTTGGGCGTCACGAACGCATAGATGGCGGTGCCCTTGATGTCGTGCGGGCAACCCACTACGGCGGCTTCGGCCACGCGTTCGTCGGCCATCATGGCGCTTTCGATCTCGGCGGTGCCGATGCGATGGCCTGAAACATTGATCACGTCATCCACGCGCCCGGTGATCTTCCAATCGCCATCGGCATCGCGCTCGGCACCGTCGCCGGTGGTGTACACGCCCGGATAGGTCTTGAAATACGTGTCGATGAACCGCTGGTGGTCGCCGTACACCGTGCGCATCTGCCCCGGCCAGGAGTCGGTAATCACGAGGTTGCCGGAACCTTCGCCGTCGATGACCTTGCCGTCGGGATCGAGAATCGCGGGCTTGATGCCGAACAACGGTTTCATCGCGGCGCCCGGCTTCAGCACGGTCGAGCCGGGCAACGGACAAATGAGAATCCCACCGGTTTCGGTCTGCCACCAGGTGTCCACGATCGGGCAACGGTCTTCGCCCACGACGTTGAAGTACCACTCCCACGCTTCCGGATTGATCGGTTCGCCGACCGAACCCAGCAGGCGCAGCGACTGGCGCGAGGTTTTCTTCACCGGCTCGTCGCCTTCGCGCATCAATGCGCGGATCGCGGTCGGCGCGGTGTACAGGATGCTCACCTTGTGCTTGTCGCAAACCTGCCAGAGGCGCGATGCGTCGGGCCAGTTCGGTACGCCTTCGAACACCAGCGACGTCGCGCCGTTCGCGAGCGGGCCGTACACGATGTAGCTGTGCCCGGTGACCCAACCGACGTCGGCGGTGCACCAGTAAACGTCGTTCTCGCGCAGATCGAAAACCGCTTCGTGCGTGTACGACACCCACACCATGTAGCCGCCGATGGTGTGCAGCACGCCCTTGGGTTTGCCGGTGCTGCCGGAAGTGTACAGGATGAACAGCGGATCCTCCGCGTTCATGGGTTCCGGTTCGCACTCGGCCGATTGGCCTTCCACCAGCGCGTGCCACCAACGGTCGCGCGGCGACTGCATGTTCACCGCGCCGCCGGTGCGGCGCACCACCACCACCGTCTCGATGCTGGTGGTGTCGGGACGTGTCAGCGCCTCGTCCACGTTGTGCTTCAAGGGGATCTTCTTGTTGGCGCGCACGCCTTCGTCCGCGGTGATGCACACCTTGCATTGCGAGTCGGCGATGCGCCCGGCCAGCGCGTCCGGCGAAAACCCGCCGAACACGACCGAATGGATCGCGCCGATGCGCGCGCACGCCAGCATCGCGACGCAGGCTTCCGGGATCATCGGCATGTAGATCGCGACGCGGTCGCCCTTCTTCACGCCAAGGTTGCGCAGCGCGTTCGCGAAACGGCAGACGTCGGCGTGCAGTTCGCTGTAGGTGATCGCGCGCGATACGTTGGGGTCGTCACCTTCGAACAGCAATGCGGTCTTGTCGCCGCGCGTTTCGAGATGCCGGTCGAGGCAGCTGGCGGTTGCGTTCAACACGCCATCCGCATACCAGCGGATGTGCAGGTCCTTCGCGTCGAACGAAACATCCCGGGTCTGCGTCGGCGGCTTGATCCAGGCCAGCCGTTTCGCGGCGTCGGCCCAGAACTTTTCGGGATCGTCGGTCGATTCGCGGTAAAGCCGCGCGTATTGGTCGGGCTTGATCTGCTCGGCTGCCGCAAATGCCGGCGGAACGGGATGCACCTTGCTCATCGCTCAAGACTCCTCGCAGCCAGACAAGGAAGCTAGCGTAGCAAATTGAAACCCGCGGAGCCGGATCGCTTCAGGACGGATTCGAAGGAGGCAGCCGCGGGGGCGTTTCGCCAGGTTTCTTGACGGTGCTGCGCAAGGCCTGGATCTCGCGATCCGTCATGTGTTCGGGCCGCGAACTCGCGCGCACGTGGCGATCAATGAAAACCAGTGCTGCGCCGATGGCGGCGACGAAACCGATGAAGATGCCGAGCCCCATCCAGCCCGGCGAGTGGCTGATGAACGCCAGCATGAAAGCAATCAATGCGACCAGCGCCAAACCCCAGACCATGGACCACCCCGGCAGCGCGAACCGGCTGGATCATAGCGCAGGGCCGTCGGTCGGCGCGACCACCGACGCTCAACGTGACAAAAAGGGATGCGGCTGCAACCGGAACGCCCGCCATGCGCGCAGGGCAAGCACGGTCATCCATCCGGTGAAAACCAGCCACGCCGCAAGCAGCCCCCATTCAATCAATTCCGCGACAGGGCCCAGCTTGGCCATCGGCGTGATGTAGGTCAGCGGCAGGGTCACGCCCATCAACACGCACGCGACGACGATGATGGAGGCTTGCGCGACAGTCCCGAGCGCGCGTCCCGCGAATACGCGCAACAGCGACAACGCAGTCGCCGCAACCATGCCGAGCAGGATCAGGGTTGTCAGTGCGTAGGCGAGCGCACCCAGGTGCAAGAGATATTCGCTGGCGGCCATCAGCGCCCACAACGCGACGCATATGGCCAAGGGTTTGACGAACGCCGCCCGCAGCACGCTGCGATGCAGCGGCGCATGCTTTCCCAGGCCCGGCAGCAGCGCCAGCAGCGCCGGTTCGACGCCGTGCTCCCAGCGGCGCCGCAACACGGCGGTCACCGCGAACAGCAGCATGGCCATGCCGAAGGCACCCGACCACATCGCACCGCTCACGCCGATGACGACCAACAGCTTGTGCAGGTCGTGCACGCGCTCAACGCTGGTGAGCAGCATGCAGCCGACGAAAATCAATACCGGCCAGATCACCACGCCCAGCCGGCGCAGGTTGCCGGCAGGCGTCCTGGGCACGAACAAATCACCGCCCAGCGCAACCTGGATGGTTTTCACCGGCGCGCGTGCATCGATGCCGCGCAGGTCGGTATAGCGATGCTGTCCGCCGTCGCGCTGCCAGTACATCTGCTTGTCGAACGACCATCCGGCGGAGATCGCCTGTTGCCGAAGCTTGAGGATCATCGGCACGCGCCAGCCGCACGCGTCTGTCGAGCCATCGTGCAGAATGCGCCACCAGCGGATCGCCGCAAATGCGAGAAGCGCAACCGCTGCCGCGGTTCCCCAGTGCAGGAACTCCGCGCCCATCGGCGACAGCACGTGGAAACTCTCGTGCACGGTCGAATAGATCGCCGGCATGAAACCCATGCACATGCTGACCCAGCGCGGCGAGAGCACGAACGTCAGCCCCGCGGCCATCGCGAACGCCGACAGCATCGCCGGCAGCGCCATGCTCCATCCGAATGCGCCCTCGATGAGCGCGGGCACCGCAATCATGAGCACACCGTAAGCGAGCGCGCACACCAGCGTGTCGCGCAACACACCGGGGAGCGCCAGCATCCGCGCGTCACGCGCTACCAGCAGCAGGCCCGAAAACCAGAATGCCCACACGAAGCACACACCAGCCGCGTAGAAGATCATCGCGAGCACCTGGCCGCGTGCGTTGGGCATCAGCACGCCGCAAGCCACGGCCGCGGCGCAGCCGAGCACGAAGATGACCAGCGCGATCCAGATGGTCTGGCGCTTGGTCGAACGCCACGGCGTCGTGAGCGCCGCAAGCACCGATGAACGGCGAGTCGCCGATCGTGCGGGAAAGTTGTCGTTTGCGAGGGCGACGGCCGGGGGCATCTCGGATTTCCTTGCGCGCAATCAGGGTGCGTTGGCGAGAAATGCGTGGGAGCGTTTGCGGAGTTCGCGCGCGCCGTGGACGGCCAGGACGGCCAGCACCAGCAGGTAAGCGCTCCACGCCACGAACAGCCACGCGGGTACCACGCCGATCAATTCAGGGTGTGCGCCGTGATATTGATTGGCCGGCAGGCTGATGCTCAGAACGATGGATGCAAGCGCCGTGAATGCGCAATACAACAATACGTATCCTGCAGTATGTATCGGGCTGCCGCCCAGGGACTCCAGGGTGGACGCCGCGATCAGCGCGAATGCGCCCACACAGCAAAGCACTACCGAAACGTATGCCCACGCCGTCGCATCGACTTCGATCGCCCCGGCGCACAAGACGCAGCACACGATCGCCAGGAACACCGTTGCGGGTGCCAACGATGCCAGCACCGTGATGCGCTTGGCCGCGTCGGGCTTGCCGAGGCCGGGCAGCAGCGCGAGCAGCGACAATTCCGCATCGAGCTTGCGCCACAACGAGCGTGTCCGGCTCGCGAACGCGGTCACCGAAACGACGCTCGCCATTACGCCGCCATAGATCAGCAAGGGTGAAATCCAGTACCTGCGGACGACCACCGCGTTCCCGGAGTGCACGCCGGGGCCGAACAGCTGCATGGCGATGAAGAACAGCGCGAAGACCAGCAAGAATGCCAGCAAGCGCCACACGTCCTGAAGGCGCGCCACGAACGATTTGGGCATGCCGAAACCACCCAGTGCGAGGCGCAGCGAATTCACGGGGTGCCCGGGCCCGATGCCGTGCAGGTTCAGCGCCATCGCTTTCATGGGGCTCTGCAGAAACGTTTGCGAGAGGCTGCGCCAGCCACCGCTGCGCATCGCATCGCGCCGGTAGCAGTAAAACACGGTGGCCGCAGCGAGGCCGTCCTTGCGCACCGAGGCCGCGACACGCAGCTGCCACCAACGCAACGCGTCGAACACCACCAATGCGGGGATCAATATCCACCAACTCGCGACACTCGCCGCCAGCCCGTGCGCGGTCAGTGCGATGAAAACCGCCATCACCAACGGAAAGCCGACGTAAAAGGGCAGCAGCATGTAGGCGAGTCCCAGCGCAGCCGCGAGCACGCAGGTCGCTGTCGCAAGTGCGACGGGCACGCCGAGCGCCCAGCAAGCGAGCGCGGGCAAGCCAATGCTGAGCGCCGCGAACAGCAACAGGCAATGATCGGCACCGCGCGCGATGCGCGGCAGGCGCAGGTCGCGTGCATCGCGTGCAAGTTGCAAACTGGTCGCCACGTATGACGACCACAACATCCACACCGCGAATCCGAGCACGAAGATGAGCGCGTGTTGCCAATCCGCGTACGCGTGCATCCAGCCTGCCAGCGCAATCATGACGGCCACGGCCAGTGCGCCGCTGACAGCCAGCGCCGCGATCAGGCGTGTGTACAGGGGTGAGGCCACCCACGGCATCACCAGCAGCACGTGCACGCGGTTCATGGCAGCGCGGCCAACAACATCGAAAGCGGGACAAGACCCAGCGCCAGCCCGTGTGCATCGCCCGTGTACAACACGATGCCCGCGATGCCGGCAAGGTTCACCGCCAGCATCAGCATGATCAATCGCCGCTGCGCGCGAGCACCTACCGCGATCCCCCGTTGCGCGTTCATTCGGCGATCTCCACGAACAGGTCTTCGAGACCCAGCGTGTCAATGCGCGCGCCGGGCAGGCGCGCAGCTTCCGGCCATGCGCCGTTGCCGTCGCATTCCACGATCACGCTGAGGCTGCCGTCTTCATGACGGCGCTTGCCGAGCGAGGACGCGGGCGCGGCGGCGGCGACGTTGGCCGGCAGCCACAGGCGTGCGTAGCGTTCCTTGGTTTCATCGACCGGGCAATGCAGCAGCAGGCGTCCGTCGTGCAGGAATGCGATGTCCGAAGCCACGCGTTCCAGGTCGGACACGATGTGCGTGGAAAACAACACCGTGGCGCCCGCTTCGCCCGCGCGCAGGGCGATTTCGCGCAGCAGCTCGCGGCGCGCGACCGGGTCGAGCGCGGACGCAGGTTCGTCCAGTACCAGCAATTCCGGTTGCGGCGCCAGCGCGCGCACCAGATCGACGCGCTGGCGTTCGCCCGGCGACAGCTTCGCCATCACCTTGTCCGCTTCGATCTTCCAGCGCCGCATCGTGTCCCTGACGAAGCGATGGTCCCAACGCGGATAGAAGCGCGACAGGTAATCGAACATCTGCGCGGCGGTCAGCCACGCGAGTGCATCAGGTTGCTGCGGCACGTAACCCAAACGCTCTTTCGCGGCGTCGGACAACTTCAGCGCCCGTTCGCCGAACACGAAGGCTTCGCCCGATTGCGGCTCCAGCAACCCCAGCATCGCGCGGATCAGCGTGGATTTGCCGGCGCCGTTGCGGCCGATCAGTCCGAGCACGCTGCCCGGTTGCAAGGCCAGGTCGACGTGGTCCAGCACGACTTTCGAATCGTAGCGATGGGTGAGGCCGCTCACCTGCAGCGGCGCGGTGGATGCGGCGGCAACGGCCTGGGCAACGGCGTTCATGGCTTCACTCCTTCAGCAATTTGTCGAGCCGGCGCAACACCGGTTCGGCGGGAAGTTCGAGTTCGCGGGCCTGGCGTGCGAGCGCCGCGATTTGCGGTTCCAGCAACGCGAGGCGCTGGGTCTGGCTCAAGGCGGGCCGCGATTGCGCGGCCACGGTCATGCCCTTGCCGCGCTGGCGTTCCAGCAGGCCTTCGCTTTCGGCGAGGCTGTACGCGCGCGACACGGTCATCGGATTGACGGCGTGGAAGCCGGCGACCTCGCGCACCGAGGGCAGCAGTTCGCCCGGCGGCAACTGCCCGCCCGCGATCAGGCGGCGCAGTTGCTCCACGATCTGACGGTAGATCGGTTCGGCCGAGGCAGGCTGGATCGTGAGCAGCGATGCGTCCATGTGTATCAATATGCCGATACACATGGACCGATGTCAAGCGTGATCCATGGCAGCACGCCGGAGACCCGGCGCTTGCCCGGGGCAGCCGGCGCGTCAGGGACGCATCGGAGTCACCAGGCGACAGGGTTCAGCGATTGCCCGCGGTCAACCTGGCATGTCTTCCAGCTCCACGCCGCGGGTCTCGCGGACGAACTTCAGCACGAACAGCAAGGAGAGCAACGCGAAGAATGCATAAAGACCGTACGAGAACGGCAGGCTGAACTGGGCCATCGGCGGGAAACTGCTGGTGATCGCAAAATTGGCCAGCCACTGCGCCGCGGCCGCGACCGCCAGCGCCATCGCGCGGATCCGGTTGGGGAACATCTCTCCCAGCAGCACCCAAACCACCGGTCCCCAGCTCACCCCGAAGAAGACCACGTACAGGTTGGCCGCGACCAGTGCAACCGGCCCCCATGCTCCGGGCAGGCTCAATGCCGCCCCGCTGCCGGTGGCCTGGGCAAAGCACACAGCCATTATGGCAAGGGTGACCAGCATCCCCGACGAGCCGATCACGAGCAGCGCCTTGCGGCCGATGCGGTCGATCAGCGCGATGGCCACCAGCGTCACCAGCACGTTCACGATCGAGGTGATGACCGTGAGCATGAACGAGTTGGATTCACTGAAGCCGACGGAATTCCACAGCGTCGTGGAGTAATAGAAGATCACGTTGATGCCGACGAACTGCTGGAACACGGACAGCACGATGCCAACCCACACGATCGGCAGGAATCCTGCACGGCCGCCGATCAAGTCGCGCCAGCGCGGTTTGTGCTCGCGCTTGAGGCTGAGCTGGATGTCGCCCAGCTTTTTCTGGAGCGCCGCCTCGGAACCCAGCGCCAGTACCCGTCGCAAGACGCCCAGCGCTTCCTCGTTGCGGCCGCCCGCGACCAGATGCCTGGGCGATTCCGGAACGCTGAAGGCCAGCGCCCCGTAGATCACCGCCGGAATCACGCCCACGATGAACATCCAGCGCCAGGCGCTGAGGCCGAGCCAGAATATATTGGCCGCGCTTCCCGCGGCATCGGCCAGCGCCGCGTCACTCAGCAGCGCGACGAAGATGCCGAGCACGATCGCCAGCTGCTGCATCGAGCCGAGCCGACCGCGTATCGAAGCCGGCGATATTTCGGCGATGTAGGCGGGCGCCACCACCGAGGCTACGCCGACGCCGATGCCGGCGATGACCCGCCAGGCCATCAGCCACGCCACCGAGCCGGCAAGTCCGGCGCCGATCGCGCCGACAGCCAGTGATATCGCGGCGACCTGCATGGTGCGCACGCGGCCGAAGCGATCAGCCAGGCGTCCTGCATACCACGCCCCCAGCGCCGAGCCGAGCAGGGCGATGGATACCGCGAATCCGGTGAGCGCCGCGCTCAGTCCGAAGGCCTGGCGCAGGGAATCCACGGTGCCATTGATCACCGCGGTGTCGAACCCGAACAGGAAACCACCGAGGGCAGCCGCGGCTGCAATCAGCGCCACGCGCAGTCTGGCGTGGCGGAGTGGGTCGACAAGAGTCTGGGAGGGCGTGTTCATCTGGGCGTGTCCTCGTGGGGCGCGTGGGATGGAGTTGCCTGGTGGTTCGCCGGTCGGTCAGTGCGCCGACGCGGTTTGTTTGGCGGGCGTTGCCTCGCAGCCGCCCTCGGCCTCGATGAGATGGCGCATCTGCAGGTACACGCCATTGGTCCAGCCGAAGCCGATCACGTTGGCCTTGTAACCCGCGGTGATCTTCACGTCCGCGTTGCCGAGCACCATGTTGTACTTCTCGCGGATGGTGCCGTCCTTCGCGAGGCTGCGGTCGATGGTGTCGGTGAACTTGCACGAGATGCGCTTGGCGTCATTGCCGAAGCCATAGTCCTCGAGCCCCTTCACCGCGATCCAGTTGGTTGGCGCCCAGCCGAACGGCGCGTCCCATTGCGCGCCGGTCTCGCGCGTGCTCATCGCGAGGCCGCCCTTGTGCTCGAACAGCTTGAGTTGCTTGACCAGGTCACTCGCCTGCTGCTTCGAAGCAACGCCGGCCCACAGCGGATAGAACATCGTCAGGTACGGATCGGTCGAAGCCTTGCCGGCGACGAAGTCGTAATCCATGTAGCGGCCCTGGTCCGCATGCCACAGGTATTTGTTGATCGCGTCGCGCCGCGCCTGCGCGGCTTTGGCCCAGTGCCCTGCATCGGCGGTCTTGCCGAGTTGCTTCGCGAACGCTTCGAGATCGCGTTCGTAGCGATACAGCAGGCTGTTGAGGCCCGCGCCTGCGTAGTGATGGGTGGAACCGCCGAACGGCCCGAAATGGAAATCGGTGTCGAAGCCGGATTCGCGCATCGCGCGGTCACCGAGATAGTAGTCGGCGGTAAGCCGGTAGCCACCCAGCCAGTCGCCCGCACAGACCTTCGACTTCGCGACGTCGCAACTGGTGGTGTTCAAGGTTTTGGCTTGCGCCGCGTCCGGATGCTGCGGCGCCTTGATGAGATAGCCCGGATCCTGCGACGGATGCGCCTGCAGCCAGCGGATCACGCCGACGTAGTAGTCGCTGTTCTGCGCCTCGATGACCGGCCCGCGTCCGTAGTCGAAGTAGCGAGAGAGGCCGGTATCGCCCGCGAGGTGCTGCTTGCTCGTCCAGATGTCGTAGTTGCGCACCGCCAGCGGGTAGGCGCGTTCCAGCCAGGCGCGCTTTGCGGCGGCATTGGCAAAGCTGGCGGGATCATCCAGCACCGCGGTCATCATCGCGGAGAGCAGCGGCGGCTGCGAACGCGTGAGGTAATAGGTGCGGTTGGCGTTGAGCACGCCGCCGTAATGCTCGACCTCGTACAAGGCGTTGTTGGTCATGTCCAGCGCGAGCTTCTCGCGATGGTCGGCCACCAGGCCCAGCACGATGAAGTAACTGTCCCAGCCGTACATCTCGTTGAACATCCCGCCCGGCACGACATAGGGATCGGGCACGTAAAGCAGGCCCTGCGCGGCAAGCGTGGTCGGGTCGAAATCGCCGAGCTGCGTGATCGGCGCGGGCAGGTTCTTGATGCGCACGCCGCAACGCCTGGCGCTTTGCGTCAGCGATGCGGGCGCCGTCACTTGCGCAGGCAGATACACGACCGAGTGCGACGGCACCTTGGGATCGATCAACGCGCGGCACTCGTTCACCGAGCGCGTGAGCGTACCCCAGGCATGATCGATGTAACCGAGCGTCTTGGCGGGATCGGGCGTGGCCGCGTTCGCGACGGTCGTGAACAACGTGAAGGCGAAGATGACGCAAAGCGAACGAAGTTTCATGACAGGCTCCTCGCGTGCTTGCTGAGGGTGAAGAGGCTCGCGCGATCCATGAACCGGCTACCTGCGCTTGCGTGATCTGGGCCGGGGCGGCGCGGTCGAACCGCGGACGACCAGCTCGGGATTGAAGCTTTCATTGTCCACGGTCTCGCCCCGGATCCTTGCGATCAACATGCGCGTGGCACGCTCGACGATGATGTCGGCGCGCTGCCGCGCGGTGGTGAGCGGTGGCCACGAGTGGCGTGAAAACGGGCTGTCCTCGAATCCCGCGATCGAGACATCGTACGGCACGTGCAGGCCGGTCGATTGCGCGGCCGCCAGCGCGCCCGCGGCGATCTCGTCGTTGCAGCCGAAGATGGCGGTGGGCGGTTCGGCGAGGTCGAGCAGCCGGCGTGCGCCGCGGAAGCCGTCGTCGAACACGTAATCGCCTTCGATCATCAGTTCCTCGCGCAGCGGCACGCCGTAATCACGCAGCGCATCCTTGTAGCCCTTGAGGCGCTCGGCGCTCGCGTGGTGGTGCTTGCCGCCGCGCAGGAAACCGATGCGCACATGGCCGAGCTGCAGAAGATGGGTGGTGATGGCGTACGCCGCATCGCGGTCGTCGACATAGACGCACGGAAATCCGTCGCGGGGATCGCGCGCGGCGGAAATGATCCGGACGAACGGAATGTGGTAGCTGGCCAGCCTTTGCAGGGACGCCACGCGCTCCGACACGGGTGTCGTCAACACCAGTCCGGAAAGGCGCGAGCGATGCGCGAAATTGCGCAGGTCTTCGGCAAGACTCGTCGCCCTGGAATTGCACGGCCGGATCTGCAGGCCGAAGTGCAGGTCGTCGCAGGCATCGAGCGCACCCTGCTGCATCGCGATGATGTAGTAGGCGTTCGGGTTGTCGTAGACGAGCCCGATCGTGTACGCGTGCGCGCCGCTCAGGCCGCGCGCCAGCAAGTTGGGACGGTAGTCGAGTTGCTCGATCGCGCGCAACACGCGCTGGCGCGTGTCGTCACGCACCGAGCGTTCGCCGTTGGCCACGCGCGATACCGTCTTGGCGGAAACGCCGGCCCGCCTGGCGACGTCGTCGAGTGTTGCCGATCCCACTGGCCCTCCTTGCGTGACAGCGCTGTCATTCAAGCGGCGATCCACAGTGTCGCACATGTTGCCGGTTTGGCAACAGCGACCCGCGCGCCGTGCCGCGGGTGTTGCGACGCAGCATGCAGAAGCCGCATTCGGTATGGGCTGCGCCTGCCGCGCCAAGCCTGAAGCAGCTTGGCGGGGGCCGCCCAGCATTCCCTTTCGGGTGGTGCACTGCAAATTGACAGCGCTGTCTTTGCAAGCGCAGACTGGGTTCGGCAGGGCCGACGGGAGCGATCGGTATGAATGCGGGGTCATTCGCTGGGCGCGCAAGCCGCACGCGGGCAGCACCCGCCGGCGCAATCGTTGGTGCCTCCCGCGCCGTCCCCGCGCGGAAAGGAAGTCGCTTCATGCGTTCCAATCCTTGCTTCGAATGGAGTTCCGGCTGAGTCGATTGATCCGCGGTTCGCGCGCCCGTGCGTGCGAATTGCCGTTTCAGTACAAGAAAAGGCGCGTCCCAACGGCCTGCGAGATGTCACGAACCCTACCCATCGCTGGAGAAGAGTCATGAAGCAGAACCGCAAGCTGATCAGGCTCGCGCTGACGAGCGCCATCATCACAGCGTTGTCGCCCGCCGTCTGGGCGAGCGGCCAGGCCACCTCCGGCACGCCCGCGAATGCTTCTCCCAATGGGCAGCAACAGCAGAGCCAATCCAAGACGACCACGCTGGAAACCGTCGTGGTGACGGCCAGCGCGATCGGCGTCAAGAAACTGGATGCGAGCTACAGCATCGTGTCGGCGAACCGCGAGGAAATCCGGCAGGCCAATCCCGTCAGCGTCGCCGATCTCCTGAAAATCTCGCCCGGCATCTGGCCCGAATCCACGGGCGGGCAGACCGGCGCCAACATCGAAATCGCGGGCTTCCCCGGCGGCGGCGACGCGCCGTTCTTCACCAACATGATCAACGGTTCGCCGATCTACGGCATGTCGTCGCTGTCCTTCATGGATTCGAGTTCGCTGTTCCGGCTGGACGACACCATCCAGCGCGTCGAAATCGTGCAGGGCGGCCCGGGTGCGGTGTTCGGCCCCGGCCAGATGGGCGCCACCGCGAACTTCATCCTGCGCCAGGGCACCGCGACGCCGTCCGGTGACATCGGACTGACCTATGGTGACGAAGGCCTGTGGCGTGTCGACGGATTCTACGGATTCAAGCTTGCCGACGGCTGGTATGCGAGCATCGGCGGGTTCTATCGCACGTCGGACGGCGTGCGCGATCCGCAGTTCAAGGCCGACGAGGGCGGTCAATTGACCGCAACGTTGACCCACGACTGGGACAACGGCTCGTTGATGCTGTTCGCGCGCAAGCTCAACGACAAGAACCAGTTCATCACGCCGATCCCGATGATCCAGGGTTCGGGCGATTCGTTCTCCGGCTATCCGGGCTTCGATCCCTCGACCGGCACCTACTACGGCAAGGCGATCCAGCACGTGCAGGTGCCGAACCCGCTCGGCTATTACGAAAACGCGGATCTTGCCAACGGTCGCGGCGGCAACCTCAATTACTTCGGCGGCAGCTACGACGCGACCTGGGGCGGCTGGACGGTTTCGGATCACTTCCTGTATTTCGGCGGCGACCTGCCGACCAACGCGCTGTTCTCCGGCCCCAATCCGAAACCGCTCGGGTACTACTTGTACGGCTGCAACATCCCCGAGCCGTCGGGCTACTGCGATGCCGACAACAATCCGGTCGACAGCGACACGCTGAAGTATCCGGCCACCCAGAACGTCGTCGCCACGCTGCCGAACGGCCAGACGGTGCCGCTGGACCAGAGCGTGATCCACCAGGGTTGGTGGTACATCCAGAAGCGCCTGAAGAGCCTCAACAATGATTTCCGGATCAGCCGGGAAATCTTCGACGGCAACACCATCACCGCGGGCGTTTACCTCGCGCGTTACACCGACCACGACAACTGGTCGCTGGGCAACCAGGAGCTGATGCTCAACCAGCCCAATACCCAGCCGATCGGGCTGACCTACACCTCGGGTGGCCAGACGTACGTGGTCGCCAACCCGCAAGGCTTCGTCGACTTCAGCGGCAACTTCAACATCGTCGAGGCCGGCACCGCCACCAACAAGGCGTTCTACCTGTCGGACTCCTGGACGATCGGTCCGTGGCTGCTGCAGGCCGGCGGCCGCATCGAGAACATGAACGTGCACCAGCGGACCTGCAACCAGTCCAAGGTGGACCTCGACGGCAATCCGCTCACGCTGTTCGACAACGCGACGCCGGTGTGCAACGGTACCTGGGATTACGAAAACTACGACAAGACCCATCCCTCGTTCACCGCGGGTGCCAACTACGAATTCAACGACCACATGAGCGCGTACGTGCGCGCCAATACCGGCGGGCACTTCGATGATTTCGACAACGGCATCCGCGGCACCGGCGGCAATTTCGCGCCGATGCAGAAGATCAAGAACCTGGAAGCCGGCTTCAAGTACGGCTCGCCGACGCTGTTCGTCGACGTCAGCATCTACCATCGCCTGTTCACCGGCTTGCCCTATCAGGAAAGCATCAACGGTGCGCCGGTGGGGCCCATCGAGAACTACGGCGCCAATACCCACGGGCTCGATTTGAACGGTACCTGGTCGCCGATCGAGAACCTGCACTTGAAGCTGGTCGCCGATTACATGGACGGCCACTACACGCACCACAACGGTTGCGCGACGTACGTGGACATCAACGGCAACACCCAATGCGTCAGTTTCGACGGGCAGCCGCTGCAGCGTCAGCCCAAGGTGCGCTATCTGTTCATGCCCAGCTACACCTTGCCGACGAGCTGGGGCAGCATCACCGGATTCCTGACTTGGGAGCATGCCGGCCAGCGCTTCGAAGACCAGACCGGGTTGCAGCCACTGGGCACGTACCACACGCTCGGTGCCGGTCTCGTGGCCGACTATGGCCCGAACTGGCAGTTCCGCCTGCAGGGGACCAACCTCACCAACGCGATCGGCCTGACCGAAGGCAATGCGCGCATCACGGGCGCCAGCGCGGGTATCAACGGCGTGCTGATGGCGCGTCCGCTCACCGGCCGCGAGGTGTACCTCCAGGCGAAGTACCAGTTCTGAAGCAGCGGTTTCGTTCCACGCCTGAACCGGATCGCGCGCAATGCCGATCCGGTTCGCGGCGTCCCTGGCCGCCGCGGATGCACCGTCGCGCAGCTCCTGCAAGCGCGTCGCACTGACCCGGAGCTTGACCATGAGATTCCGCGCGCTGCTGTTTTGCTGTTCCCTGTTGCTCGTGCCCTGCGCGCGCGGATGGGCGCAAGCCTCCGCCACCAATCCGAGTTTCCTGTTGACCGCGACGGCCAAGGATTTCGACGCGTACTTCCCGTCGTATCTCGCCAACGGCTACTTCTCGACGATGACCTCGGTGCGCGGCACCGAGCCCGATCGCGCGTACATGGTCGCCTTCATGGATTACACCAAGGGCGACATTTCGCGTCCGGCCGCGATCCCCGGCTGGAGCGAGATTGACTACAACCCCGGCACGGGCTGGATGAATTCCACGCGGCTCGATCCTTCGATCTTCGCCCATTATTCGCAAACGTTGAACATGCACGACGGCACGCTGACGACGCACTACCGCTTCGCGTACGTCAAGAATCCGACCGATGTCGAAGTGACCACGTTCGTCAGCCAGGCTGACCCGCATCTCGCCGCGACGCAGATTTCGATCACGCCGCAATTCGACGGCAAGGTGCAGCTGCGGTTTCCGTTCCGCCTTTGGACCGGCCACCAGCCGCGCTTTCCGATCGACAGCATGACCGGCGATCAGATGATCGACGCGGTGATCGCGAGCGGCCAGAACTTGAACGACAAGCCGGTGCCGACGCCCGATCGCGCGCCGGTCTGGTATCCCGGCACCACGCTCGTCACCAGTGACGGGGGCGATGCGAAACAGTTGACGCTGTGGCTCGGCGGCCAAGCCGTGAACGGTTTGAAGATGGCCGAAGCGGCGGCGATTGAATTGCCGCGCGGGCTGAAAATCGAAAGCGTGCAACTTGAAAAGACATCCGACAAGTTGTCGTTGAGCGTCACGGCAGATGTCCGCAGGGGCAAGGCCTACGTCTTCACCAAATACATCGCGGCGTCTCGGCAGGATTGGGGCGGCGACGCGCAGGCCGACCTCGCGCTCGCGACGAAGGCGCGCACCACCGGCTTCGACAAACTGCTCGCACGCCACGTCGCCGCCTGGCACGAGCTTTGGAAAGCCGATATCGTCGTCGACCACGACGAAGCGGTGCAGCGCGCGCTGCATTCCGACCTTTACTACATCCTGTCCAACAGCACCGCGGATACTGCCTGGGCGATGGGTGCCTGCGCGTTGACGCCGAACTACGCGGGCCACGTGTTCTGGGATTCGGATTCGTGGGTGTTCCCGGCGCTGCTGCTGTTGCATCCGGAACGCGCGAAGTCGATCGTGATGTTCCGCAATCGCACGATGCAGGGCGCGCGCGACCGTGCCGCGCAGTACGGCGCGAAGGGCCTGATGTATCCGTGGGAATCGGACCCGCAGAAAGGCATCGACGTCACGCCGCACTTCGCCTACGGCGTCTATCGCGAAATCCACGTCAACGCCGACATCGCGATCGCGCAATGGCAGTACTGGCTCGCGACCGGCGATCGCGATTGGCTGAAGCAGTATGGCTGGCCGGTCATCGAAGGCATCGCGACGTTCTGGAAGAGCCGCGCCACCTACGACAAGGCGAAGGACCGTTACGAAATCCTGCACGTTACTTCGCCCGATGAGGCCTACGACGACGTGCCGAATGACACCTTCACCAATGCCGCGGCGCGCAAGGCGCTGGAAATCGCCACCAGGGCCGCCGCGCTGGTCGGCGCGAAACCCGATCCCGCGTGGGCCGAGATCGCCTCGAAGATGTACATCCCGTTCGA
>DATNAW010000148.1:0-8416 GCA_035572335.1 Rhodanobacteraceae bacterium
GCCAGTTTGAAATCCGGCACGAACCGCTCGTTGCGATCGATCACGAACAGCGCGACGCCGTCGAGCACGGCAAGCGCGAGCAAATGGCCATCCGGGCTGACAGCCCCGGCAAAGACGCGATCATTGCTGTTTGGCACCACGGACAAGATCTTTTCTCCGGTGCCGCTGCCCGCAAACAACGTTGCCGTATCCGTCTCGATCACGCCGCGTCCGTGCGGCAACGCCAACAACCCTTCCCCAACGAGGCCGATCGCCTTGCCAATGGGTTTGCCGTCTGCGCTCCAGTGCCAGAGCTTCGGGTCCGGGCCCTCGCCCCATCCAGTCTGTCCGGGCAGGCTCCAGATACTGCCGTCGCCGGCGAAACGCGCATCGTTGATGCGAACCAACGATGCGTCCGTGTGCACAAGGCTCTGTACGATCTCGTCTTGCCGGGTGTCGATCACCCACACCACGTTGGAATCGGTGGCGAAGATATTGCGATCCTCGAACACGAGCAGGCGGTGGCCGTCGTCGGACAGTCGCAGTGCGCCGAGCGGGCCGCGAACGGTGATGGGCACGCCACGTTGTTGGCCGTTCGCCAAGTCGATGATGCGCACGTGCTCGAAAAACATGCCCTTGTCGTTGCTGCCGGTGGAAACGGCCAGCATGGGTGCAGCGGCAGCAAGCCCGAGGCGCAGCGGCGAATCCGGCAGCGTGATGGCGGGCCAGCAGGCCTTGCCGTCGCGCCAGTTCCAGCAGGAGAGCTCGCGGCCGGCGATGGCCACCAGGCGGGTTCCACTGCCATCCAGCCCGGCATAAGACGGCGCTTCGGGCAATGCGATGGTCTTGCCGACGGTTTGGCCGGTTGCGACGTCGAACACACTGACACGATTGCCTTCCGCAGAAACGAGATGGCGGCCATCGAAGCGAAGAGTGTCCGAAACCATCGGCGCGGCGGTGCGACCGATGAATGGCGTCCAGCGCACGCGCCACAATTTGAGCAAACCGTTGTCGCTGGTCGCCATCAGGTGCGAACGCGCGTCGCTGGCCAAAGCAACCCGGGCGTAGGAGGCAACCATCGGCGGCATGGCCGCGACCGGGGCCTGCCGGGGAAAACCGAGCCCGGGCACCCGCCATACGACCGCGCTGGTCATCGCATCGTGGGTCAGTATCGTGTCTGCATCCGGGCCGAACTCGGCATCGGAAGGCGTACCCGAATCGAGGCTGTTGCCGAGCATGACCGGCGCGGCAACCAGTTCCAGCGTGCGCGCGTCGAACACGCGCAGTTCGCTCGGCTCGTCGGCGAGCGCAAGCAGGCGGCTGTCATCGGCGCTGAAGCGCAGCCGTCCAATCCATCCGTTGAATCGCGAGTGCAGCCATGTTGCCTTGCCGGTGGCCAGATCCCACACTGCGAGCTGGCCGGAGGTGGTGCCGATGGCGAGCTGCTTGCCGTCGTGGCGGATCGCCCAAGCGGTTGCGCGATCCTGGTCCGTGGTCAGATGCAACGCCTGTTGCACGCGCATGTGCGCAGCGTCGAAACTGCGGAAATCCAGTTTCGACTTGTCAACCAATACCACCGTATTGCCGTCGTCGGTGAGCAAGGCCTCGCCCGCCAATTGAACGCCATCCGGTGTCGCGGCAAGGTCGCCGTCGAGCCGGGCCAAGTCGCCGTCCGCGGCCCACGGCGACGTCCGCCAGCGCTGCACATGGCCGCGTTTGTCGAACAGCAGCGCATAACGGCCGTTGTCGCTGTAATCCACCGCAAGGAAGTCAGCGAATTGTTCGGGTGGCGCCACCAGCTTGCCCGTGTCGACATCGATCAATACGCTGTCCAGGTCATGCGGATAGAGCGCGGGATTCATGCCGCCGGCGGCTCCGAGCGGCTCGACACGACCGACCAGACGGTGGCCATCGTCCGAAAAGTGCACTTCCAGCGGACCATGGTTCAAACCCATCGCCGTCATGCCGAACGATTGCGGCGGCACTGTCACTTGCCAACGTTGCTTGCCACTGGCGACGTCAAACAGATGAATCGTGCGTCCGCCGATGACGGCGGCAACGGATTCCCCATCGGGAGAAATCGCCATCGCGAAGATCTGTTGGCCAGCGCCGAGCGGGATGGCATCGATGAGTTGCGGAGCGTTGGCGAGGACGGTGCCGATGCGAAGGCGTTCCAGCGCGGCATCGTCGCGATCACCATGCGCTTCCATTTCGCGCAGGTTCGCGAACACGTTGGCGAGTGCGGGGTAAGCATCGCCTTGCTGCATCTGGCGCTGCGCAACATCGCTGCGCGATTTCCACAACGTGCGCTGCGCGAGGTTCGCGTTGTTCTGCGCCAGTACAGCGTTTTTTCGCGCATGTCGCCATTGATACGTGGTAGCGATCAAACCGACGACCAAGGCAAAGAGCGCACAGGCGATGCTTGCGGCGAGTTTCGGTTCACGCCGCGTCCAGCGCACCAACTGCTGCATGCCATTCAGCGGCCGCGCCTGCACCGGCCGGCCTTCGGCGAAACGCGCGAGGTCGTCGGCCAAGACACGTGCAGTCGGATAGCGCTCGGCCGGGTTGCGGCTGAGGCAGCGCATCACGATAGCTTCCAGATCGAGCGGCAACGCCGGACGGTAGCGCCGCGGCGCACGCACCTGGCCTTGCAGCACCAGCTTCACCGTGTCCTGCGCGGTGTCGGCGCGGAACGGCGGCCGCCCGGTAAGCAATTCGTAAAGGATCGCGCCGAGTCCCCAGATGTCGGTCGCCGCGGTGAGTTTATGCGCGCGCACTTGGGCCTGCTCGGGCGCCATGTACGCGGGCGTGCCCGAGACTTCGTCGTTGTCCACGGCCAGCGCATTTTCCAGCCGTCGCGCCAGGCCGAAATCGGCGACGTACGGCTGCCCCACCTCGTCGAGCAGCACGTTCGAGGGTTTCAAATCGAGGTGCAGTACGCCGAGGCTGTGCGCGTAGCCGACTGCTTCGGCGACTGTCCTGATCAGCGCCGCCGCGTCGCGCGGCGTGAATTTCTCGCCGCGCTTGAGGCGCGCCGACAGGCTTTCGCCACGCACCAGCCGCATGCTGAAGAACTGCATGCCTTCGAAGCTGCCGACCTCATAGACGGTGACGATCGCGGGGTGCTGCATGCGCGCGGCGTTCTGCGCCTCGCGTTCGAAGCGCGCGATGAATTCCTTCGAGGCCCACGGACCTGCCGACAACAGCTTCACCGCGACTTCGCGATCGAGTGACGCTTGCCGCGCGCGATAAACCACGCCCATGCCGCCTTCGCCCAGCAGTTCCAGCAATTCGTAATCGCCGAATTGGCGCTGCGCCGGGTCGTTCAAATCCAGTTCGAGCGATTCCGCCGGCAGCAACGCGAGATGGCGCGCCTGCGTCAAGTCGGCGGCTTGCGTGAAGCTGCCGAACGCCAGTTCCGCAAGTCCCTGTGCGTGTTCCAGCGGCGAGCCGCCAAGCACCGACTCGTCGCGCGCGGACGGGTTCGTCGCCATCGTTCAGTGCCCCTTGTCGAGCGCGGCGAACAACGCCTGCCGTTCGGCCGACAATTCATCCGCGGACGCCACGGTGTCCGCGAGCTCATCACGCACCAGTTCGCGAAAGCGCTGGCGCAATCGTTTGAGCGCCATGACGACGGTCAGCGGCCGCATCGACAGCTTGCGCCCGAGTTCGTCGTACTGTCCCGGCAGCGGTTCGCGCGTGAGGAACGGTTCCAGCGCCTCGCACATGTCGGCATGGCCGGTCTGGCGGGCCTCGGCGCGCAGGCGCTTCAGGCCGCGCGACAAGACCTCCAGCGCGAAGCTGCGCCGGTAAGCCTGTTCCGGTGAATCATCCGGCCCGAGTTCACTGCGGCTGCGCGCTTCCAGTTCGGCAAGCGGCGGTGCTTCGGGCGATCCTTCGCCACCGATCATTTCCCGCCACTCGCCCGCGAGGAACACATTCAGTCGTGCCAGCAGCCATTCGCGAAAACGTCCGGGTGGCGAGCCGTGGCTGTCGCGCAAATCGGAAGCAATCCGTTGCAGGAAGACCTGCGTGATGTCCTGTGCGATTTCCTGCGGATGGCCGCAGCGGCGCACGTAGGCGTACACCGGATACCAGTAGCGGACGGCCAGCTCGGTCAGCGCATCGCGCGCGCCGTCGACGTGCGCGCCCTGCAGGCGGCACACCATCGACCAGCGGGTACGGGTGAAATCCGCAAGGGAATGGTCTGCGACGGGGCTCATGGTCTCGATCCACCTGGCGGCGTCCCGTCATTCGGGAAACGGCACCGACGATTACGCAACGATCATTGCGGCAGGCCCTGCATCGAACCGCGCAACGTCCGCAACTCCTCTTCCAGTTCCGTCCGGTTGGACGTGGTTTCCATCAGTTCCTCGCGCACCAGCTCGCGCAGCCGGTGACGCATTCGATGCACCGCCACGGCGAGGGTGTTGCGACGCAAATGCAGATCCTCGGCGGCGTGCGCGTACTCGGCTTCGTCCGGCCGCTCGATGAGGAACTCGCCGAGGCGCCGGAACAGTTCGAGTTTTCCGGCTTGTTCCGCTTCCTCGCGCAAGCGTGCAAGCGCGGCCCGCAACACGGCGTGCGCCCACTCGCGTTCGAAGGCGGCGTCCGGCGTATCACCCGCGGGGTCCGCGCAGCCGGTGTCGTCGTCCAGCAGTTCGAAGCGGAAGGCGCCGCCACGTTTCAAGGTCGCGGCTTCGGCGTCGGAATCGATCAGGAAACGCTTCAGCGCGGTCAGCAGGAATGAACGGAAGCGCCCGCGTTGCGGATCCGCGGACGAATACCATGCGCGCTCCAGGAAGCGCGCGAAAAAAGCCTGGGTCAGATCTTCGGCGGCATCGGCGGAATAGCCGCGAAAACGCACGAACGCGAGCACGGGTGGACGGTAGGTGCGGCACAACTGTTCGAGCGCCGCGCGCGCATCGCCGGCCTCGCCGCGGGCACGCAACACCACGCTCCAACGCGTAGTCTCGAATCGGCCCATCCGCGCCTCAGGAACCCGGCGGGCGCGCCGCGCGCGCCTGTTGCGGAGGCATTATGCATGAAAGAAACCCCATGCAACGCATGCTCAGCTCACCCGGAACACTTCCGCATTTCCGCCCCGCGCATGGCCGGCACCGCGACGGATCATGCGCTCCAGGCGAATTTCTTCGCTGCGCTCGAGCGCCCAGCGTTCGCGATCGATGTCCACCGCCGCGACGGGAACCCCGAGGCGCTGCGCCTCGGCCGTGCGGTAGCGGCAGAAGTCGGCGTATTCATCCAGTTCGGCGCGCAGACCTTCCATGGACATGTCGACCAGCAACGCACGATCGAGGCCGCCGACCGCCGGCACGTCCAGCGGCACCAGCGCCACCGGCCCGTCCAGGTAGCCGATCAGGTCCTGCATCCGCCCGACCACGGCGGGATCGACGACCCAGCCGGCATCCTGCAGGATCGCGCGGACCTCGCCGGCGCGGCGCATCCGGATCTGGATGAAGCGCGATTCGTTGCCCTGGCCCACGGCGCGCGCGAGCCGCCGAGCCGCCGCCGCAACCTGCTCGGCGCCGAGCGCCGGCGTGCCGGGCGCGATGCGCTGCGCGCACTGGTTGAACACGCGCAGGTCGTCATCGCCGAACTGCAAAGTCACTTCATCGTGCGTGAAAATGCCCGAGCGCTCGGGGTCGAGGTCGAGGCGCACGCAGGTCCGGTTGAATTCATCGTTGACGGTTGGCATGTCGATGCTCCGAAGGTGGAAACGCGCGGCATGTGCCGCGTCCGTTTCCTATTCGGGAAATCGTGCCGGCGATTACGGACGCTACGCAGAGTGCGACGCGTCGGGCTCCATCGCCGGCCGGCGCAACACCCGCCGCAGCGAATGCATCAGGCGATTGCCGCCCGCCCTCGCAACGAGCATGGTGTAGTTGTCGCGCGGTTTGCGCGCTTCGACGAGCGCGAGGCATGCGGCGGAAAATTGTTTGGGCTTGCGGGAATCCTTCGCGATATCCCCGAGGTCGTACGGTTCGAGCACGCCATAAGCACCATCGGTCGCCAGCACCAGCCAATCACCGGCGTCCACGCTGCGACGGATTTCCTGCACCACCGGCTCCCCCGGAATGCCGATGGCACTCTCCAGGATGTACTTGCGCGGGTAACTCGAAAGACCGACCACCGAAAGACGCCCTTCATTGAAAAGGCGCTGCGCCTCGGAATGGTCTTCGGTCAACTGTTCCGCGCCGTCGCGGTCCACCACGTAGAGCCGTGAATCGCCGCAGTGCGCAGCTATCAGTTCGTCACCACGCACCCCCATCACGGTCAGCGTCGTCGCCATCGAGCGGTCTTCCACGCTCTGCTTCTGCAAGGCCTGCAAGCCGCGATGACTTTCCCGCACCAGCCCGACGAGTTCCGCCGCACCGAGGTCCGGGCGCAGTGCGTGCGTCTTCATGAAGTCGACGACGTAGCTGGACGCGTGCGCGCCGCCGCCCATTCCCCCGAGCCCGTCCGCCACGGCCGCGAAAAACGTTTCGCCCGCCCACCAGGAGGCATAGCTGTCTTCGTTGGCCTGGCGCGCGCCGATTTTCGAGAATGCTGCCGCGTCACCGATCACCGTCGCTCTCCGGGCCTGTTTTCCGCCGACGCGGCCGACACCGTCCCCGCACCGCGCGGATGCGGGCTTTCCCGGGATTCATTCGGTGGATTGCGGCGGCGATTACACATTGTCGTAAATCGGGTTGCTGCAAATCGGGCCGCTGCAAATCGCGTGACAGCCATGGCGTATTGTGGACACCGTTGGGCAGACGATCGTAGCCCAACGCGTGCATTGCGGCGCGCATCCCGCGACAATTCCCCGATTCGAAACCCAGCCCGGTCTCGTCCGGTTACGGATAGCCATGACATCGTTGCAAACCAACTTCGAACAAATCCCGCTGCGCGAGTACGCCGAGCGCGCCTACCTCGACTATTCGATGTACGTGGTGCTGGATCGCGCGTTGCCCTTCATCGGCGACGGCCTCAAACCCGTGCAGCGTCGCATCGTGTACGCGATGAGCGAGCTGGGCCTGGCCGCCACGTCCAAGCCGAAGAAATCTGCCCGCACCGTCGGTGACGTGATCGGCAAGTTCCATCCGCATGGCGACACATCGGTATACGAGGCGATGGTGCTGATGGCACAATCGTTCTCGTACCGCTACCCGCTGATCGACGGCCAGGGCAATTTCGGTTCGTCGGACGATCCGAAATCGTTCGCGGCGATGCGCTACACCGAGTCGCGGCTGACGCCGATCGCAGAATTGCTGCTCGGCGAATTGCCTATGGGCACGGTCGACTGGGCACCGAACTTCGACGGCACGCTGAAGGAACCGTCGTGGCTGCCGGCGCGGATGCCGCACGTGCTGCTGAACGGTTCCACCGGCATCGCGGTCGGCATGGCCACCGACATTCCGCCGCACAACCTGCGCGAAGTCACGGCCGCGTGCATCCATTTGCTGGACGAACCTTCCGCGAGCATCGCGGACCTGTGCGAACACATCAAGGCGCCGGATTTTCCGACCTCGGCCGAAATCATCACGCCGCGCAATGAACTCGCGGCCATGTACGCGACCGGCAACGGCTCGGTGCGCTGCCGCGCGGTGTACGTGGAGGAACGCGGCAACATCGTGCTGACCGCGCTGCCGCACCAGGTTTCGCCTGCGAAGATCATCGAGCAGATCGCTGCGCAGATGCGCGCCAAGAAACTGCCGATGCTGGAGGACCTGCGCGACGAATCCGACCACGAGAACCCGGTGCGGCTGGTGCTGATTCCGCGCTCGAATCGCGTCGACACCGACGCGATGATGCAACACCTGTTCGCGACGACCGATCTGGAAAAGAGCTTCCGCGTCAACCTCAACATGATCGGGCTGGATGGCCGGCCGCAGGTCAAGACGCTGAAGCAGATCCTCGAGGAATGGCTGCGCTTCCGTTCCGACACGGTGACGAAACGCCTGCAGCACCGCCTCGAAAAAGTCGAACGCCGCCTGCACCTGCTGGAAGGCCTGCGCATCGCGTTCCTCAACCTCGACGAAGTGATCCGTATCGTCCGCCATGAGGACGAACCGAAGCCGGCGCTGATCAAACGTTTCAAGTTGAGCGAAGAACAGGCCGACTACATCCTCGAAACCAAGTTGCGGCAACTTGCGCGGCTCGAGGAGATGAAGCTCAATGCCGAGGGCGACGCGCTGGAAGAGGAACGCGCGAAGATCGAGGTAACGCTGAATTCCAAGGCGCGCCTGAAGACGCTGATCAAGCAGGAACTGAAGGCCGACGCCGAGAAATACGGCGACGCGCGCCGTTCGCCGCTGGTCGAACGCGCGGCCGCGCAGGCGCTGGATGAGAGCGAGCTGGTCGTCTCCGAGCCCGTGACCGTGGTGCTCAGCGAAAAAGGCTGGGCGCGCTCCGCCAAGGGCCACGATGTCGATGC
>DATNAW010000149.1:0-3671 GCA_035572335.1 Rhodanobacteraceae bacterium
ATGACCGGCGCATGGAACTGTTGATGAAGAATCGCGTGCGCGAATTGCGCGAGGCCCACGGCTGGTCGCAGGGCGAGCTGGGGGAGCGCCTGGACGTGTCGCGCCAGACCATCAACGCGATCGAGAACGGCAAGTACGACCCCAGCCTGCCGCTGGCGTTCAAGCTGGCGCGCTTGTTCAAGCAACGCATCGAATCGATGTTCGAACCGGATGAGGAACGCTGAATGAAGATGAATTCGCGCATGATCATGCGCATCGTCGCCGTGGTGATCCTGGCGGCCGCGCTCGGCTGGCAGTGGTGGGGCAAGCAGCATCGCGCCGACCGCTCCGACGCCGGCAGCGAAATGACGAGCGAACCGGCTTCGGCGTCGTCGTCGCCCACCAAACCGGTGAAGCCGGCGCCGCCCAAGACGCTGAAGATGGGCAAGCTGACGCTGACGGGCTGCGAATTGAAGCGCCCGCATTCGGCGGCCACGCTTGCGGCGTTCTGTGCAGGATTCCCGGTGCCGGAGAATCGCGCCGATCCGGAATCGCGCACGATCGAGCTGAAACTCGCGATCCTGAAAAGCGCTTCGGCAGTGCCCGCGCGGGACCTGGTGGTGTACCTCGCCGGTGGTCCCGGGCAATCGGCCATCCAGACCTATCCGGACCTTGCGTCCGCGTTCGGGCCGCTGCTCAAGCATCACGACGTGTTGCTGCTCGACCAACGCGGCACCGGTGATTCGCATCCGTTGAAGTGCCCCACCTTCGAAAAGCTGATGAAGCAGCAGGTCGACGCGAACCCGAGCATCGAGCAACGCGTGCAATGGCTCGGGCAATGCGCTCAGGAAATCGGGAAGACCGCCGATCCCCGCTACTACACGACCAGCGACGCGGTGGCCGACCTCGAAGCGGTGCGCCAAGCGCTGGGCGCGCCGAAGCTCGACCTCGTCGGCGTTTCCTACGGCACGCGCATGGCACAGCATTACGCCGCGGCGCATCCCGAGGCCGTGCGCAGCATCGTGCTCGATGGCGTGGTGCCGAATTCGCTGGTGCTCGGTGAAACATTCGCGACGGCCCTGCAGCATTCGCTGAAACTGCAAGCGGAAGACTGCGACAACGCGCCCGCGTGCAAGCAGGCGTTCGGTGACTGGTACGCGACGCTGCACCAACTGTACGCCAAACTGAAAACGGGACAGCCGCAACAGGTGACGTTCGCGGATCCCTTCAGCTACGAGTCCGTGACCAAAACCTTGACGGCCGACACGCTGGCCGGCGTGGTCCGCCTGTTCTCCTACAGCGAGGTCACCGCCGCGCTGTTGCCGCTGGCGGTGAACGAAGCCGCGCACGGCAACTACGCGCCGTTGATGGGCCAGGCGCAGCTGCTCACGGGTGATCTTTCGGAATCCATCGAGGGCGGCATGCAGATGTCGGTGATCTGCACGGAAGACGCCCCGCTGCTGACGCCACGCCCGCAGGACGAAGACCTGCTGCTGGGCGACGAACTGATCAAGGCGTTCATCGCCGAATGCAAGGTATGGCCGCACGGCGCGATGCCGAAGGCTTTCCACGCGCCCTTCAAGTCGTCGATCCCCACGCTGCTGATCTCGGGTGAACGCGACCCGGTCACGCCGCCCGCATTCGCCGACGAAGTGCTGAAGGGCCTGTCGCATGGCCGTTCGCTGGTCGTGAAAGGCCTGGGCCATGCCGAAGCCATCGACGCGGGCTGCATGCCCGACGTGCTGGATGACTTTGTCGCCAACCTGCAGCCGAAGCAGCTGAAGACCCAATGCCTCGATCGCATTGGGCCGATTCCGGCCTTCGTGAACTTCAATGGAGCCGCGCCATGATCGAAGTAAAAGACTTGCACAAGGCCTTCGGCGAAGTGAAGGCCGTCAACGGCGTCACCTTCACCGCGCGCGACGGGGAGATCACCGGTTTGCTCGGTCCCAACGGCGCGGGCAAGACCACCACGCTGCGCATGCTGTACACGCTGATGAAGCCCGATTCCGGGCAGGTGCTGGTGGATGGCATCGATGCGGCGGTCGATCCGATCGCGGTGCGCCGCGAACTCGGCGTGCTGCCCGACGCGCGCGGCCTGTACAAGCGGCTCACCGCGCGCGAGAACATCGAATACTTCGCGCGCCTGCATGGCGTCGAGACGCAGCTGATGCACCAGCGCCGCGAAAGCCTGGTCGACGCGCTGGAAATGCGCGACATCCTCGATCGCCGCACCGAAGGCTTTTCGCAGGGCCAGCGCGTCAAGACCGCGATCGCGCGCGCGCTGGTGCACGATCCCAGGAACGTGATCCTGGACGAACCCACCAACGGACTCGACGTGATGGCCACGCGCGGGCTGCGCGCGTTCATGCGCAAGCTGAAGGCCGAGGGACGCTGCGTGCTGTTCTCCAGCCACATCATGCAGGAGGTTGCGATGCTGTGCGATCGCATCGTGGTGATCGCCGCCGGACGCGTGGTCGCCGACGAAACGCCGGACGCGCTGCGCGCACAGACGGGCGAGGCCAACCTCGAGGACGCCTTCGTGAAACTGATCGGTACGGAAGAGGGGCTTGCGGCATGAGCGCGATGCTGACGGTGTGGTGGAAGGAAGTCCGCGAGAACCTGCGCGACAAGCGCACCGTGTTCACCGCGCTGATCTGGGGGCCGCTGTTCGGGCCCGTGTTCTTCGCGATCATGATGAACACGCTGGTCACGCACGAGCTGAACAAGGCCGAAGGGCCGCTGAAGGTGCCGGTGATTGGTGCGCAGTACGCGCCCAACCTGATCGACGCATTGAAGCAGCAGGGCCTGGTGCCGCAGCCGCCGCTCGCCGATCCCGACAAGGCGGTGCGCGAGCGTGACGCCGACGTGGTGCTGCGCATTCCGGCGGACTACGGCAAGGCATGGACCAAGGGCGAGCCCGCGCAGGTCGAGTTGATCTACGACGCGTCGCAGCAGGGCAGCAACACGCCGACCAAGCGCCTCGAAGGCATGCTGAAGCACTACGGCAGCGAGCAGGGTGCGTTGCGGTTACTGGCGCGCGGCTTGTCGCCCAGCGTGGGTGTGCCGCTGGTCGTCAGCGAACGCGACCAGTCCACCCCACAGTCGCGCGCGGGCCTGATGCTGGGCATCCTCCCATACTTCTTCGTGTTCGCGGTGTACCTCGGCGGCATGTACCTCGCGATCGACCTGACCGCTGGCGAACGCGAACGGCAATCGCTGGAACCCTTGTTCGCCAATCCGGTCGCGCGCTGGCGCATCCTCGTCGGCAAGTTGGGTGCGATCGGTGCGTTCTCGCTCGCCAGCCTGGTGCTGACCGCCATCGCGTTCTCGATTGCAGGACATTTCCTGCCGGCGGAAAAACTCGGGATGTCATTCGACCTCGGCGCACGCTTCATCGGCCAGGCCATCCTGCTGGAGCTGCCGTTGATCGCGGTGTTCGCGGTGCTGGAAACGCTGGTCGCGGCATTCGCCAAGAGCTACCGCGAAGCGCAAACCTACCTCAGCCTGCTGATGATCGTGCCGATCCTGCCGTCGATGGTGATGAGCTTCATGCCGGTGAAGGCCGCGCCATGGATGTACGCGGTGCCGTTGCTGGCGCAGCAGATCGGCGTCAGCGATTTGTTGCGCGGCACGCCGGTATCGGCCGCCAGCATCGGGATGGCGCTGGTGACCGGGTTTGCCTTCGCGGC
>DATNAW010000150.1:0-5631 GCA_035572335.1 Rhodanobacteraceae bacterium
TTCGACGTGGTACAACGATTTCTTCGGCGCGCAGACCGTGGCGGTGCTGCCGTACGCGCAATACCTGAAGCGGTTTCCTGCGTACCTGCAGCAGTTGACGATGGAGTCGAACGGCAAGCACGTGACCCTGTCCGGCGAGCACGTGGATTATGCGACCGGTCCGATCTACTGGGGTGAGCCCGGCACCAATGGCCAGCATTCGTTCTACCAGCTGATCCACCAGGGCACGCGCCTGATCCCGTGCGACTTCATCGGCTTCATGCATTCGCTGAATCCGCTGGGCGGCCAGCACGATTTGTTGGTGGCCAATCTGCTCGCACAGACCGAAGCACTGGCGTTCGGCAAGACGCCTGACCAAGTGCGCGCGGAAGGCACGCCGGAATGGCTGGTGCCGCATCGGGTCTGCGAGGGCAACCGGCCCACCAACGCGATCCTCGTCGAAAACCTGACACCGCATTCGCTGGGCGCACTGGTGGCGCTGTACGAGCACAGCGTGTTCACCCAGGGCGCGATCTGGCACATCGATTCGTTCGACCAGTGGGGCGTGGAACTCGGCAAGCAGCTCGCGAAGAAGGTGATTCCGCAGCTGCAGGATGCCGCCGAACCGAAGCTCGACCACGACAGTTCCACCAACGCGCTGATCCGCCGCTATCGCGCGGCGCGCAAGGCGCGCTGATGAGCGGCGAAAAGATCAGTCCGCTTGCGGGCAAGCCGGCTCCGAAGGGCATCCTGGTCGACGTCCACAAGCTTCTGGACGCTTATGCGGATATACGTCCAGATCCGTCCAATCCCGCGCAGCGGGTCGCGTTCGGCACCTCCGGCCATCGCGGCTCGTCGCTGGACGGCAGCTTCAACGAGTGGCACATCCTCGCGATCACGCAGGCGATCTGCGACTACCGCGCGAAGGAATCCGTTACCGGGCCGCTGTTCATCGGGTTCGACACGCACGCGCTCTCGCAGCCGGCGTTTCGCAATGCGCTGGAAGTATTGGCAGCGAACGGCGTCGAAGTGATGACTTCGAAGGGCGGCGAGTTCACGCCGACGCCGGCGATCTCGCACGCGATTCTCGTGTACAACCGTGGTCGCGAATCGGGATTGGCCGATGGCATCGTGATCACGCCGTCGCACAATCCGCCCGCCGACGGCGGTTTCAAGTACAACCCGGTGAATGGCGGCCCTGCAGGCACCGAAATTACTGGCTGGGTGCAGAAGCAGGCCAATCAATATCTGGAAAGCAAGCTGGCCGGCATCAGGCGCGTGCCGTTCGCGCAAGCCTGCGCGGCAGCCGGTACGCGCACGCACGATTACCTCGATGCCTATGTTTCAGACCTCGCGAACGTGATCGATTTCGAGACGATCCGCGGCTCGGCGCTGAAGCTCGCCGTCGATCCGCTGGGCGGCGCCGGCGTGCACTACTGGGCGCCCATCGCCGAGCGTTACAAGCTGGATCTGACCGTCGTCAGCGAGGAAGTCGATCCGCGCTTCGTGTTCATGACCGTGGATTGGGACGGACAGATCCGCATGGATCCCTCGTCCGAGTATGCGATGCAGCGCTTGTTGGCGCTGAAGGACAAGTATGACGTCGCGTTCGCCTGCGACACCGACCACGATCGCCATGGCGTGGTCACGCGTTCGTCGGGGCTCCTCAACGCCAACCACTACATCACGGTGATGATCGATTACCTGTTCCGCGAGCGGAAGCGCTGGGCGCAGACGGCCGCGGTCGGCAAGACCGTGGTCAGCACCGCGCTGATCGACCGGGTGGTGAAGAAGGCCGGTCGCAAGTTGTTCGAGGTGCCGGTCGGCTTCAAGTGGTTTGCGCCGGGATTGTTCGATGGCTCGCTGGGTTTTGGTGGCGAGGAAAGCGCGGGAGCCTCGTTCCTGCGCATGGATGGTTCGGTCTGGACCACCGACAAGGACGGCATCGTGCCTGCGTTGTTGTCCGCGGAGATCACGGCCCGAGCCGGACGCGATCCGGGCGAGGTCTATGCCACGCTGGCCGGCGAGCTCGGCCGCCCGTTCGCCGATCGTGTCCAGGCCGCGGCCAATTCGTCGCAGAAACAAAAGCTTTCCAAGCTTTCCGCGAGTGAAATCAAGCTGGAGACGCTGGGCGGCGACAAGGTCGAAGCGGTGCTGGACAGAGCGCCCGGCAATGACGCGCCGATCGGTGGCGTCAAGGTGGTTGCGGGGCACGGCTGGTTCGCCGCACGACCGTCAGGCACCGAAGATATCTACAAGATCTACGCCGAAAGTTTCCGCGACCAGGCACACCTGCAGTCGATCCTCGCCGAAGCGCAACAGGTCGTGGACAAGGCGATCGCCTGAGCCTGGCGGGCTGGCGAAGCCATCGAACGCGCGATGTCGACGAGCCGCGTCGACATGTCGTTGGCGCGGACGCTGGCATCCTTCCGGCGTGTGAGGAAACGCGAGGGAGCCGACGTGTTCAGGACGACATGGCGCACGCTGAAGGCGATCGTCAGCGGCTTCTCCGAGAACAAGCCATTCCAGCTTGCCGCCGCCCTGAGCTATTACACGCTGCTCTCGATGGCGCCCTTGCTCCTGCTGCTGACGGGACTGGCTGGGCTCGCTTTCGGTGAAGCCACGGCACGCGCGCAATTGCTGCAATACGTGGACGCGATGGTCGGCTCACAGGAAGCCGACGTGGTGCGTGCGCTCATGACGCAGGCAGGCAATCACCATGCCGGGGTGATCTCCACGTTGATCGGGACGGTGGTGCTGGTGGTCGGCGCCACTACCGTGTTTGCGCACCTGCAGACCGCGCTCAACCAGATCTGGAACGTGCGCGCCGCGCCCGCGCGCAACATGGTCTGGCGATTGCTCGGCTCGCGACTGCTTGCGTTGGCGATCGTGCTGGGCATGGCCTTCGTGCTGCTGGTGTCGATGGCCTTGAGCGTCGCACTCGCGGGCGCACAGGATTACCTGTCGCACCTGTTTCCGGGCGCCGACATCGCGATTCGGGTGGCGGGCGGGCTGGTTTCCTTCGGCATCCTGGTCGCGCTGATCGCGTTGTTGTTCAAGTACGTTCCCGACGCCGAGATCGCGTGGAATGAAGTGCTCGCAGGCGCGCTGATCACGGCGGCGCTGCTGACGGCCGGCAAGTTCGTGCTGGGCGTCTATCTCGCGCGGTTGCGCTACAGCTCCGCGGGCGCGGCCGGCTCGCTGATCCTGATCGTCGTGTGGGTCTACTACAGTGCGCTGATCCTGTTCCTCGGCGCGCAGATCACCAAAGTCGTCGCCTGCCGCTTCGGCAAGCCGATACAACCGAAGGCACACGCCCGGCGCGCGCCGACGTCTCGTTAGATGCCGACGATGACATTGCTGTGGCGGGATTCGATTCACCGTTGCCGTTCACGATCGCGTCACGTGGTTTCGACGCTTGGCTTGCTAGCTTGTCTGCTCCTTGCATGGAGGTTCACCGAATGGACGCGACAAAACTGTTGAAGGAAGACCACGAGAAGGTTCGCAAGGCCCTTGCCGATCTCGCCAAGACCACCGAGCAGGACACCGACAAACGCGAAGAGTTGCTGGGCGAGATCGCGCTCGACCTGGAAGTGCATACACAAATCGAGGAAGAGATCTTCTACCCGGCGTTCAAGAAAGCCTGTGGTGACGAAGAGGACGACAAGCTCTACTTCGAGGCCCTGGAAGAGCATCGCGCGGTCGGCGACCTCGTGCTGCCCGATCTGCAGAACACGCCCACCAGCTCCGAGAAATTCGGCGGGCGCGCCAAGGTCCTCAAGGAACTCGTGGACCATCACGCGGACGAGGAAGAAGATGTCATGTTCAAGCGGGCACGCAAGGTCTTTTCCAGCGAGCAGCTTGACGAACTCGGTGCGCAACTCGCGGAGCGCAAGGAAGAATTGGTGCGCGAATACGCGAATGCCGACTGATGGCAGCTTCTTTTCGGACCGGGAAAAAATTTCCGCGGGCAAACTGCCCGCGGCGTGCATCTTGTCGAAGCGCCGTGCATGCCTATACTTGCAGTCCGCAATACGATGCTGCGGGTGAGGTGGCACATGAGCGCGGAGCGCGAGCAGCGGGACGCTTTCGGTCGTCGCAATGAAGATAAGCCGGTGCGCGCACTGCGCCTGAGCGAAGAAAGATATCGCACGTTGTTCGACAACATCGACGAGGGCTTCTGCATCTGTGAAGTCTTTTTTGGCGCCGATGGTGCGATCGCTGAAGTGCGCTATCGCGAAGTGAACCCCGCGTTCGCGCGCCACACCGGTCTGCACGACGTCATCGGCAAGTCATCGCGCGAGCTGTTCCCGAATCTCGAATCCCACTGGCTCCAGGCCGCGACGCGGGTGATGCAGACGGGGCGGCCAGAGCGCATGGAAAGCCATCTGGCCGATCTCGGCCGCTGGTTGGATGTTCAATATTCGCGCGTGGGCGGTGAGGGCAGCCGCCTGCTCGCCGTCGTGTTCTCCGACGTGACCGAGCGCAAGCAGATCGAGATCACCTCCAGCCGCCTTGCCGCGATCGTCGAAGGTTCTGACGACGCGATCATCCGCAAGACCCTGGATGGCATCATCGAAACGTGGAACGCCGGCGCCGAACGCATCTTCGGTTACACGGCGAGCGAGGTGATCGGAAAGCCGGTCACCATCCTGATGCCGCCCGACCGCTTGGACGAGGAACCCGGTATTCTCGCGCGCCTGCGCCGCGGCGAGCGCGTGGATCATTACGAAACCGTGCGGCGGCGCAAGGACGGTTCGCTGATCGACGTGGCGCTTACCGTCTCGCCGATCACGAACAGCCATGGCAACGTGGTGGCAGCCTCCAAGATCGCCCGCGACATCAGTCAGCGCAAAGGCGTGGAAAGGTTGCTGCGAGAGAGCGAGCGTCGGCACGGCTTTCTGTTGATGCTGTTCGATTCCATGCGTGAGCAGACGGATGCCGAGACAATCGCTGCGGTGTGTGTGCGCATGCTGGCCCGGCACCTGGGCGTGGCACGCTGCTACATCGCGCGGCGGCCGTCGGCCGGCGATCGGGCACGGATGGTCGCGGAATATCGCGCGGGTGATTTGCAGTCGGCCGCCGGTGCGTCGGGCGACTGGTCATTGGTGCCTTTTCTGGCGTGCATGCAACGGCTTGAAAAGGAACCGTTGGTGGTTCCGGATGTGAGTGCAGACACTGAGTTGGCTCAACAGGAGAAGGATGCGCTGCTTGCGTTGCACGGCCATGCCACGTTTGTCGCGGCGCTCCTCGGCATACGCGAGCGGGATTCCGACTGGGTACTGGTCGTGGCGAATGACACGTCCCGCGCGTGGACCCGCGAGGAGATTCATCTGGTCGAAGACGTCGCCCATCGCGCATCGTCCGCCATCGACCGCGCGCGCAAGGACGCGGCGCTGCGCGAACGCGAAGCCGAATTGCGTCGTGTCAGCCGCGCCAAGGATGAATTCATCGCGATGCTGGGCCATGAACTGCGCAACCCGTTGGCGCCCATCGCGACGACCCTGCAATTGATGAAGCTGCGCGCGCCGGACGTGCTGACGCGCGAACGCGGCGTCATCGAGGCGCAGGTGCAGCACCTCACCGGCCTCGTCAACGACCTGCTGGACGTCGCGCGTATCGCCACCGGCAAGGTCGAACTCGATTCGGAGC
>DATNAW010000151.1:0-2159 GCA_035572335.1 Rhodanobacteraceae bacterium
AGTGGAAGCGCCACGCACGATATACAACCCCATCGCCGCCCAGAAGCCCGGCACCAGCGGCATTGCCACCAGCAACGCGATGCCGACGCCACGCATCCACAGCACGGTTTTCATGATGCCGTGTCGCTGCGCGATCGCGCCTGCGAGGAATGACCCTGCCGCGCCGACGATGAACGCCAGTGCCAGCCCCGGCCCGATGTCGACCAGCCCACGCTGGAACTTGATGGCGAACCAGTACGCGATCAGCGGTCCGATCAGGCCGATGCCGAGGCCGTTCAGGAAATTGGCTACCACCAATTTCGCGAGCAGTCGATTCTCGGCGCGGCGGAGGTTGCGTGCGGCGACGTCGGGCAATTCGCGCCGCGCGAATACGGCGGGTTCGCGCGCCAGCCACATCAATGCAAAACTCGCAAGCGATCCCACCAACGGCAGTACGAACAGCGCCCGGTAATCTTCGACGCTCATCGCATGGCCCGTCCACCATGCCGGCAACGCTGCCAGCAAAGCGCCGATGCCCATCCCGATGAAACCGACCGCGCTGTTGGCGCTGAACACGCGGCCGCGGCGCTGCATCGGCAATTCGATCGCGAGCCACGCCTGTTCCACGGGCGAGAATGGCCCGGCCGAACCGTTGGCGCCGCGCCCGAAGCCGCCAATCACTGCCGCCGTGACCAGCAACCAAGGCGTCGTGGTGAGCATCGCGACGAGCGCGACCAGCGCCTGCAGCGCGTCATAGCCGAGCAGGAATGCGCGCCGGCCGCCATGGTCGCTCATTGGCCCGACGATGATGGTGAGCAGCGTGCCGAACAGCAGCACGCCCATCAACACCATGCCGATCGCGGTAGCGGTCCAGCCGAGCGCGTGCAGGTACAACGTGAACGCTGCGACCATGGCGCCCTGGCCGATGCTGCGGGCCGCGCGCATGCCGATCAGCAGGCGCACGTTGCGGGGCAGGGGTGGTTTCGCCGTGGCGCTCACGTCCCCATGATGCCGCGGCGCTGCTCGCGAGCGAAGCTGCTTGTCCTTTTCTCTTCGGGAGAAGGGGCGTGAAACGCCGCTCTTTCTTCTGCGCGCAGCGCCGGATGAAGGTACGGAATCGGGCACGATGCCGCAGTGCGCCAACGCCGGCCCCTCACCCAGCGCTACGCGCTTGGGCTACGTTCGCCCTCGGAGAGGGGCTTCCAAGCGCCGCAAAATTGCTTGAGCAAAGCGCTCTGCCACGCCGTCCGCATGTTCGGCGAATACCGAAGGTTCGACCAGTTCCAGCTCGAGTAAGCGCGGGGAGCCATCATCGTCGCGGATCAGGTCCACGCGCGCGTACAGCAGCGGTTGTTCGAATGGAATCGCTGCGAGCGCGCGTTGCGCGACGGCCAGTTCATCCGACGATGGCGTGCGCGGCTCGATGGTTTCCTTCGCATATAGTCCGGTGGTCGCGCCGGCTCCGCGTTTCAGAAGCGGACCCTTGCGGATGGCGTGCGAGAACACGCCATCGAAGAACAGCAGCGCAGTTTCGCCGTGTTCGTCCACGCGGTCGAGGTAAGGCTGCAGCAGCACACTGCGACGCGCGTCCAGCAGGCGTCGTGCGTGCGCGACGATGCCGCTGCGATCATCGCGTGCACGGCGTTGCGCGTCGCGGGAGCCTGCGCCGACCGCGGGCTTGACGACGAAATCGGGCGCGTCCGGGTGGGTGTTCAAGACGACTTCGAGGATCGCCGCGACATCGTCGTCCGGTTCGAGGAAGGTGCTCGGCACCACCGACACGCCGGCGCGTGCGAGTTCCGCGAGATAGTGCTTGTCGGTGTTCCAGCGCACCACCGGAAGCGGGTTTGCGAGCCGGGTGCGTTCCGCGACACGCGCGGCCCAGTCCAGGAATTCGGGCAGCCGCTCGAAGTAATCCCAGGTCGAGCGCAGCAACGCGAGATCGAAGCGCGACCAGTCGATCGCGTCATCGTCCCAATCGACTTCCTGCGCGTCCGCGCCGGCTTGGCGCAGGGCGGCCAGCAGCAGCGGCATGTCGCAATCGGTGCCGCGCGCCGCGCGCGCGGTGACGAGGGCTATGCGGGGCATGGCTAAAGATTCTGGTAATTGGGTCCCGAGCCGCCTTCCGGCGTCACCCAGGTGATGATCTCGTACGGATCCTTGATGTCGCAGGTCTTGCA
>DATNAW010000152.1:0-6654 GCA_035572335.1 Rhodanobacteraceae bacterium
CGCCAGCTATTCACTGGGGATGCGGCAGAAACTCGGGATCATGCTGGGTTTGATCGGCGAGCCACCCTTGTTGCTGCTGGACGAGCCGTTCAATGGCCTCGATCCACGCAGCGCGCTGGCATTCAAGTCGCACCTTGCAGCGCTCGTTGCGCGCGGAGACACCGGCGTGTTGATTGCCACGCATTCGCTCGACATCGCGGAGCGCCATGCGAACCGGGTCGTGCTGTTGATGGATGGCCGCGTTCGGCGCTCCTGGGATGCTGGCGAACTTGCTGTGATGCGCGAGCACCCGGAGCGTTCGCTAGAGAAGGCAATGGCCGAGGCTTGCGAGAAGGAGTTGTAATGGCGGTTTCCCGCCCCGCGTAAATCGCGCTATGCGGTATCGGCTACGTATTGGAACCGGCGCCGCGCCCACATCCTGCGCACGGGTTCGCGCAGCTTGAGGAATGGGCGTTCCACCGCATAGTGCAGGGCGGCACCGACTGCGAGGATTGCGACGGCATAGATCAGCGCGGTCCCAATGCCATGCCCGCCGACCCACGACGCGAATTGTGTGTGCAATTCCCGGTAAACCATCTTGTGGGACAAGTAGAGGCTGTACGACGCAGTGGCGAACCACGTTGCACCTGGAATTTGCGCATTGGCCAGCACGCCGTTTGCACTCGCAGCCGCAGCTACCAACGCCGTCATGGCGAGCGCCAGCACCGGGTAGCCGAATACATTGGCGGCCAAGCCCATCCGCCACCCGTCAAAGCCCCCCATACAGAAAATGGTGAGGAGTACACCGATCATCGCGACCGTATTCGCGTGCCGGTCGATCCATTTCCAAACTCGAGTGTCGTAGCTGCGTGCAGCAGCAAGCGCAACACCACCCAGCAGGTCATCCAGACGCGTGTAGGTGGGGTAGTAAAGAAAACGCAGGTAGACATTCTGCGTATCGTCCCCGCTTGCCTCGATTGGATGAACGAAATGCAGCCAGAGCCATCCGCGTAACGCCATCCCACCTGCGACCAAAACCGAAATCACTAAGACGCCGCGGCGCCATTTCGCGTTACGGACAAGCAGCAGCGCAAGCAACGGAAACAGCAAATAGAACTGTTCCTCGATGCACAACGACCACGCATGTGAGAAGGAGCTGCGGTTGGGGTCGATGAACAGATTGAGCGTATAAGTAAGGAACTGCCACAAAGGCATCATTCCGGGATTTTCATGCAGCGAAGGCCATGCAACATAAACAGCCAGCACCACAAAATACGCCGGCAGCGTGCGAAAGCCGCGTCGCAGATAAAAGTCGACGAAATCGATACGGGCTTCGTCTCGCAGCGCGTTGAATACCTGCGAACCGATCAAGAACCCTGACAGCGCGAAAAACAAATCCACGCCCATCCACCCGCTCCAGCGCAGGATTCCGCCACCTTGGTAGCCGGCCAGATAACTGTGAAATGGCATGACCCACAGAATGGCCAGTGCACGCAACAGGTCGAGCCCAGGTTTGCGCTGCATGATTTCCCCGGTTGTTTGGCGCAAGGCATGTATGCCGGCGCTCACTGCCGATACGTGTGCAGACAATTAGGCGAGCGAGTTTGAAGCGTATTTGTGGCGTATCACGGGCGAAAAGCGAATCTCCCCGTCTTGTTGAACTGCGGCGGGTTGTCACCCGCCCTACAAAAGGAAAGCCCGCCTGACGGCGGGCTTGTGTTTTCAAACTGGATCCCCGCTTTCGCGGGGATGACGTTCTGACAAAGGCGTGCGCTTAGCGCACGCGTCAGAACGTCACTTGATCTTGCCTTCCTTGTAGATCACGTGCTTGCGGACGACGGGGTCGTATTTCTTGACCTCCATCTTGTCCGGCGTGTTCTTCTTGTTCTTGTCGGTGGTGTAGAAGTGGCCGGTGCCGGCCGAGGAAATCAGGCGGATCTTGTCGCGTTTGGTTGCCATGGGAGTTCTCCTTAGACCTTCTGCCCGTTTTTGCGCAGGTCCGCAAGCACGGCGTCGATGCCGTTCTTGTCGATGGTGCGCAGGGCCTTGCCGGACACGCGCAGTTTCACCCAGCGGTTCTCGCTCGCGACCCAGAACCGGCGTTCGTGCAGGTTGGGCAGCCAGCGGCGGCGGGTCTTGTTGTTGGCGTGCGAGACGTTGTTGCCGGTGCTCGCAGCTTTACCGGTGACCTGGCATACACGTGCCATGGCATTCTCCTCATGGTGATCCGCGTGGCCCGCGGAAGTTCGGCCCGGCTGGTTCACGCGATGCGCCGGAACTGCCGCGTCGACCCCGCGTCGCGTCGCGGGGCGCCCGGAAGGCCGGGCCGGCTTGAAGTCAGCCGCGTAATGTAGCAGGCGGCCGGCCGCGGGGCAATCGGGAAGCGTGCATGCGGCGGCATGGTGTGGGACAATCCCCAATCTTTGACCCTTTCCCAGCGGAGCTTGCAAGAACATGGCAGAAGAGACCCCGGCCCCGAGCAACGGCCAAGCCGCCCCCCAGATGCAGATGGCGCTGCAGAAGATCTATGCGCGCGACGTCTCGTTCGAGGTCCCGAATGCGCCCAAGGTATTCCAGGAAGAGGGTCAGCCGCAGGTCCAGCTGAACCTCTCCCACAAGGCTACGCCGATCGAGGGCGACAATTACGAAGTGGTGCTGACACTCACCGTCACCTGCACCCTGAACGAACGCACCGCGTACCTCGCCGAGGTGCACCAGGCCGGCGTGTTTTCGTTCACCGGCTTCGACCCGCAGAACCTGGCGGTCGTGGTGGCCACGTATTGCCCGAACGTGCTGTTCCCATATGCCCGCGCGGTCGTCTCCGACCTCGTCCTGAATGGCGGGTTCCCGCCGCTGCTGCTGCAGCCGATCAACTTCGACGCGCTGTACGCCGAACAGCAACGCCAGCAGCAAGGTCAGGGCGACGCCCGGCCGGCCCTGAACGCCTAAAGACATGACTCGCGCGACGGTTGCCGTTCTCGGCGCCGGTTCGTGGGGCACCGCGCTGGCGGCGCTGTTGTGCAACAACGGTGCCGCCGTTCGCTTGTGGGGACGCGACGCGGACGCGCTGGCGGAAATCGCGGCCACTCGCCGCAATCAGCACTATCTGCCGGACGTCGAATTGCCGGCGGGGTTGGCGTGCGTGCCGGACCTCGCCGAAGCATTGGATGGCGCCGACTTGGCGCTGGTCGCGGTGCCGAGCCACGCGTTCCGGGAGGTGTTGATCGAAGCCGTGCCGCTGTTGCCGCCCGGCGCTGGTTACGCATGGGCGACCAAGGGCTTCGAGCCGGGCACGGGCCGCTTCCTCCACGAACTGGTGGCCGAACATCTGCCGGGCACGCCCGCGGCGGTCGTGACCGGGCCCTCGTTTGCCCGTGAAGTCGCGGCCGGCATGCCCACCGCGGTCACGGTGCATTCCGATGACGATGCGTTCGCGCACCGCGTAGCCGAACTGCTGCACGGCAATGCTTTCCGCGCCTACACCGGCAACGACATGCTGGGCGCGGAACTCGGTGGCGCGATGAAGAACGTGCTGGCGGTCGCGACCGGCGTCGCCGACGGCATGCAGTTGGGATTGAACGCGCGCGCCGGCCTGATCACCCGCGGCATGAACGAGATGCTGCGCCTCGGCGCGGCGCTGGGTGCCAAGCCGCAAACGCTGATGGGGCTGTCCGGTTTGGGCGACCTGGTGCTGACCTGCACCGGCGATCTGTCCCGCAACCATCGCTTCGGTTACGCGCTGGGCCGTGGGGTGCCGCTGAATCAGGCGCTCGCCGACATCGGCCAGGTGGTCGAAGGCGCCGTCACCGCCGATGAAGTGATGCGGCTGGCCGTGCGCCACGATCTCGACCTGCCGATCTCGCAACACGTGCAAACCGTGCTGCGCGGGGAGATGACGCCCACCGACGCCCTGCATTCCCTGCTGGCGCGCGAACGCAAGCCCGAGTATCCGGAAAATCTCTTCCGGTAGTGCATCCTGGGCCTCAGGTCGAAGCGGCTTTTGTGAAAAGTCAGGCCATGGATGATCGTGGTGATCTCCCATGGAGCAGATGCCGTTCCGGCGAGCTCGAGATAGGGGGTGCTGCGATCAGGGATGATCGCAAAAGTACGCTATGCTTGGACCCTTTGGGTAGCGGATCGATCGCGGATGCAGTCCCGCAACGGTCAGAATGAAACGCCGGCGCAGGCCCGGGCCAGGCCCGCGGCTGCGCCGTTGCCAGCCGCGTGGTCTCGCTTGATCGACGCCGCGGACACGGCGTCCACTGCGCCCACCGGACCCGCTTCCACGCTCGGCTTCCTGCTGGAACTGCTGCAGGACGAACCGGCGCTTTCGCGCCTCGAAGCGGCGCCCGTGCTGCTGGAAACTGTCGCCAAGGGACGGCTCGGGCGCGCGGTCCCGCTGGATTCCAAACAGCTTCTGGCCAGTGCCTTGCCCGATGCCGAAACGCGGCTTGCGGCGAGCGTGCTCGGCTTGCCGCAGACGCAGCGCAAGGGCCGCACCTACGCGCATCTCGCGGGTCCGTTCGGCGATGCGCTGCTGCGTGAAATCCTCGCCAGCGCGCCGAGCCTGCTCGGGGGCGTCGCCGGATTGCGGTTGTCGCTGGGCAAGCCGCGTCCGCTGGAATGGGAATGGCAGTTGGAACGCGACGGCCGCCAGCGGCTGCTGCCGAAATTGCCCGCGCACCAGCGGCTGGTCCGCGTCGGCGGCTTGTGGTATCTCGATCCGGAACGCGCCGAACTCGGCCCGCTGGATGGCGAGGCCGCCGAAATGGCGCTCATCGAAGCACCGCCGCTCGCGCCCGAACACGCCGAGGTGCTGGCGGCGCGCGTCGCCGCGTCGCCGTGGGCTGCGCGCATTCCCGCACCGCAGGCCTTCGACGCGGTGCAGCGCGCGGATCTCGCGCCCAAGCCGGTGACGATCTTCCAGGCGCTCACCCGCCACGCGCGCATCGGCGCCGGGACACCGCCGCTCGCGTACGCGCGGCTGGCGTTCGACTACGGTGGTGATCGCCTGCCCGGCCGCGGCGGCGAGGCCATCGTGCGGCGCGTGCGCAACGGCAAGCTCGTCGAAATCGTGCGCAAGCGCGCGGAAGAACTCGCGACGATGGAGCGGCTGGAATCATTCGGCCTCGCACCCGCGGTCGATTGCGAGGGCCTGCCGTGGGACATGGCCGACGCGCTGCCGGAAGACGCGTGGGTGTTTCCGGGAAAGGGTTATGCCGGCGCGCTGGAAGTCAATACGCCCGCGCGCTGGCTGGGCCTGCGCGAGAAACTGGAGAAGGAAGGTTTCGCGGTCGAATACGCGTCGAGCTTTCCGTTCGAAGTGCTGGAAGGCCCGCCGCGCTGGTACGGCGTCGCGCACGTGGACGACGGCGGCGAGGCGTTCGAGTTCGAGATGGGCATCGAGGTCGAAGGCAAGCGCATCAACTTGCTGCCGACCGTCGCGCGTGCACTGTCGGAGCACACGCTCTCGCTGACCGCGCCCGACAACGAAACGAAGGACGCGGTGTGGTACGCGCCGGTCGACGACCGCCGCCGCGTCGCCGTGCCGCTGGCGACGTTGCGCAAATTGCTGGCGCCGCTGGCGGAGTACCTCACGCACCCGCGCGACAAGCTGCGCCTGCCGCGCGTGCAGGCCGGGCGGCTGGAGGAATTCGAAGGCGCGCTGCCGAAGAACGGCAAGCTGGATGCGCCGAAGGACCTCACGGGATTCACCACGCGCCTGCGCGAAGCGGCCGAACACGCGTCCGACGCGGTGCCGGAGGACCTGGTTGGCGAATTGCGTCCGTACCAGCGCGAAGGCCTGCGCTGGTTGAACGCACTGGCCGACGCGGGGCTGGGCGGCGTGCTGGCCGACGACATGGGCCTCGGCAAGACCGTGCAACTGCTGGCGCACATCCTCGCGCTGAAACAGAATTCCGCGCTGACGCAACCCGCGCTGATCGTCGCGCCCACCAGCCTGATCCCGAACTGGCAGTCCGAAACCGAGCGCTTCGCGCCTTCGCTGAAGGTGCTGACGTTGCACGGGCCCGAACGCGTCAAGAGTTTCGACCGGCTCGCCGGGCACGACGTGATCCTCACGAGTTATGCGCTGCTGCCGCGCGATCTCGCGGTGCTGCGCGAGCAGCCGTTCGCGCTGGTGGTGCTGGACGAAGCGCAGCAGGTGAAGAATCCGCGCACGCAGGCGCGCCGCGCGCTGTTGTCGATTTCATCCAGGCGCCGCGTGTGCATGACCGGCACGCCGCTGGAAAATCATCTTGGCGAATTGTGGTCGCAGGTCGATCTCGCGGTACCCGGATTGCTCGGCGACGAAGGTTCGTTCCGCCGCCACTACCGCATCCCGATCGAGCGCCAGGCCGATGCCGACTGCCAGGCGCGGCTCAATCATCGGATCGCGCCATTCATCCTGCGCCGCACCAAGGCGCAGGTCGCGAAAGAACTGCCCGAGAAAACCGAAATAGCACGTCGCGTGGTGTTGTGCGGCAAGCAGCGCGAACTGTACGACGCGCTGCGCATCTCGCTGGGCGAGGAAGTGCGCGAAGTCGTGCGCCAGCGTGGCCTCGAACACAGCGGCATCATCGTGCTGGACGCGCTGTTGAAACTGCGCCAGACCTGCTGCGATCCGCGTCTGGTGAAATTGGAATCCGCGCGCGGCGTGCGCGAATCGGCCAAGCT
>DATNAW010000153.1:0-2193 GCA_035572335.1 Rhodanobacteraceae bacterium
GGCATCATCGGCGTGGGCCGGGTGCAGCGCGGCAAGAAGCGCACCAACATGCCGGTCGCGATCGTGGATCGCGAGGGCAAGAGGCGCAACGGCAAGATCCAGCAGGTGCTGGGCTTCATGGGCCTGGAACGCCGCGAGGTGGACGAGGCGCAGGCCGGCGACATCATCGCGATCTCCGGCGTCGAGAACCTCGGCATCTCCGACACGATCTGCGATCCGTCGGCGCCGGAAGCGCTGCCTGCGCTCACGGTGGACGAGCCGACCATCAGCATGACCTTCCAGGTCAACAACTCGCCGTTCGCCGGCAACAAGGATCTCTCGGGCGGCAAGTTCCTCACCTCGCGACAGATCCACGAACGCCTGACGCGCGAGACGCTGCACAACGTGGCGCTGCGCGTCGAGGACACGCCCGATCCCGACAAGTTCAAGGTGTCGGGCCGTGGCGAATTGCATCTGTCGATCCTCATCGAAACGATGCGCCGCGAAGGCTACGAACTCGCGGTGTCGCGTCCGGAAGTGATCGTGCGCGAAATCGATGGCGTGCTGCAGGAACCGTACGAACAGCTCGTCGTCGACCTGGAAGAGCAGTATCAGGGCGGCGTGATGGAAAAGCTCGGCACGCGCCGCGCGCAGTTGCGCAACATGGAGCCCGACGGCAAAGGCCGCGTGCGCCTTGAGTACATGATCCCGGCACGCGGACTCATCGGTTTCCAGACCGAGTTCCGCACGCTCACCGCCGGCACCGGCCTGATGTTCCACGTGTTCGACCATTACGGCCCGAAGTCGGAAGGTGTGATCGGCAAGCGCCTCAACGGCGTGATGATCTCCAACGGCACCGGCCCGGCACCCGCGTACGCGCTGTTCGGCCTGCAGGACCGCGGCCGCATGCTGATCGACGCCGGCGTCGAGATCTACGAAGGCCAGTTGGTCGGCGTCCACGCCAAGGACAACGACCTGACCGTCAACGCGCTGCGCGCCAAGCAGCTCACCAACATCCGCGCGGCCGGCAAGGACGACGCGCTGACGCTGACGCCGCCGGTGCGCTTGTCGCTGGAACAGGCGCTGGAATTCATCGACGACGATGAATTGGTCGAGGTCACGCCGAAACAAATTCGCCTGCGCAAGAAACACCTCACCGAGAACGACCGCAAGCGCGCGTCGCGACAGGCGGCGTAGTGTCTGGCGAACAAAACGGCATCCTCGGGTGCCGTTTTGCTCTGTGCCGCAAGATCCCATTGTGACGCGCCATCGTTAACGGCACCCCTCGGGCAGGTAACGCTCGCGGATATCCGGGCTGCTGCATTGCCAGTGCAGTGCCGCGGCGTTGCCGACCGGCGCGATCACCACGTGGCCGCCGCGGATGCGCACGTCGGCGTCGTTGCCGAAGGTCACCACTACCTTGCCACCGGTCACGCGCACGCTGCTGACATAGCGTGCGTTGATCGCGCCGGGTTGCGGCAATCCGAGTGCACCGTTGTTGTCGGGCAACGCGCCGCGCTGGCCGATGTATTCCGCGATCAGCGCGCGGGCGCGCAGCGTCGCATCGACGCCCTGCGCAACTTCCGCCCGCACGACGTAACCCTGGTACATGGGGATCGCGATCGCGGCAACAATCGCCGCGAACGGCAGCAACAACACGCAAACCGCGATCACGACCAGCGCGATGGCCCAACCCGGCATGCCGCTCCGCACCTCGGTGAACGCGACTGAATCCGGCGTCGACGGGTCGCGATTTTGCCAAGCGCGCAATCCATCCCTGCGCACCACGCAGCAGCCGGCCATCAGATCGTGCAGCGCCTGCTTGCGCTCGGTCCAGCCGGCGAGCATGTAGCCGATGTCCAGGATGAAGCCGGACAAGAACTTGCCGAAGAAGCGCCCGGTCGCGCGGCCGAAGCCGACCCTGCGCCCGTATTCGTCGGTGACCCTGAGGCCCAGCGCCAGTTTGCCGGGCGTGGCCTGCCATGCCGAGGCTTCGCACAACGCGTAATAAAGCCAGGGCGCCAGCACCCACACGAACCACAGCGAAGGCAACACGCGAAACGGCACCAGGCCATACGGCTGCATCGCCAGCGGCACCGCGGACGAACCGACGACGATCACGTACAACACCGCGAAGACAGGCGAGAGGATCAACGCGTCGATCAACCACGCGACGACGCGCAGCCAGAAGCCCGCGTGCAGGCCGCGGTCCTG
>DATNAW010000154.1:0-7245 GCA_035572335.1 Rhodanobacteraceae bacterium
GATGTCCGAGTGCAAATACCGAACGCGCACGTCCTGCTCGGCAAGGAAGTCGGTGAGATTTTCGGACATGCGCTTGGTGAGCGTGGTGATCAGCACGCGATCGCCCATTTTTACGCGTTCGCGGATTTCGCCCAGCACGTCGTCCACCTGCAAGCGCACCGGCCGCACCTCCACTTCCGGATCGACCAGTCCGGTCGGGCGCACCACCAACTCGACCACGCTCCCGCCGGATTTTTGCATCTCATAATCGCGCGGTGTCGCCGACACGAAGATGGTGCGCGGTTCGCGCTGTTCCCATTCCTCGAATTTCAGCGGGCGGTTGTCGAGCGCGCTCGGCAAACGGAAACCGAACTCCACCAGCGTTTCCTTGCGCGAGCGGTCGCCCTTGTACATCGCGCCCAACTGCGGAATGGTGACGTGCGATTCGTCCACCACCAGCAGCGCGTCGGACGGAAGGTAATCGAACAGCGTCGGTGGCGGCTGGCCGGGTAGCCGCCGCGTCAGGTGCCGCGAATAATTCTCGATGCCCTGGCAGTAGCCGACCTCGTGCATCATTTCCATGTCGTACAGCGTGCGCTGTTCAAGCCGCTGCGCTTCCACCAGCTTGTTGGCGCCGCGCAGCACTTCCAGCCGCTCCTTCAATTCTTCCTTGATCGTGTCGATCGCGTTCAGCACGCTTTCGCGCGTGGACGCGTAATGGGTGGCCGGATAGATCACGCAGCGCGGCAGCTTGCGCAGGATGTCGCCGGTCAGTGGATCGAACATCGAAATCTTCTCGACCTCGCCGTCGAACATCTCGATCCGGATCGCCTCGGTTTCGCTCTCGGCCGGGAAGATGTCGAGGATCTCGCCACGCACGCGGTAGGTGCCGCGGCGCAGTTCCATTTCGTTGCGGGTGTATTGCAGTTCGGTCAGCTGGCGAAGCAACGCGCGCTGGTCGACGCGATCGCCGATCGACAGGATCAACCGCAGAGACAGGTAATCCTCCGGATCGCCCAGGCCGTAGATCGCGGAAACCGTGCCGACGATCAGCGCATCGCGCCGCGACAGCAGCGCCTTGGTCGCAGCGAGGCGCATCTGTTCGATGTGGTCGTTGATCGACGCGTCCTTCTCGATGTACGTGTCGGACGACGGCACGTACGCCTCGGGCTGGTAGTAGTCGTAATAGCTGACGAAATACTCGACCGCGTTGTGCGGGAAGAACTGCTTGAACTCGCCGTAAAGCTGCGCGGCCAGCGTCTTGTTGGGCGCCAGCACCAGGGTCGGGCGCTGCACCGCCTGCACCACGTTGGCGATGGTGAAGGTCTTGCCCGATCCGGTGACGCCCAGCAGCGTCTGCGCGGCGAGCCCGGCATCGAAACCTTCGATCAGCTTGGCGATCGCCTGCGGCTGGTCGCCCGAGGGCCGGTACGGCGCAATGAGTTCGAAGCGCTCGCCGTCGGGCAGCGCGCGGCGCGGCGTGTTCATCCGGACATTATAGGTTGGGATCGCTGGAACGACCCGGTGCCCCTTCCGGAACACCCGTCCGGCGAGTGCCATGACACCATTCAAAAACGGAGTAGACTCCGCCAACCACAATAAGGGCAGGCGTGCGCGTGAAGCGAGCTTCCGCGTGCAAGAGGCATCGCGGCCGCGCAACCCGGCACGGATGCCGCGCCCGTTTGTCCGGCTTCCACGCCGCGTACCGGCATCCTCCTGCACCCCGTCAAGCTGCACCAATTCGGTGCCCGGCTGATCCTGTTTCGTTAGCCGCATCCCCGCCATCGGCGCGCCCTGGATGCGGTCCAGCCGTGCTGCATCCGATCCGCGCGGCCTGCCGCTTCCGGGGCCTGCTTCCACTTCTCGAGGCAGCAGCATGAATAGCCTTCACGCCATTCCGGGCACCGCGCAGGATTTCGATGAGGACGCCTGGGACGACCTGCTGAACTACATCGAGGAACACCGGGTCATCCCGATCATCGGCCCGGACCTGCTGCACGTGCAGACCGACCGCGGCCTGCGCCCGCTATACGAATGGCTGGCCGAGAAACTCGCCGTGCGGCTGTCGATAGACACGTCCGGATTGCCCGATCCCGTGACGCTCAACGACGTGATGTGCAGCTATCTCGGACAGCACGGACGCCGCGAGGAAGCCTACACCCGCCTGCGTTCGATCATGCGCGAAGTGGAACCGCAGCCATCCATGGCGCTGCGCCAACTGGCGCAGATCACGGATTTCGATCTGTTCGTGACCACCACGTTCGACCCGCTGCTCGAAAACGCGATCAACGTCGAGCGCTACGGCGGGCAACCAACCACGGACATCATTGCCTACTCGCCGAACCGCATCGCGGATCTGCCGACCGAACGCGCCCAGTTGCAGCGCACCGTGGTCTATCACCTGTTCGGCCGGCTGTCCGCATCGCCGACGTACGTGCTCTCCGACGAGGACATGCTGGAATTCATCTGCGCATTGCAGTCCGAGCACCTGACGCCGGAGAAACTGTTCCACGAACTCGAGCACAATCACCTGCTGCTGATCGGCAGCGATTTTTCCAACTGGCTGGCGCGCCTGTTCCTGAGGATGGCGAAGCGCAAGCGGCTGTCCGACCCACGCGACGTCACCGAGGTGTTTGCCGACGACCATACCTTGCAGGACGGCCGGCTGGTCGCCTTCCTGCAACAGGTCAGCGTGCGGACCCGCGTCTTCGCCGGCGCCGAGGCCTTCGTCGCAGAGTTGCACAAACGCTGGAGCGCGCGCCAACCCGAAGCGGCCGCGAGCGGGCCCGACAGCTCGCCACAGCGTTTCCTGCCGCCAGCGCGTGAAATGCCGGAGAACGCGATCTTCATCAGCTACGCGCGCGAGGATCTGGCCGCGGTACAGCGGCTCAAGACCGGTCTGGATGCTGCGGGCCTGACCACCTGGTTCGATCTCGACCGGCTCGAAGGCGGCGACGATTACGACCGCAAGATCCGCGCCAACATCGCGCGCTGCAGTTTCTTCGTGCCGGTGATTTCCGCGTCCACCCAGCAACGGCACGAAGCCTACTTCCGCCGCGAATGGAGTTACGCCGTCGACCGCACCCGCAACATGGCCGAAGGCGCGGTATTCACTCTGCCGGTTTGCATCGACGATACGCCCGAAGCCTCGGCGCTGGTGCCGGAAATCTTCAAGGCCGTGCACATGGTCCGGCTCGCCGGCGGCGAGCCGACGGCGGAGTTCGTGCGGCGCCTGCAGGAACTGTGCAGAGGGAGTCGTCCATGAACGACATCCCTGCCCCCCGAAAGGATAAGGTCGCACTCGATCCCGAAAATCCGTGGCTTGGCCTGTTCTCCTACAGCGAGGAAACCCGCGCGTACTTCCATGGCCGCGACGAGGAAGCCGCGGAACTCGCGCGACGCGTGCAGCGCAAATTGCTGACGGTGCTGTTCGGGCAGTCGGGCCTCGGCAAGACCTCCTTGTTGCGTGCCGGCCTGGTGCCGCGGCTGCGCGACGAGCGATTTTGTCCGGTCTACGTGCGCATCGACTACGCGGCCGAATCGCCGCCACCGTCTGCGCAGATCAAGCAGGCAGTCTTCCGCGCCACCGCAGAAGCGGGCCACTGGACGCGACCCGGCAGCTCGATCGAAGGCGAATCGCTGTGGGAGTTCCTGCACCACCGCGGCGACCTGTTGCGCGATGCCGGCGGGCGCACGCTGATGCCGTTGCTGATCTTCGACCAGTTCGAGGAAATCTTCACGCTCGGCCAGGCCAACGATGCCGGCCGCTTACGCGCCCGGCAGTTTCTCGAAGACCTCGCCGACCTGGTCGAGAACCGTCCGCCGGCCGCGCTGGAAAGGCGCATGGACGACGACGACAGCGCGGTCGAGCAATTCGACTTCGCACGCGCGGATTACCGCGTGCTGATCGCACTGCGCGAGGACTATCTTGCGCACCTGGAAGGCGTCAAGGACATGATGCCGTCCATCACCCAGAACCGCATGCGGCTGGCGCGCATGCACGGTGCGCAGGCTTTGAGCGCAGTGGTGAAGCCCGGCGGCAAGCTGGTCTCGCAAGAGGTCGCGGAAGCCATCGTGCGTTTCGTGGCCGGTGGTTCGGAACTGATCAACGCGGAAATCGAACCCTCGTTGCTGAGCCTGGTTTGTCGCGAACTCAATGCGGCACGAAAGGCGCAGGGGCGCAAGGAAATTTCCGCCGACCTGCTGGCCGGTTCGCGCGATACCATCCTGTCGGAGTTCTACGAACGTGCGCTGGTCGATCAGCCCGTGGGCGTGCGGCGGGTGGTCGAGGACGAGCTGCTGACCGAATCCGGTTACCGCGAAAGCCTCGCCGAAGAACGCGTGCTCAAGGCGTTGGCCGAAGCCGGCGCCGCACCCGACGCCTTGGCAACGTTGGTCAACCGTCGCCTGCTGCGGATCGAGGAACGCCTCGACATGCGCCGTGTGGAATTGACCCACGACGTGCTGTGCAGCGTGGTGCTCGCCAGCCGCAACCAACGCCACGCGCGCGAAGCGCGCGAAGCCGCCGAGCGGCAACTCGCGGAACAACGCGACCGCGAAGCGGCGACGCATCGCGCGCTGCTGCGCACGCGCATGGTCGCAACGGTATGCGTGGTACTGCTGGTACTCGCGGTCATCGCGGCAATTTTCGGTTTCGTCGGCATGCACCGCGCGAAGACCGCTCAAGCCGAGGCCCAAGCCTCGCGCACGCACGCCGAGAATCTGGTCGGTTTCATGATCGACGATTTCTACAACGAGCTCGCGCCCACCGGCCGGCTCGGCACGCTGGGCATGCTGGCTCAGAAAACTGTCGACTACTACAACGGCCTGCCACCGGCGTTGCTCACCCCGGAAACCGAAATCAACAAGGCGATGGCGCTGGTGCGGCTTGGTTCGGCCCAGGATGCCAGCGGCGACCCAAAGACTGCGAGCAAGACCTTCGGCGAAGCCGAGACGATTTTCAAAAAGCTGCACGCATCAGGCGACGATGGCGAACCCGTGATCTATGGCCTTGCCTCGATTTTGTACAACGCAAATCTTGGATCCGCCACAGGCGGCGGGAGTACGGCGCCGATGGACCAAACCGCCGCCCTGCTGAAGCCGCTGGTCACCGGTGCAAATCCATCGCGTCGGGTGCGTCAACTTTACGCCGATACCTTGAACATCGTTTGCCTGAACCAACGGCCGCAACAAGCTTTGGCAACCTGCGACGAAGCACTCAAGACGCTTGCAGGGCTTGGTGCACTGGATCTGTCGGACCTGAATGCCGCGGCGTCCTGGGCCGATACCGCCGACACCAAGTCGGGGGAGCTGCAGGCGCTCGGCCGCAATGACGAGGCGCAAAAGCTCGAGCAGCAGGTGTTCGCGATGACCGAAAAGGTGCTCGCCCGCCGTCCCGGCGATCTGCATTCGCTGGAGGATCGCTTTTTTGCCGTGAAGCGGCTCGGCGACCTTGCTGATGGTCGACACGACACGGCAGCCGCCGCGGCTTACGCCAACCAGACCGTGCAGGCCGCCCAGGATTGGGTGCGCTTCAACCCTTCCAGTCTCGATGCCTGGGCCAGGTGGGCGCAGGCCCGGGCCCAGGTCGCGACGTTCCAGTTCGAGCGTGGTGAAGTTTCTGCCTCCATCGCCACGGCACACTCGGCGGTGGCATTGCCGCAGGACCCGCGCAGTCCCAAGGGTCTCGCTGCGGTGACCGTCTATATTTGGGCCGGGCTTGCCCGAGTTCAGGCGCAGAGCGGCGACTCGGCGGGCGCAGACCAATCATTGCAAGCCTACCTGCGCAACCTGCACACGCTCGCGACGAGCTTTTTGCCACCCCATTCTCCCCAACGCCTGCTCGCGGCCCATGCGATGAATCAACAGCTGATGGGCGGCCAGCTGAGGCTGGACGAGGGCGCAGCACAGCCCGCATTGGCCGAGGTCACTGCGGCACGCCCGATGATCCAGCCGATCGAAGTACCCGCGACGGACGCCGGTGCAACGCGCTTGAAAAACAACATGTTGGAAATTAGCTTCAATGTCGCTGCACGCGCGGCGGTGCAGCTCGGTCGCTATGCGCAAGCCGAACCCCTGGCGCGACAGTGGTTGGCGATCATCCCGAATTCGGTGGCGGTGCAAACCGATCCGAAGCCGCTCGAATCACGCGCCACATACATCCTTGCCGAAAGCATCGCAATGCAAGGTCGCCACGATGAAGCCCGCAAAACCCTGCAGCCCGCGCTGATGTGGTACGACCAACAACAAAAGGCGGGTGCGACCGGTATCACCTTCCGCCACGACTACGCATATGCGCTATACGTCAGCGCGATTTCGCAGCCCGACGACGCGAACGGCCGCAAGCAGCGCGACGCGGCTCTGACCGAGGCGGCAGCCCAAATCGCCGGTGCCTCGGCGGAAGCGCAGAAACTGGCGGATATGCGTCGGCTGTCGGATCTGATCGCCAAAGCCCACGCGACGACACGAACCTGACGACAGATCTAAGCGCGCCGGCCTTCGTCTTACACCCCGTGTAGGCGATCGCCGACCTGATCCCGCGCCCTGCCCTGCTGCCGTGCCTTGCGCGCGTTGCCCAGACTGTTCCCTTCATTCGGAGGGAACGGCATGGCTCATCACGGACGCGCGGCGCAGGGGTTCACGCTGACGGAATTGCTGATCGCGCTGGCGATCGCGGGCATCCTCGCGATGATCGGCGCGCCCGCAATGGCCAACCTGTTGGCACGCACACGAGCCGCGAGCGCCGAAGCGGCGATTGCCGGAACGCTGCGGCATGCACGTTCTGCCGCGGTCATGCGCAATGCGCGCGTGCTGGTCTGCCCGAGTCGCGACGGCCGCCGATGCAGCGCAGGCGACGACTGGCAGCACGGCTGGATCATCGCGCAGGATTCCGATCACGATGGGCAGCCCGACGACAACGCGGCCCTGATTACGGCGCAGGCGGCGATACCCGAAGGCACGCGCGTGATCACCAGCATCGGACGCGGAGAGATCGCGTTCCAGCCGAGCGGCAGCGCGGGCGGCAGCAACGTGCGTTTCACGATCTGCCACGCGAACGCGCGCGAAGGCAAGGAAGTGATCGTCGCCAATTCCGGACGCGTGCGGCTGGCGAGCGCCGATGCCGCACATTTGCAGGCGTGTCTTGCAGGATTGCAGTGATCCAGGTGACACGCTGGGGTTCGCGAAGGCCGCTCACCACAACCTACCAATTCAATTCCGGCACTGTCGCGCGGGAATGACGAGCCGGCGATGCAGCGGTCAAGGATG